>JAFAEX010000076.1 GCA_023423795.1 Chloroflexota bacterium | reverse complement strand
GTCGGAAGCGGGCGCGTCGTCGCCGGCCGGGGCGGCGTCGTCGGCCGGAGCCGGGGCCGGGGCTGGAGTCGAGGTGGGTTCGGGCTCGCCGATGGTCGGGCGGCCGGAGCCGGCGCCGGCGGCGCTGGAGCCGTCCGATCCGGCGTTGCCGCGGTTGCCGCGGCCGGAGCCCGGAGGCGGCGCGTCGTCGCTGGGTGGCGCGATCGTGCTGCCGGTCGGGTTCGTGGTCGATTCGGTCACGGTCGGGGCGAGCGCGCTCGGCGGCGTGGTGGTCGTGACCGGGGCGCCGGGCAAGGCCGGCAGCGTCGGCCCGGTGGAAGTTGGGGCACGGGTGCCCCGGTCCCGCCCGGTCGCGTTGCCGTCGGTGCCGACGGCGCTGTCGCTGGCGGTGCCGGCGCTCACCTCGGTGGTCACCGGCGGCGTTGGCTGGGCGGCCACGCCGGCCGGCAGCGCGAGCGCGGCCAGCAGCAGCGCGGCGGTCAGTCGGCGGTGCATCTCCCGGTCCCTCCCCATCACGATCTCGTTCCCCCGTGCCCTGCGGTCACGCAACGTGTATACGGGCAACCAGGCGATACCCTTTCGGCGAACGCGGAGCGGGGCGGGCCGCTGCCGGCCCGCCCCGCTCCGTGGGCACGTTGGTTGGCGTCGGTGCCGGTCAGGACATCGCGTCTTCGCAGGCGATGCCGTTGCCGTCCGGGTCCAGCGAGGAGGCGAGCGCCGCGTCGGCGGTCGATTCCAGCGCGAGCTGGGCGTCGTACCACGACGGGTAGTCGGCGCAGGTCGGCGCCGCCGGCGCTTCGCCCTCGGCGGGCGCGGCCTCGGCGCTGCCTTCGGCCGGGGCCGCGTCGGCGGACCCGTCGGTCGGCGGAGCGCTGCCGTCCGCCGGGGCGCTGGACGCTGCCGGGGCCGGGGCCGGCGGGTTGTCCAGCACGACGCCCGGCTGCGGGCCGGAGAGGTCGATCGAGAAGAAGCCGTCGCTGCCGGTGGCGGGGACGCGCCCCAGTTCCGGCTGCGGTACGCCGAGGTTGCTGTCGCCGCCGACGGAGACGGTGGTCCCCTGGTCCGGCGCCTGCGGCGTGTCGTTGTAGTCGATATCTCCGGCCTCGACGCCGACCGCGACCTCGTAGGCGTTGCCGTCCCCGCCCGAATTCGGATCGGCGAGCACGGCCGGCGTGGCCGCGAGGGCGAGCAGGCCGCCCAGGGCGAGGGCGGCGGAGTGGCGAATGGCGCGCATCGACGAAAACCTCCCGTGCGGCGGGCTGCGGATCATTCCCGATGATACGGAGCCGTCGCGGATCGCGTCACGCCCGCGCCGGCACCGGGAGTCCCGATGCGGCGGCAAGCGGCGGTGTTCGTCGATTGAAACGCCGCAGGCGCCGTCCCGGTTTCGCCGGGTCGCCGTTTGTGCAATTTGCACGATCGACGGGGGTGAAGCGCAGCGGCCCGCACGATGACGGCTGCCCCTGGAGGCACTAGGTTTTCCGGCATACCGGCGGAGCGGGCGCGGTGAGGTTCGGGGACGGCCCCGGGCGGTGGCGTCGCGCGGGCGTGGGAAGGGAGCCAGCGGATGGTGGCGGCAATCGATCGCGAGGCGATCCTCGGCAAGAGCCCGAGCAAGGAAGAGGTCCTGGCGGAGGCCGCGCGGACCGGCGTCGAGTTCATCGACCTCCAGTTCACCGACGTGATGGGCATCGTCAAGAGCGTCACGATCCCGGCCGCGATTTTCGAGCGGGTCATCGACCGCGGGCAGTGGATCGACGGGTCGTCGATCGCCGGGTTCACCCGCATCGCCGAATCGGACATGTACCTGCTGCCGGACCTGTCCACCTTCTCGGTGCTCCCGTGGACCAGCGGCGACCATGCGACCGCCCGCGTCGTCTGCTGGGTGCACAACCCGGACGACACCCCGTTCGCCGGCGATCCGCGCAACGTGCTGCTCCGCCAGCTCGAGCGCCTGGCCGCCCTGGGCTACACCTACAAGACCGGGCCGGAACTCGAATTCTTCCTGTTCCAGAAGAACGGGTCCGACATCGCCGCCATGCCGCACGACGGCGCCGGCTACTTCGACTTTTCCACCGACCTCGGCTACTCCGTCCGCAAGGACATGGTGAAGGCCCTCGGCGACATGGGGATCGAGGTCGAGGCCAGCCACCACGAGGTCGCCACCGGCCAGCACGAGATCGACTTCGAGTACGGCGATGCGCTGCTGACGGCCGACCGCGCCACCACCTTCAAGTACGTGCTGAAGGCGGTCGCCGCCTCCCACGGGCTGCACGCCACCTTCATGCCGAAGCCGGTCGAGGGCATCAACGGCTCCGGGATGCACGTGCACCAGAGCTTCGGCTTCATCGACCGCCCCGGCAACGCCTTTGCCGACGAGGACGACCCGTACGGGCTGTCGCAGGTCGCCAAGCACTTCATCGCTGGCCAGCTGAAGCACGCGCGCGGGCTGTGCGGCGTGATCGCGCCGCTGGTCAACTCCTACCGGCGGCTGGTCCCCGGCTACGAGGCCCCCGTCTACGTCGCGTGGGCGCGCACCAACCGCTCGGCGCTGGTCCGCGTGCCGCGGATCCGCTCCGGCCAGACCAAGGCGACCCGCGTCGAGTTGCGTTGCCCGGACCCGTCCTGCAACCCGTACCTCGCGTTCGCGGCGATGCTGGCGGCCGGCATCGACGGCATCGTCAACGAGCTGGAGCTGCCGGAGCCGGTGGAGGAGAACCTCTACCACTTCAGCGACGAAGACCTGAAGCGGCGCAACATCCCGACGCTGCCGGCCACGCTCGGCGAGGCGGTCGCCGAGATGCAGGCCGACCCGACCGTGCGCGAGGCCCTCGGCGACCACTCGTTCGAGAAGCTGACCGAAGCGCAGACGGCGGAGTGGGACGCGTTCCGCAAGCACGTCACCGGCTGGGAGCGGGACCGCTACCTCGAGGTGTACTAGGCTCCGGGACGAGAGACGTGAGACGTGAGACGCGAAGCGGCGCCGAACGTCGATCGGGTGCAGGGGGTGGCGGTTTGGCCACCCCCTTCGCGTTGGCCGGACCTGTACTCGCGGCGTGCGGGAGGCGACTGCGATGGCGATGCGGCGACCGGAACCGGGTTTCTGGACCTACGAGGACCTGCTGGCGATGCCGGAGGACGGCCGGCGCTACGAAATCGTCGAAGGGGTGCTCTGGGAGATGACGGGACCGTCTTCGCCGCACGCGGTGAGCGTGCGCAACCTGATCGCCCTCCTCCTGCCGATCTTCGCGGCCCGGCGCATGGAGTGGTTCACGGCTCCGCTCGACGTGTTCTTCGCCGGGGCAAACCCGGTGCAACCCGACCTCCTGGCCTGTGTTCGCGGCGGGGCAACCGTGCGCAGCCAGCGCGGGATCGAAGGCGCTCCCGACTTCGTGGTGGAAGTCCTCTCGCCCTCGACGCGCGGTCACGACGGCCTGACCAAACGGGCGCTCTACGGGTGGGCGGTCGTGCGCGAATACTGGCTGGTCGATCCCGACGCGCGGACGGTCGAGATCCTCGCGCTCGACGGGGAGGTGCTGCGCCACGCCTGGAGCGGTTCGGGCGAGGACGTCATGCGCTCGGGCCTGCTGCCCGATGCCGCATTTTCGGTTGCGGCGGTGTTCGCCGAACCGGACCTCGGCTGAGCGCGGATCAGTCGACGGGGCCGTCGAAGGTCGGGCGACGCGCGGTGTTCGAGGGTTTCCAGGAGACGGATTCCCAGAGTCGGTCCGTTCGGGCGGCCATCACGAAGTCGTTGCGGTGCAGGCCGCGCACCCGCAGTGTCCACCACGTGACCGTGACCCGGCCCCATTCGAGCAGGATGGCCGGGTGATGGTTGGCCTCGGCGGCGAGCGCGCCGATCCGGGTGGCGAAGTCGAGTCCCGCCTGCCAGTTCGGCGTTTGGAAAACGCGCTCCAGCCGCATCACCTCGCGGCGCTCGACGACGGTCCACTCCGGGATGCGGGCGGCGCACGCCGCCACCTCGCGCCCGCTCATCGGCGGCATGCCGGCAGCGACATCCAGGATGTCTTCGTCGGCCAGCGGCGGCCGCGTGGAGTCCATCGGTCCCAGGCTCCTCGGCGGCGCGGATGTGCGTGCCCGCGCGCGCCGTTCCGCTCGTGATGATACCCGGCTTCGACGTCATCGCGGCTCGCGCCGATTCCGCGCCACCGAACCTGATGCGATGGCCGGCGCTTGCAGGGCTCCCCCCTGCCATTCTCGGCACTCGGCACTCGTCTACCGCAGCCGCTCCGTTAGCCGGCGCAGGCCGGCGGAGACGTCGAAGCGGTCGAGGCGGACGTCGAGGATGGAGTAGCCGGAGGTGTCGGCGAAGGCGGCGGCGAGCGCCGCTTCGAGGTCGCCGTCGGTTTCGACCCGGTAGCCGGTTCCCGCGCCCAGCAGGTCGGGGAGTTTCGAATACTCCCAGCGCAGGACATCGTTGAACGAACCGTCGGTGATGAAGCGTTCGGTGCCGTAGCCGTCGTTGTTGAGCACGACGACCACCGGCGCAACGCCGAAGCGGGCGGCGGTGGAGAGTTCCTGCCCGGTCATCTGGAACGCGCCGTCGCCCACCAGCACCAGCGGGCGCAGCCCCGGTTCGGCCAGCCCGACGCCGATGCTGGCGGGCACCGCGAACCCCAGCGAGGCGTAGTAGGCCGGCGAGAGGAACCCGCTGCCGCGCCGGATGGGCAGGTCGGCCGCCGCGAACAACGCGTCGCCCGGATCGGCGATGACCACCACGCCCGGGGTCAGGCAGCCGGCAATCCGCGCGAGCAGCCGCTCGACGGTGATCGGCGTCGCCGGGTCCAGCGGCGGCAGCGGCGCGGCCTTTGGCGCGAACGGCGCGTCCGGCGCGGGGCACTGCGGCAGCCCGGCCTCGGCCAGCCCGCGCACGAAATCGCCCATCTCGACGTGCTCGTACAGGTGGTAGCCGATCGCCAACCGGCCGCGGGTGGCGTGGATGCAGCGGGCGGGGTCCAGTTCGGCGGTGAAGCCGCCGAGTTCGAGGTCGGTCAGCGCGGTGCCGAGCAAGATCAGGCAATCGCTGCCCTCGACGTAGCGCCAGGTCCGCTCCTGCCCCATCTTGCCGGCGTACACCCCGATGTAGCGCGGGTGGTCGCTGTCGATCGCGCTCTTGCCGAGCAGCGTCTCCGCCACCGGGATGCCGGTCTCCTCGACGAAGCGCAGCACCTCGTCCACCAGCCCGAACCGCTGCGCCTCGACGCCCAGCACCAGCACCGGCTGCTTCGCCGCCCGCAGCCGGCCGGTCGCTTCGGCCAGCGCGGCGGCGAGGCTGTTGGGATCGCTCGGCGGGTCCTGCCGCGCCGGGCGGGGGACGATATCGACTTCGACGTCCACCATGTCGCGCGGCAGTTCGAGGTAGACCGGCCGCTTCGCGCGCAACGCCGTTTCCAGCACGCGGTCGATCTCGCGGGCGGCGGTTTCCGGGTCGTCCAGCACCGCCTGCGCCGCGGTCAGCCGCTCGAAGACGTGGAACTGGTCGGCAAACCGGCGGATCTTGTGATGGAGCATTGGGTGGCGGGTGCGCTCGCCCACGCCCGGCGCGCCGGAGACGACGACGACCGGGGATTCCTCGGCGTACGCCTGCCCGGTGGTGTTGGCGATCTTCAGGCCGCCGACGCCGAAGGTGACGCAGACGGCGCCCAGTCCGCGCACGCGGGCGTAGGCGTCGGCGGCGAACCCGGCGCCCTGCTCGTCGCAGGTGTTGACCAGCGCCAGCGGCCCGCCCGGTTCGACGATGTGGGACATGAACGTGAGGACGAAGTCCCCGGGCACGCCGAAGACGTGGCCGACGCCGTGGGCGGCCAACCGCTCGATCAGGTAGTCGCCGATGCGCGCGGTTCGGGTCGGTTCGGTCATCGCTTGCCTTCTCCCATCGCTGCGGGAGCCAGTATCGCGAATCCGGCTATTCAACGCGCTCACATGCCAAGAGCGGCGAACGCGCGGTTGTGCAGGGCACCATTGCGCCGGATCGCGCCGCTGGTGGGGTGGGAACGGCCGATACGAAACCCGGCCGATCGGTGCGGGATTCCGTTCGTCGTTCGTCGGGGAGGATTCGGCGCCGGAACCGCGAGCGAACGCGGGAGGGCGACGGGCAGGCGGTTCCGGGACGCGCCCTTACGCCGTGCGGGGGACGAGCCGCCCGAAGTAGCGGAACCAGGCGACCTCCCCGCCGTCGTCGCGCACGAAGTCGCCCAGCGCCTGCGTCCAGTAATAGTCCGTCTCGACCAGATCCTCGCCGAGGAAGCGCACCGGCGACGACAGCAGCGGCTCCCCGGCGGCGTTCACCTCGATGGCCAGCCCGCCGCCGTCCTGGTGGACGCGGATCGTCTGCGCGCCATTCGGCAGCGCGTAGTCGCCCACGAACTCGCCGAACCGCGCCGGGTCGATGTCCACCACGGTTCGCTCCTCCGAGGAAATCCCGAGGAACCGCTCGAACGCCAGGCCCGCGACTTCGTCGTGCAGCCGCAGCCCCGTCTGCGAATTGGTCAGCACCGCCAGCGCGAACCCGCGCTCCGGCACGAGGTCGAAGCGCGACATCTGGCCGAGCGTGCCGCCGGAGTGGGACACGACGTCCACGCCGCCCCGCCGGCGCAATTGCCAGGTGACGCCGATGGCGTCGATCGGGGAGACCTGCGTCGGCAGCGTGCCGCCGGGTCCGAGCGGGGTCCGCATCCTCCGCATCCCCTCCGCGCTCAGCAGCCGCTCGCCGTTGGCCGTGCCTTCGCCGAGGTGGAACCGCGCGTAGCGCAGTTGCTGGGCGGCGATCGACACGAGCCCGCCGGCCGGGTTCGCTGCCCGGGGCAAGCCCCACGGCTGGGCGACGAACGGCGGGGCCTCCGGATCGCCCGGCGGCGTGGCGTGACCGACCGCGAACGCCTCGGTCATGAACTCCTCGGGGAAGAACGAGGCCTGCTCCATGCCCAGCGGTTCCAGCACAAGGTCGGAAATCGCCGCTTCGTAGGTCTGGCCGGTGACGGCCTCGACGACCCGCCCAGCGAGCGCGAGCCCATCGTTGGAGTAACTGAGGTGTTCTCCCGGCGGTGCGACCTGATGCCGATCCGCCATCCCGGCGACGAGGCGGGCGAGGGCGTCGTCGCCGTCACCCGTCTCCACGATGCCGGCGTCCTGCCAACCGGCGGTATGCGTCAGCAGGTGGCGCAACCGCACCCCGGCCGAAACCTCGGGATCGGCGACGCGGAACTCCGGCAGGTACTCCCGCACCGGAGCGTCGAGGTCGAGCGTGCCCCTTTCGACCAGCCGCATGATGGCGGTGCCGGTGAACGTCTTGGTGGTCGATCCGATCTGGAAAAGGGTGTCGGTATCCACCGGCAGCGGATGATCGACGTTGGTGACGCCGAAGCCGGCCGCGTGCTCGCGGTCGCCGGCGATGACGCCGACGGCGGCGCCGGGCACGCCCAGTTCGCCCATCCGGCGGGCAATGAACGCGTCGAGTTCGGCGAAGAGCGCCTCGGGCTCGTTGCCCGCCGTTGGCGTCGCGGTGGAGCGCGTTGCGGACGCTTCCTGCGCGTGGGCGATCCACGGCGCGGCGGCGAGCGCGCTGCCGGCGGCGAGCGCGTGGCCGAGCAGGCGGCGGCGGGTGCGCCGGGTCGAGGTGGCGTGCATCGAAACGGGGTCCTTTCCGAATCGCGGGCGCCGCTCCGGCCGTTGCGACGGTCCGCATCCCGGTGCGGCGGGATGCGCTCGCCACCCTCGCGGTTCCGGCACAGGCGACGGCGGTTGCGGCCGGGATGTTCCCGACGGCGCTCGGCGCGCGTGTGCGGGCCCGGAGCATGGGCGATCGTCAACGAGGATGCGCCAGCCCGCGCCAGGCGCCCGGTGCGGCCAGCCCCGCAGTCCGCGTACCATCCTTTCGCGGTCATCCGCCGGCCGGGCGGGGCCAACCGGAGCGAAAACGGACCGGGCACGGTTGGCCGGGCGGGCGCACTGGCGGGGGAGCGATGGCCGGGGAAGAGCGGGTGGGCGCGTGGTTCGTCGCCAACTGGCCGCGGGTGGGGCTCGTTTGCGCGCCTGTCACCCTGACGCTGCTGGCGGCGCTGTGGAGCGCGGAGACCGCGCCGGTGGTGCTGGCGGCGTCGCTGCTGCCGGTCTACATGCTCCACCAGTACGAGGAGCACGGCCACGGCCGCTTCATCGCGTGGTTCGACGCGACGGTCGGCGGCGGGCTGCCGGTGCTGACGGGTGTTTCCGCGTTCTGGATCAACGTGCTCGGGGTCTGGGTGCTGTCGCTCGCCGCGCTGCTGCTGGCGCGTTTCGCCTGGCCGGGATTCCTGCTGGTTCCCGCCTGGCTGGCGCTGGTCAACGGCGCGATCCATGTCGGCGGCGCGCTGCGCGAGCGGGCCGGCAACCCGGGGTTGGCCACGGCGGCGCTGCTGTTCCTGCCGTGGGGCGGGGCGGTGGCGGTAATCCTCTCCCGGCGGTTGGCCGACCCGTTGCCCGCCAACGCCGTGGCGGCGCTGGTCGCCGTCGCCGCGCACGCCGCGATCCTCGTGTTCGCGCTGCGGAAGAAGCGGGCGCTGGTGGCCCGTGCCGCGCGGTGAGCCGCTCCGTCGCCGCCCGTCGGGAACCGCCGCCGGGCCGCCGTGCCCGCTCGGGGCGATCGTGACAGTTCGTCCGTCGTGACAGCGATGCCGTCTTGACACGTGACAGCAATGCTGTTACGATACGGGCGTCGGGGGGTTGGGTGATCCTTTCGGCAGGGGCGACCGGCCCGGAGGAGGAGCGCTCGCCAGCACCGAGGACCCGATGGCCATTCCCGAACGGCTCAGCCTGCAGGAGTTGACCGACGCCGCCGGGGTGTCGGTGAGGACCGTCCGCTACTACATAGCGGAAGGGCTGCTGCCTGCGCCGATGGGGTCGGGTCCGGCCAGTTTCTACACGCCGAACCACCTGCGGCGGCTGCGCCTGATCGCGCGGCTGAAGGACGCCTACCTGCCGCTGAAGGAGATCCGGCGCCGGTTGGAGGGCGTGCCGGACGAGGCGGTCGCGGGGTTGCTGGACCTGGAGGACGCGGCGCTGTTCGACGCCGCGACCTGGGAGTCGTTGCAGGGCGGCACGAAGCAGGCTTCGAGCGCGCTGCGTTACATCGACCGGGTGCTGGAGCGGCAACGGCCGCGCGCGCTGCGGGAATCGGCCCCGATCCCGTTCCGGCGGCAACATGCGGAGCCGCGCGACGACATCGATTGGGGGGGAGACTGGTCGGCGGGCGACGCTGCGCAATGGGATGCCGGGGAGCCGGACGCGATGGCGCCGTCCGAAGCGCCCACACCGGTGATACGGCGGGCGATGCCCCCGGCGGCGTCCATGGTCGCGCCGCAGGGCACGACGACGCGGGTGGTGGAGGTAGAGGCGGACCCCGAACCGGAGCGGTGGCGGCGGATCGTCATCGGTCCGGGGGTGGACCTGATGGTCAGCGAGGAGGTCTACGAGCGCGTGCGCGACAAGGTCGATTGGCTGGTGCGCCAGGCGCGGCGGGTCTTCGCGTGACGCGGCGACGGAGCCGCGCGTAATCCCGGGGGAGCGACCGTCCCCATGACCGCCGCGGCGCGCGGCGGGTGACTGATCCAACAACCAGGAGGGCTGGCCGCCCGTCGCAGGGGCGGCGCGCGACGCTGCCGCGACCCGACCGGTTCGGGCGCGGTACGGAACCGGTTTGCCGTTTTTCGGTATCACGTAATGACAGTGGAGGATTAACGTCATGTCTGTTTACATCGACGGCAGCCGCCCCGCCCCGGCCGGGATCGTCGTCAGCGCCGCCTGGGAGCGCGCCGTCGCCGCGCCGGACGGTGAGGCCGCCCTGCTCGTCCGCGTCGTTGCCCCGGCCGACCCGCCGCGCGGCCGGCGCACGCCGACCGACGTGGCCTTCGTGCTGGACCGCTCCGGTTCGATGAGCGGCCCGAAGATCGAATTGGTGAAGCAGGCGGTGGACGTCGCCTGCGGCCTGCTGCGCGACGAGGACCGGGTCGCGCTGGTGGTTTTCGACAACGAGGTGGACGTGGTGCAGGCGCTCGCCGCCGCGACCCCGCGCGCCAAGGCCGCCATCCGCATGGCGCTGCCGGGGGTGGACGCCCGCGGCGGCACCAACCTTTCCGGCGGCTGGCTCACCGGTTGCCGCGAACTGGCGACCGGGCAGGAGGCCGATGACGCCAAGGCGCGCACCCGCCGCGCGGTGCTGCTGACCGACGGGCAGGCCAACGACGGCATCGTCGATCCGGCCCGCCTCGGCCGCGAGGCAAATCAACTGCGCCGGCGCGGCATCTCCACGACCACCCTCGGCGTCGGGCTCGGGTTCGACGAGTTCCTGCTCTCGGCGATGGCCGAGGCCGGCGGTGGCAACTTCGCCTTCATCGAACGGCCCGAGCAGCTGCGCGGCTTCTTCGAGCAGGAATTGCAGGAGTTGCTGCGGACGGTCGCCATCGGCCTCACCGTCACGGTCACCCTGCCCGAGGGGCTGCACGCCGAGCCGGTCAGCGCGTTCCCGGGCGAGCGCCGGGGCCGCACCTGGACGGTGTCGCTGGGCGACGTGCCGGCCGGCGAGGAGCTGGAACTCGTCTTCCGGCTGCCGGTCAAGGGCGGCCGCGTCGGCGACGAACTGCCGGTCGCCGTTTCGGCCGGGTGGACCGACCCCGCCGCCGACGCCCGCCGGGGCGGCGCGGTGGACCTGCCGGCGCTGACCCTCGGCGACGCGGCGGCGGTCGAACGGGCGATCGCCGACGACCGGGTGCGCGAGGCGCTGGCGATCCACACCGCCGCCGCCGAGCGCCGCCGCGCGCTGGAACTGGACCGGCAGGGCCGCTACGAGGAGTCGCGACACGCGATGCGCGGCGCGGTGGCGAGTTTCGATGCGGCGCCGGCATCGGACCGGATCAGGCATCTTCGGCACGCAACGCAGGCCCTCGCCTCAGTCGAGGGGCCACTCGGCGAGACGACCCGCAAGCAGGCGATGCAGGACAACGAGCGGTGGCGCAAGGGCCGGGATCGCGGCCCCGCCGCGCCCACCGGGAGCGAGGCCGACGCCCGCTCCGCCAAGTCGTAACCCCCCTGCCCGGCCGCCACGCCGGCGGCCGGGCCACCCCCCGGTGTCCAACGGTTCGCACGGATACGCCCGCGAAAGGAACGCTCAGCCCATGAACCGCGTCGCCGCCCTCGGTTTCGCCGCCGCTTCGTTCGCCCTCGCCGCCGCGTTCGCCGCGCCCGCCCTGCCGGCCGGAGCGCAGAACATCTACAACTGCTCCGACTTCACCTGGCAGGAAGAAGCGCAGAACGTCTACGTCCAGAGCGGCGGCCCGTGGAACGACCCGCACTGGCTGGACGACGACAAGGACGGCATCGCCTGCGAGGCGCTGCCGAGCTACTGCTGGACCTACGGCTGCTGGAGCGGGTCCGCCGCTCGCCCGTAACGGCCTCGGCGCACTCCGGCTTCCGCCCGGCGAGCAACCCGTACAGCAGGCGGCGACGCCGGTGGCCACCCCGCCACCGGCGCTGCCGTGTCCGCGGAGCGCAAGCACCCCGCCTACATGTACCGGGCTGCCGTAGCGGGATCGGTCGAGGCGGATGCCGGAGCGGCCTTGCCGGGAAGGCGGAAGGATACCCGACCCGCCGCACGCGCGCCGGTCACGATCGGACCCATGACGTGGACCGATTGGCGACAGCCCCGTGCCGCATCAATTGGTAGACTTTCCTTCCGTGCTAGCACACTGCCGTGAGATGGACGCCCCGGTGGCGCGGCGATGGGATGCGGCCGTCCGGTGTCGGAAGGAGCGACGATGTCCTCGGAGATCATCGATCGGTTGGCGCGAGCCCTGGCGGCCGATACGTCGCGACGGGGATGGCTGCGGGGCAGCGTCGGCGCTGGCGCGCTGGCCCTCGTGGCGTCCGCGCTTGGGCGGGAACCGGTAGCCGCGGACAAGGTCGATGGCGAAGCCTGCCTCCGCGTCCCGAACAAGTGCAAGAAGCGCAAGTTGCGCTGCTGCGGCAACGCGACCTGCGTCAAGGGACGTTGCCGCTGCAAGCGGAACTACAAGCGCTGCCGCCACGCCTGCATTCCGAAGACGCAGTGCTGCGGCAACTGCCCGGAGGGGACCGTCTGCGTGAACGGCGAGTGTGCAGGCTGCGGGGCGGGCGGTCCGTGCACCATCTTCACCACCAGCACCACCCACTCCGGCGAACTCGGCGGCGTCGCCGGGGCGGACACGATCTGCCAGCAGCGCGCCGCCGAAGCGGGCCTGACGGGAACCTACCTGGCATGGATCGCGGACGACACCACCGCGCCCGCCGACCGGCTCTACCAGTCGCCCGGCGAATACTTGCGGACCGACGGGCTCCGGATTGCTCGGAACTGGGCCGAGTT
Source organism: Chloroflexota bacterium (assembly GCA_023423795.1). Classification (GTDB taxonomy): domain Bacteria; phylum Chloroflexota; class Chloroflexia; order Thermomicrobiales; family UBA6265; genus CADCWF01. The sequence continues at coordinate 330 of JAFAEX010000076.1, read as the reverse complement.
GACCGGCGGCATCCTCGGGGTCCCGATCGACCGCTCGGAAACCGGTGCCTTGATCGCGGACAGCACGGAGACGTGGACCAACGTCTCCGCGGACGGGACCGCCTCCGCCACCGACCCGAGCCTGATCTGCAACAACTGGACCAACGGCACCGGCGGGACGAGCGGCCGGGTCGGCGCAACCAACCAGGTTGACGAGGATTGGACCTACGTCCACTCCGATCCGTGCAACAGCCAATGGCGGCTCTACTGCGTCCAGCAGAACTGAGCAGGACACGTCACCACAGCGCATCGGCGGCGCCCGGCATTGCCCGGCGCCGCTCCAGCGGCGGC
>JAFAEX010000218.1 GCA_023423795.1 Chloroflexota bacterium | reverse complement strand
CCGCCACGCCGCGCGCCCGGTCGAGCAGCACCGCCAGCAGCAGCACCAGCCCGACGAACAACTGGATCCAGAACGAGGGCACGTTCAGCAATTGCAGCCCCACCGACACGCTTTCCACCAGCGTCGCCCCGAGCAGGGTGCCGATCACCGAGACCGCGCCGCCGGACAGCAGCGTGCCGCCGACGATCGGTGCGGCGAACGACGGCAGCAGCCAGTCCTGCCCGATGCTGGGCAGCGCCGAGCCGAGCCGCGAGACCAGCAGCACCCCTGCCAACCCGGCCAGCAGCCCGGACAGCGCGTGGGTGACCGCGACCACCCGGTTGGTGTCCACCCCGGAAAGTTGCGCCGCTCGCTGGTTGGCCCCGGTCGCCAGCATCCGCTTGCCGAGCGCGGTGCCGCGGTAGAGCAGCAGCACCAGCGCCGTCGCCACGAGCGCGACGATGAACAGCGGCGAGATCTGGAACCAGCCGACCTCGAACAGGCGCATCTTGCCAAAGCGGGTGAAGCCTTCGGGCAGGTCACGGAACGCCTCGGCCTTGGTCAGGATGAAGACGAGACCGGTGACGACGCTGGCCATGCCGAGCGTGACCACGAACGAGTTGATGCCGGTGCGGGCGATCAGCCAGCCGTTCAGCAACCCGACCAGCGCCGCGCCGAGCAGGGCGACCGGGATGGCGGCCCACGTCGGCAGCGCGGCCACCTGCATCAGCCAGCCGCAGAGGACGGCGGTCATGCCGCCGATCGCGCCGACGGCGAGGTTCATCTGGCCGATGGAGAGCACGACCATCTGGGCGAGGCCGACGATGGCGGTGATGGCGATCGAGCGGCTGAGGCCGAAGATGGTGATGCCGGAGAGGAACCCTTCGGCAAAGGCGACGAAGATCGCCCAGAACACGAGGATGATCGCGAACAGCCCCAGCCGGTCGAGCAGGGCCACGCCGCGGGCGCTCATCGGTTGCCCTCCTCACGGCTGTCGTCACCGGCGGGTTCGGCCGGCGCGAGGTCCGCCAGCGAGCGCGTCTTCACCGCTTCCACGTGGGCCTCCATCGCGGCCGCCGCCGCCGCCGCGTCCCGCGCTTCCAGCGCGTCGAGGATGCGGTTGTGCTCTGCGATCGCCAGCAGCCGCTGCTCCGGGTTCTGGGCCGCGCGCATCGAGCGCACCGCGAGTTGCCCCATGACGTCGGCGACGAGGCGGGCCGAGCGCCGGTTGCCGGCCCGCCGCTGCAGCATCTCGTGCAGGGCGATGTCGGCGCGGAAGAACTGCTCTGCCGCCATCGGGGAACCGGCGACCGCGCGCTCGTGGGCCTCCCGCTGCCGCTCCCGGTGGACGGCCACCTCGTCGTCCGCCAGCAGCGGCGCGGCGATGCGCGCGCCGAACGCTTCCAGCGCGGCCCGCAAACCGTAGAGTTCGACGAGATCCTCGGCGGTGACCTCGGGCACGGCGAACCCGCGGCGCGGGCTGACCCGCACCAGCCCGACTTCGCCCAGCCGCAGCAGCGCTTCCCGCACCGGGGTGCGCGAAACGCCGAGTTCGCGCGCCAGTACTTCTTCCGAAAGGCGCGAGCCCGGTTCGAAATCGAGGTTGACGATCCGCTTCCACAGGCGCTCGTAGACGGCGTCGGCCAGCGAGGGGAACCCCTCGTGGGCCGGCGCCATCAGCGCGTGCAGCTCGTCGCCGATGCGCAGGGATGGCGTGGTGGGATCGGTGGAGGATGACGGCACGGAGGCCTCGCTGCCCCTTGACGGTTCCAGTATGGCGTGTACCGTATACGAGAGCCACGCCGTCGTCAACGACCTCCGGCCACCCGTCGGCCGCGGCGAACGGCGGTAGAGCGCCCGGCGCGGACGCCGGGACGACCAGCGCGCCGACCACGTCGTCGGCGCGGCACGAGGAGGTTGCGGTGATGCAGCGGTCCCGTTTCGCCAGTTTCGCGCTGGCCCTCGTCGCCAGCGCCGGCTTGGTCGCCGGCGCGATCGCGCAGGACGCCACCCCGGCGGCGCGCGCCGAGCCGCCTCCGGCTGTTCCTCGCGGCGACGGTCCCACCAAGGTCGCGGTTGTCCCGGGCGGGCCTCACCCGTACTTCGCGCCGATGGAAGGCGCGCTGGCCGACGCCGAAGCGGCGTTCGGGCTGGAAGGCGGCGCGTTCCGCGCGCCGGAGACGTGGGACCTCAACGCGCAGAACGAATTGATCGAAACGATGATGGCGCAGGGCTTCAACGCCTTCGCGATCTTCCCCGGCGACCCCAACGGCACCAACGGCACCATCGAAGAACTGATGGCGCAGGACATTCCGACCGTGCTCGTCGGCGGCTGCACGACCGAGCCGACCCAGGCCCAGTTCTGCATCGCGACCGACGTGGCCAACTCGGCCTACCTCGGCACGCAGGCGCTGATCGAGTCGATGGGCGGCGAGGGGACCATCGTCCACTTCGCCGGCTTCCTCGTCGATCCGAACACCCAGTTGCGGATGGCGGCGGTCGAGCGCGCGGTCGAGGAGACCGGCGGCAAGGTGACGCTGCTGCAGCACCTCGCCGACATCGACAGCCAGGAAGAAGCGGACAACAAGATCAACGCGCTGCTGGCCGCGTCGATGGACGAGATCGACGGCATCGTCTCCACCGCCTACGTCCCGACGGTCGTCGGCGCGACGGCGCTGAAGAACCTCGGCGACAAGCGGATCAAGATGGTCGGCATCGACGATGACCCGATCGTGCTGCAGGCCATCACCGACGGCTTTCTCGTCGGCACGATGTCGCAGAACCCGTACGGGCAGGCCTACGTCGCCTCTTACGCGCTTGACCGGCTGCGCAACGGCTGCCAGATGAACGCGGACGCTCCGTTCCTGATTGACTCCGGCACCTTCCTGATCGGTCCGGACAAGGTCGAGACCTACACCGACGATCTCAAGGCGCTGACCACCGAGATCACCGATGGCTTTGAGTCCAACTACATGACCTGCGAGTAGCGGAGCGGCCGTGGGGGTGGCGGTCCGGCCGGACCGCCAGCCCTCCGTCATCCCGAGCCCACATGGTCATCCCGAGCCTACTCCTCCGTCATCCCGAGCCTGTCGAGGGATCTCATCCTTCATCGATTCACTGCAACGACGAGATCCCTCGACAGGCTCGGGATGACGGTGTGTAGCGTGGCGGCTCGCAGTCCCGCCCGCCCGCTGGACCGCTCCGCGAGCCCTTTCAGGAGGCCCTCTTGAAGATCGTGCGCGCCGAGGCGTTCCTCGTCGATCTGGAGCCGGAGACGCCCCGGCAGGACGCGATCCAGGCCTTCGTCAAACAGGAGACGGTCTTCGTCGAGATCGAAACCGACGACGGGCTGACCGGGCTCGGCTACACCTACACCATCGGCACCGGCGGACGCGCGGTGCTGGCGCTGCTTCGGGAGGACCTGCTGCACCGGCTGCTCGGCGAAGATGCCCGACGGGTCGAGGGGTTGTGGCAGAAGGTGTTCTGGGCCACGCACGGCACCGTCGTCGGGGCGATCACCTCGCTGGCGCTGGCGGCGGTCGATACCGCCCTCTGGGACCTGCGGAGCAAAGCCGCCGGGCAGCCGCTTTGGTTGCTGGCCGGCGGCGCGCGGTCCCGGGTGCCGCTCTACGACACCGAGGGCGGCTGGCTGCAACTTTCTATCGATGAACTCGTGGCCGGCGCGCGAACCTCGGTGGCGAAGGGCTGGCCGGGCGTCAAGATCAAGGTCGGCAAACCAGACGGTGCGGAAGACGCCGAGCGCCTGGCGGCGGTGCGGGCGGCCATCGGACCGCGGGTGCACCTGATGGTGGACGCCAACCAGTCGATGACCTTCGCCGAGGCGAAGCGCCGGGCGCGGCTGTTCGAGCCGTTCGACCTGTTCTGGTTCGAGGAGCCGCTGCCGGCAGAGGACATCACCGGCCACGCGCTGCTGGCCGCTTCGACCTCGCTGCCGATCGCGGTCGGCGAGAGCCTCTACAGCGCGTCCCATTTCCGGGAGTACCTCGCCGCCGGGGCATGCGGCATCGTGCAGGTGGACGTGGCGCGCATCGGCGGCATCACGCCCTGGCTGAAGGTGGCGCACCTCGCCGAAGCGTTCAACGTGAAGGTCGCCCCGCACTTCCTGATGGAACTGCACGTTTCGCTGGCGGCCGCCGTGCCGAACGCCCTGTACGTCGAGCACATCCCGCAACTCGGGCGGATCACGACGCGGCCGATGGAGATCGCTGACGGGCACGCCGTCGCGCCGTCCGAACCGGGACTCGGCATCGCCTGGGACCGCGACGCGCTGGATCGGCTGCGGGTAGCGTAGGCCCGATCTCGTCCATCGTTTCTGGCCCGTCGTCATCCCGAGCCTGTCGGGGGATCTCGTTCTTCTCCGGAACTGGGGGAACGACGAGATTCCTCGACAGGCTCGGGATGACCGTCGGCGGGGCGTCAAGGTCACTCCCGCAGGCGGCCTGCGTCAATCAGCAGCCTGCGAACCCGGTCGAGTGGCAACCCGAGGCTGGTGTTGCCATCGCGGCCGACGACGGTACCGGCGCGCAAGATGCTATTGAGAACCGCTTCCTCGCTGGCTTCGACGGTCGCCTGGAAGAGGGCGTCGATCGCGCCCACGCGGTCACCCCGGTCGTCGTCCGCGAGAACGTCGAGGCGCAGCGTCCTTCCGGAGGGTTCGTGGGGGATGCGGACCGATTCCGCGACCGAGAAGGCGATGGCGATCTCGCCGCTGCCGTGGCCGCCGAACGACCCGGTGCGGGCGAGGCCGAGGGCGGCGCGCCGGGCCAGCCGGCCCAGCCCGCGGTCCAGCAGCGGGGCATCCGTCGCGACGACGACGATGATGGACCCTTTTTCGGGCGCATCGGCCCCGTCGTCGCGGAGCGCGCGGCCGACCGGGACGCCGTCGATGACGAGGTGGCCGCGCTGCCCGAAGTTGGCGAGTACCAGCACGCCGACCGTCCAGCCGCCGAGGTCGTGCGGGATCATGCGTGAGGACGTGCCGATCCCGGCCTTGAAGCCGAACGACGACATGCCCGCGCCGGCGCCGACCGCGCCCTCGGCGACCGGGCCGCTGCTCGCGCCATCTATCGCCGCGAGCACGTCCGCTTCGGTGACGTGCCGGCCCTGGATGTCGTTGAGGAAGCCGTCGTTGCATTCGCCGACGACCGGGTTCACCGTCGAGGTGGTGATGCCGATGCCCGGGTTCTCGCGGATGGCGTGGCTCACCAGCGCGTCGGCGACCCGGCCGACGGCGAGCGTCGAGGTCAGCGCGATCGGCGTTTCGAGCGTTCCGAGTTCCGCGATTTGCACGCCGCCGATGCTCTTGCCGAACCCGTTGATGACGTGGAACGCGGCCGGGACCTTCTCCCGGAACACGTTGCCGGGGTGGGACCGGACGACGGTCACGCCGGTCCGCGCCGGGCCGTGGCCGGGCCGCAGCGGGCCGTCGCCCGACCAACTGGTCGCTTGCCCGACGAGGACGCCGGGGACATCCGTGATCGCGTTGAGCGGTCCGCTCGGCAATTCGCCGATGAGCAGGCCGAACTCCCGCGCGCGCGGGCGCGGCGTGGCTGCGTCTTCGATCTCCATGGGTGAGCGGTTCCCTCCGAAATGCAGGATCGAGCCGGATGCTGCTATCGAGCGCGCCGTGGGCGTCGAACGGCGCGCGCCCGCGCCGGGTCAGCGGGTGAGCGGCGCGACGGGTTGGGTCGCCGCGCGGCGGCATGATGGCCGAAACTGGCCGCCGACGGACGCACGCTCGCGAGGGAGGCACACCGCGCATGGCGACCACCAGTCCCGCCACGGCAGTCCGGCTTCGGAAGCAACTGGCCCGCGACCTGTTGCGCATCGTTCCCCGGCAGGTCCGGGTCGCTTACGGCGCGCCGCCGCACCTGCTGCGCGAGTTGGCCGCCGACGATCCGCTCGCGCTCGCGGCGCGCGCGGCCGCCCGGAAGAGCCTCGTCGGTCGCGGCTGGCTGACCGAGGAGGAACTGGACACCCTGCCGCTGGAGCAGGCCGAACGGCTGGCCATGCAGCGGTTACGCGACAGTTCGCCGCTGGTGGAAATCGCCGAACGCGCCCAGCGCAACGAACGCCGGGGCTGATACGGAGTCCGGTTGATGGTGCGGCACTCCGTTTGCCGGTCGTGGGGAAGGGACCCGTGCCCTCCCTCGTCCGTACGCGGCTTCTGGCACGGGAGCGCACGGGTCCCTTCCCCGCGACCGCACGCCGTCACGCGCGGGCGCAACGGCAGCGAACAGCCGGATTCCGTGCGAGCGATCCTCCCATTTCGCCATCGCCGCCGTCAGGGTGCCGGCGTACCGACGGCGTAGGCCGCGAGGCCGGGGCAGTCCCGTGGGCGCACCGGGCGCGGCGACAGCAGGAACGCGGCGCAGGCGGGCGGCCGGTCGCGGAACTCGGCAGCCGGCAACCGCTCGCGCCGCGTGGAGCCGGGCGGGATACCGAGCATCGCCGCGTGTTCGGCGGCCATCCCGGCCAGGCAGTCGAACGGCAGGCGCGCGACCGGGCCGGCGTGCAAGCGGGGTTCGCCCTCCGGGCCGAATGCGGCGACGTAGGTTCGGTACCGGTGGAGGACGCTACGGGGCGCGGCCCGGCAGGAGATGTCGTCCGGGCCGTGCGGCTGGCTCGCTGCGGCCACACCGTCGGCAGCGGGCGCGGTAGCCGGGGCGGTTGCGAACGTGACGTCCGTTTCCGGCACCGGTTGCCAGAAACCCGCGCCGTCGAGTTGCCAGAGTTCGACCGTCACGTTGCGCCTCCCCGCGCCGGTTTCGCAGCGGACGCCCGCCTGCGCGACGACCAGCCCGTCGTGGACTTCCGGCGAGCGCGGGGTGATGGTGCAACCGGAAAGGCCCAACGGTTCCGTCGATGGCTCGATGACGACGCCGCCGACGGGGGTGGCGGCGCCCGCGCTCGTTCGCGCATCGCCCATCGCCTCCCAGCCGAGGATCGGCAGCAGGCCGATGGCGAGCGCGTGCAATGGTCGGCGCATGGCGGCGTCATCCAACGGCGATGTTGGCGTTCGCGGCGGGCACGGCCGCGCCGCTTCTGGCACGATATCCCGCACGGTCCGGAACCACCAGAGGAGCGGCGACGATGCCCTTCGGCTACCACGGGCGGATCATCCACGTCGATCTGACTGCCCGCACCGTCCGCACCGAGGAGCCCGCCGAGCGGTTCTGGCGCACCTTCGGCGGTGGCGGGCTGCTGGCCACCGCGATCCTGATGGACCACGTTCCCAGGGGCGCGGACCCGCTCGGGCCGACGAACGCGCTGGTGTTCGCTTCTAGCGTGGTTGCCGGGCACCCGTACCCGGGTCTGGCGCGCTTCACCGCCGCCGCGAAGAGCCCGATGACCGGCGGCATCGGCGAAACCCGCTGCGAAGGACCGTGGGGGTGGGCGCTGAAGGGCAGCGGCGCGGATGCGCTTGTGATCCACGGCGCGGCGGATCGGCCGACGGTGCTGGCGATCGAGGGCGGCGGGATCACGTTCCACGACGCCAATGACCTTTGGGGCCTCCCGGTCGGCGCGACGACCGACGCGCTGGAAGCGGCGTTCGGGCCGGATTGCCAGGTCGCCGCGATTGGGCCGGCCGGGGAGCGGCGCGTCCGTTACGCCAGCATCGTGACCGCCCGTTGCCACAACGCGATCCGGCACGGGCTGGGCGCGGTGATGGGCGCGAAGGGGCTCAAGGCGGTCGTGCTGCGCGGGGCGAACCACCCGCCGGTGGCGGACCCCGCCGCTTGCGACGCCATCCTCGCCGCCTACGAGGAGGAGATGCCGCGAAACGCCCTGACGCGTTGGCAACTGGAGCCGCCCGGCTTCGGCTGTTGGGTCCACACGCACGGGGTCGATGCGGCGCTCGACACGCGCAACTACGCCGACAGCGTGTTTGAGGGCGCGGACGCGCTCGGCCCGGATGCGTTCATGGAGCGATACGCCGGAGAAGCGCCCTGCTCGGGGTGCCCGAACAACTGCATCAAGCGGTTCGCGGCCGGCGGCGACGACCCCCGCGCGGGTGGGCTCCACCAGGAAGCGCCGGGCACGCTCGGGCCGAACTGCGGCGTGTCGGACCTCGACGCGATCGTGCGCGCCAACACCCGCTGCAACGAACTCGGGCTGGACCCGGTCTCGCTCGGATTCACGCTCTCGTGGGCGATGGAGTGCGCCGAGCGCGGGCTGTTGGATGCCCCGGACGCGCCCAGGTTCGGCGACGCCGCCGGGATGCTGGCCACGATCGACGCGGTCGCGGCCCGCACCGGCATCGGCGACCTGCTGGCTGAGGGATGCGCCCGCGCGTCCGCCGCCGTCGGCAACGGGACGGTACGGTACGCCCTTCACGTCAAGGGCCTCGAAGTGGTCCCGTTCGAGCCGCGCACGCAGACGGGATTGGGGTTGGGATACGCGGTCGCCCCGTTCGGGCCGCGCTACGAGGTCTGCGAGCACGACTGGGACTTCGACACCCGCATGGGTTGGCCGCACTCGCTGGACGCCGCCCGGACGCTCGGTATCCTCGAACGGATCAACATGGACGACCTCGGGCCGCGCAAGGTCCGCAACGTGGTCGCGCTGATGACGATCTGGTCGGCGGCGGACGCGCTGGACATGTGCGTGTTCGCGGTCGCGCCGACGCGTGTGCTGTCGCTACACGCGATGACCGACCTGTTGCAGGCAGTGACCGGCTGGGTCAGCAGCGACTGGGAACTGATGCGGTTCGGCGAACGCCGGTTGCACCTGATGCAACTCTTCAACCGGCGGGAAGGCATCGGGCCGGACCTCGACACGCTGCCCGACCGCTTCTTCGACGACCCGATCCCGTCCGGCCGCTGGACGGGCCGGAAACTGGACCGCGCCGAGTTCGCGGATGCCGTTTCGCTCTTCTACCGTCTCATGGGTTGGGACGAAACCGGAACGCCGACGCCGGAGGTGCTGCTCGATCACGGGCTCGAGCAGTACGCCCCGGCGGGCTCTTTCTGACCCGAAATCCGGCTTCTCGGTGCGGCGCCCCGTCCGTCGTTCGTAGGGGAGGAACCTGTGCCCTCCCTCGTCCGTACGCGGCTTCGGACACGGAAGGGCACAGGTCCCTCCCCTACGAACGAGCAAGCGTCGCGGCTGTGATAAGCCTCGGCGTTCGGGTGGGTTCCGTTTCAGCCGTCGAATCGTTCCCCGGCGATATGGGCGAGGTAGCGCTGGGCGGAGCGGCGGACGGCGGCCTTGGCGTCGGCGGCGACGACGCTGCCGTGCCAGCCGCCGTAGATGCGGTCGAAGGCGAACGGTTCGACCGCCTCGACGATGCGGCGGACTTCATCCGGGCCGAGCGGGATCTGGTTCGGATAGCTGTACATGAACGTGAGCCAGCGGCGGTCGGCGACGACGGTGATCGTGTCGCCCGTGAGGAGCGCGCCACGGCCCTCGGCTCCTCCCGCCCAGTGGAGGACGCAACTGCCCGGAAAATGGCCGCCGCAGCGGATCAGCGTGAGGCCGCTGCCGGGCAGCGGATCGGCGGTCTCGCCCTCCCAGAAGCGGATCGCCGGGTCCGGCCGCATCACCCATTCCCGGTCGTCGGCGTGGAGCAGGATCGGGATGCCGCCGAATGCGCGGCTCCACTCGACCATGCCGGTGTAGAAGTGCGGATGCGAGATCGCGATGGCCGCCAACCCGCCGTGGCGCGCGATCTCCGCCACCGTCTCGTCGTCGATGAACGAGATGCAATTCCAGAGGACATTCCCGGCCGGCGTCTCGATCAGGTGCGCCTGCTGGCCGATGGCGACCTTCGGCTCGGTCGCGAAGCCGGTCAGCCACGGCTCGATCGGCCGGGCAACGTTGCGATGGTCCCGGCGCAACTCGGCGAGCGTCGTCCAGCGCTGTCCGTCGTGGCCGATGTACTGCCGCTCGTCCTCGCAGATCGGGCAGGCGCCTGGCGGTTCGGCCGTCGCCGAGACCTGCGCGCCGCAGGTGACGCAGATGAAGTTGTCCATGGGGTCCTCCGTGGGTGGTTGCGGCGCAAATCTCGCCTGCCGTCGTCAGGTTCCGGCGTGCCGTGCGTCCGGGGCCGCCACCTCGCTCGTCTCGTCGATGCCGCCGTCGGCGAGCGCGGCGCCGAGCGTATCCCGCCGCGCGATGCGGGCGAGGAGGCCGTCCCGCACCAGGAAGGCGGTGGCGACCGGTATCGGCTCGCCGTACTCGCCCGTCTCGGGGTCGCGCCAGGCGGCGTGCTGTTCGACGACGACATCATTGCCGCGGACGAACCACCTGAGTGGATCCAGCCGGATGCCGGCGTCGCCCGCCCACCGCCGCACGATTTCCCGCCCGGTCGCGACGCCGCGCGGGCCGACCAGTTCGACGTGTTCGTGGCACAGCGCGCCAACCTCGTCGGCGTCGCCCGCGTTGAGCGCCAGGTGCCACGCCGCGACGAGTTTGGCTGGCGATGTCGCCTGTCGCCCGTCCGAGATGCTGCCCGGTCGGCCCGCGTCGCGTCCCGGGACCAGCGCGGCGACTCCGTCCGCGAAACCGGCGAACAGGCACGCGAAGGTCGCGCGGTCGGCATCCGGCCAGCCCTCCGTCGCGGCGTCGAACACCGCGCGCTGGTAGCGGGCGGCCTCTGCGCAGAGGGCGCGCCCGGCATCGGTGAGCCCGAGCGTGACCACGCGGCCGTCGGCGCCGAGCCGGGTCCGATGGAGGTAGCCGGCGCGGACAGCCTGGGCCACGAGACGGCTCGCCGTCGATGGGTCGATGCTAAGGCGCGTCGCGAGCGCGCCGACCGTGGCCGGCGCGCCGTCGTTCTCCGCGTCCTCGGTCGCCTGGACCAGCAGGATCGCCGAAAGGTCCGGTTCGTGGCGCGATGACGCAGCCAGCAGGTCGCGCCGGGGCATCCGCGTGAACACACGGCCGAGTCGAAAGAGTGCCCGGGCCGCATCGTCCATCGCGGAGGGGGACGAGTTGTTGTGGATCGCGTCGTCGTTCACGGCACTCCTCGGAGCACGAGCATATGCGTGCATCATACACCTATGGAAAACTCGCCGGAGACGGACGTGAATACGAGTAGTCAATACCTGCGGCTGATTCGGACCCCGCGTTTCAGTGCGCCGTCATCCCGAGCCTGCCAAAGGATCTTGTTGACGAGTCGAGGAGTCGAGCTGTCGAGACGGAACGAGATACCTCGGCAGGCTGGGGATGACGGTGAGCGGAGCACGGCGTGGCGGCCGGGCGTCCTCCTGGTCCACCCGAACGCATGCGGGAGACGTGAAGGGGGTTCTTCGCTCAGACCTTCAGGGGCAATTCGCTGAGACTCCGCAGGAAGCTCGCCTGCCAGCCGATCTCGTCTGTGGGCACGGCGAGGGCGATCGACGGGAAGCGGTCGAGCAGCGCTTCCAGCGCGACCTGGCCTTTCAGCCGGGTCAGCGGCGCGCCGAGGCACACATGGATGCCCTTGCCGAAAGCGAGGCGCCGGTTAGCGTCGGTCCGCTCGATGTCGAACGCGTCCGGGTTGGCGAAACGCGCCGGGTCGCGGTCGGCGACGGCCAGCACCGGCAGCACGAGTTCCCCGCGTTCGACCCGGAGCCCAGCGAGATCCATCTCCTCGGTCGCCCAGCGCGGGGTCGTGGTTTCGGCCAGGCCGTAGTAACGCAGCGTCTCCTCGACGGCGTTGCGGACCAGCGAGCGGTCGGCGCGCAGCTTCGCCAACTGGTCCGGATTGGTCAGCAGGGCGAAGACCGGGTTGGCGATCGGGTTCACGGTGGTGATGTGCCCGGCGTCGATGAGGATGAATACCGTCGAGATCTACTCGTCCTCGTTCAACCGGTCGCCGTCCTCCGCCATCTGGACGATGGCCGAAATCAGGTCGTCGGCGGGCGCGGCGCGCTTCGCGTCGAAGAGGACGCGCAGGTAGGCGATGAAATCGCGAAGGTTCTGGCGCAGTTCCTCGGCCTGCTCCGGATTCGAGCGGTTGCTGGACAGGAGGTGTTCCGACCAGCGCAGCACGTCCTCCCGGTCGGCTTCGGGCACCCCGAGCACCTCGGCGATGACGGTCATCGGCAGCGGGTAGGAGAACTGCGAGATCAGGTCCAGCCGGCGGCTCGGCGCGGATTCGCCGCGCTCCTCGGCGGCGGCGATCGCCGCGTCGTGCAGGCCGTCGGCGTTCTCGCGGATGCGCGGGCGAGATTCTCGATCTGCCCGGCGGTGAACGGCTTCTGGACCAGTTTGCGCAGGCGCGTATGGTCCGGCGGGTCGAGGTTCAGCATGCTGCGCAATAGGGGCCGGAACTCCTCGGCCGACTTTGGGATATGCGCGAGTTGCTCGTCGGTCATCACGGACTGGACGTTCACCGTCAGCCGCGGATCGAGCATCGCGCTGGTGGCTGCGTCGTAGCCGGTGACCAGCGCGACCGGTCGGTTGAAGAACGCTTGCTGGTCGCCGGTCTCGTCGCTGTTGAAGGCGACGACGCGGTGGGCCGGGCACTCGGCGTTCAGTTCGCGGTAGGTCGCGAAGGCGTCGCGCTTGAACTCCGGCGAACCGATGTCGAGGTGGCGGACCTGCGGTTCGGCGGCGGCAGCGGCGTGGGGCATGTGGGCCTCATCGTTGGTGGCGCCCGGTGCGGACGCCGGCGGCTGCGACGGCGAATCCCGGATCGGCCGCGAGTATGGCGCATGGCAAACCGGGCCGACGCCCGGGCGGCTTGACGCGGCCGGGGTCGTTCGTGACGATGCGCGCAGGGAGGGCGAAAAATGGACGGGCGACTCGACGGACGGGCCGGGATCGTGACCGGCGGCGGCAGCGGGTTCGGCGCCGCGATCTGCCGGGAACTGGCCGGGCTCGGCGCGGGGGTGGTCGTCGCCGACCTCGACGAGGCCGCCGCCCGGCGCACCGCCGACGCGGTCTCCGGCGCGGGCGGGCGCGCGCTCGCCGTGGCCGCCGACGTTCGCGTGCCGGCCGACCTCGAACGGGCGCGGGATGCTTGCCTCGCCCATTTCGGGCCGGTGGCGTTCGCTGTCGCCAACGCCGGGGTCGGCGACAGCGGCACGATGAGCGAGGGCGACCCGGCGCGCTGGAAACTCACCATCGACGTGAACGTGCTCGGGGTCGCGCACACGATCCGCGCCGTGCTGCCGGGGATGCTGGAGCGCGGGGATGGCCACCTGGTGCTTATCGCCTCGGTGTCGGGCCGCGAGAGTTACGCGGGGGAACCGATCTACGCGGCGTCGAAGTGGGCCGTCGTCGGGCTCGGTCACGCGGTGCGCAAGGAGACGGTGGGAACGGGAATCCGGGTAACGCTGATCGAGCCGGGAGCGGCCGACACCCCGCTCGCCCGCGCCAACGCGTTCGCGCAGTCCGTCTTCGAGACCATCACGCCGCTGCAACCGGAGGACATCGCGCGCGCGGTCGGGTGGGTGCTCGTCCAGCCGAAGCACATGGCGATCAACGAACTGGTGCTGCGCTCGACCGGGCAGGAGGTGTAGCGGGGTCGGATCGTAGCGAACCGGGGAACGCGTCACGTGCGATCGATCGGGCTGTCCCCAACGAAGACATGAGCGGTGGTCACGTTCTTCGCGCAACCGCGATCATTGGGCGGCGATGCGAGCCACTGTCGCTCGCGGATCGGCGCCTGCAAACTGTCCCCTCACGTCGGCGAGCGTCTGTCCCCGTCAGTCCGCGTTCGTGTCTGGAGCCGCGCATGAACCAGCCACTCGACCTCCTCGGCATCCACCACCTGACGGCCATTTCGGCGCGCATCCGCGAGAACAAGCGGTTCTTCACCGAGACCCTCGGGATGCGGCTCGTCAAGCGGTCGGTCAACCAGGACGACGTCTCCGCCTACCACCTGTTCTACGCCGACGCCAAGGGCAGCCCGGGCACGGACATTACGTTCTTCGACTGGCCGGTGCCGCCGGAACGGCGCGGCACGCGATCGATCACGCGCACCGCGCTTCGGGTCGCCGGGGCGGATACGATCGCGTGGTGGGAGCGGCGGCTCGCCGATGCCGGCGTGGCGGCGCAATCGCCGACGGAACGCGACGGCCGCCTGACGCTCGATTTCGAGGACCACGAGGGGCAGCGGCTGGCGCTGGTCGATGACGGCGGCGTCGGCGAGGCGTTCCCGTGGGACCGCAGCCCGGTTCCGGCCGAGCACCAGATCCGCGGCCTCGGCCCGATTTGCATGAGCGTCCCGGCGCTGTCCCCGACCGACGCGGTGGTGCGGCAGGTGTTCAACATGCGCCATGCCCGCGACTACCCGCATCCGGACGTTCCGGGGCACGAGGTCCACGTCTATGAAATGGGACCGGGCGGACCCGGCGCCGAACTGCACGTCGCCGTGCAGCCCGACCTGCTGGATGCCACGCAGGGCGCGGGCGGCGTCCACCACGTGGCGTTCCGCTCCCGCGACGAGGACTACGACGCCTGGGCGGACCGGCTCAACGAACTCGGCATGCCCAACAGCGGCAAGGTGGATCGGTACTGGTTCCGCAGCCTCTACGCCCGCGAGCCGAACGGGGTGCTCTTCGAGATCGCGACGGACGGCCCCGGGTTCGCGGTGGACGAAGACCCGGCGACCCTCGGCGAAAAAGTCGTGCTGGCGCCCTTCCTCGAACCGAACCGCGAGCGGATCGTCGCCAACCTGAAGCCGCTGGACTGAGTCGCGGCGCGTCCACGTCATCACCCGTCCAGGTCGCCTGCGCTTCCGCCCTACGTCATCCCGACCCTGTCGGGGGATGATGTAGCGGGTGCGGGCGGCGGATGCCCCTTCCGGGACGGCGGGATGATTGACGGTGACGGACCAACCTTGACGACCGCCTCGCCCGCGACGCCCGGCGGTTTATCCTCTTGGGCGATCGCCGCGCGCCTGGCGCGGGTGCTGGAAGGCGCTCCCGAATGACCGACGAATCCGCCCAGCCGTCGCGGGACGGGGCACCCGGCCACCTCCCGGTGCTGCTGCCAGAAACGCTGGCGCTGCTCGCGCCGCGACCCGGCGGGCGCTACCTCGATGGCACGTTCGGCGGCGGCGGCCACGCGCGGGAGATCCTCGCCGCGTCGGCGCCGGACGGGCGGCTGCTGGCGATCGACGCCGACCCGGCCGCCGTCGCGAGAGCCGGGGCACTGCGCGCGGAACCGGGGGTGGGCGACCGGCTGATGTTCGTTTCCGGCACCTTCGCCGACCTCGCCGAGATCGCCCGGGCCGAAGGATTCGCGCCGCTCGATGGCGTCCTGCTCGACCTCGGGCTGTCGTCGTTCCAACTGGACGAGGCGGCGCGCGGGTTCGCGTTCCGCTTCGACGGGCCGGTCGACATGCGCTTCGACCCGACGCGGGGAGAATCCGCCGCCGACCTGGTCGGGCGGCTCGACGCGGGCGACCTCGCCGACCTGATCTGGCGGTACGGCGAAGAGCCGAAGTCGCGGCAGATCGCGCGCGCCGTGGTCCGGGAGCGGGAGCGGGAGCCGATCCTGACGACTACGCGGCTGGCGGCGGTGGTCGAGGCGGCGGCGGGCGGACGCCGCGGGCGGGAGACGCACCCGGCCACCCGGACGTTCCAGGCGTTGCGGATCGCCGTCAACGACGAACTGGCGGCGCTCGAACGGGGCCTCGCGGGCGCGCTGGAGGTGCTCGCGCCGGGCGGGCGGCTGGCTGTCATCTCGTTTCATTCGCTGGAAGACCGGATCGTGAAGCGGTTCATCGCGCACGAGAGCGCCCAATGCGTGTGCCCGCCCGGTCTGCCGGTCTGTACTTGCGGGCATCGGCCGCGCTTGCGGAAGGTGACCGGGCGGGCGGTCAAGGCGGGCGCGGCGGAGATCGCCGCCAACCCGCGCGCCCGAAGCGCCGTGCTGCGCGCCGCCGAGCGGCTTCCCGAAGATCCGGACGTCAGCAGGAGCCAATCGTGACCCATCCGCTCGACCGCGAATTCGTCCTCGCCGGCACCGGCGGCGCGCTCCGGGGCGACCTTCCGGGCGGGTTCCGGTTCGGACGCGTGGAGCGGGATGCCCGCGAAGCGCGGCCCGGCGACCTGTTCGTGGCGATCCGCGGGGAGCGCTTCGACGGGCACGCGTTCGTCGCCGACGCGGCGGCCAACGGGGCGTCGGCGGCGCTGGTCCGCGCGCCGTGGGCGGATCTCCAGGCAAGCCCGCCCTTGCCGCTGGTGGTCGTGCCGGACGATCCGATTCCCGCGTTGCAGCGGCTGGCGGCGGCGTGGCGCGGGGCGTTGCCGGCGTTGCGCGTGGTCGGCGTCACCGGGAGCGTGGGGAAGACGAGCGCCAAGGAAGTCGCCGCCGCCGTCCTCGCCCGGCGGTTCGCGACGTTCCGCAGCCACGGCAACCTCAACAACGAGATCGGGTTGCCGCTCTGCCTGCTGGAGATCGCACCGGAAACCGAGGCCGCCGTGCTGGAGATGGGCGGGGCCTACGCCTTCGGCGACCTCAGCCTGCTGGCCGGCATCGCCCGCCCGGACGTCGGCGTGGTGCTCAACGTCCACCCGGTGCACCTCGAGCGCATGGGATCGATCGAGGCCATCGCCGAGACCAAGGCGGAACTGGTCGATGGATTGCGGCCGGATGGGGTCGCCGTGCTGAACGGCGACGATCCGCTCGTGGCGACGATGGCGGGCCGCGCGCCGGGCCAAGTGGTCACCTACGGGCTGGGCGACGGCAACGAGGTGCGCGCCACGGGAATCGTCGATCGCGGGTTGGCGGGATGCGCGTTCACCCTCGAGATCGGCGGCCGCGCGTGGCCGGTGGAAACGCCGATGGTCGGCTCCCACGTGCCGATGCTCGCGCTTTCCGGGCTGGCGGTCGGCCATGCGCTGGGCATGACGCCGGAGGAGATGATCCCGGCGCTGGCCGACCGCGCGACGCAGGTCCGCCTGCGGTTCCTGCCCGGGCCGGGCGGTTCGCTGCTGATCGACGACACCTACAACGCGTCGCCGCCGTCGGTGCTGTCGTCGCTCGGGGTGCTGGCGGCCCATCCCGCGAGGCGGCGGATCGCGGTGCTGGGAGAGATGCGCGAACTGGGCAGCGAATCGGAGGCGGCGCACCGGCTGGTCGGGGCGCGCGCGGGCGAGGTCGCCGATCTGGTCGTAACGTTCGGGGAAGCCGCCGGACCGCTGGTCGAGGCGGCAGTGGCCATCGACGGGCGGTCGCCGCGGGTGGCATCATTCGAAGCCGATCGCCGGGGCGAACTGGCGGAGTTCCTCCTCGGGGAACTCGTGGACGGGGACGTGGTGCTCCTCAAGGGGTCGCGCGGCCTGCGCATGGAAGAGATCGTGCAACGCCTGCAGGACGCGACCGGGCCGGACGGCCGATGACCGGATTCCTTCCCACCGCGCTGGTTCCGGCGGCCCAGAGCGTGATGCCCTCGGACCCGAACCAGAACATGGCCGTCTCGCTGGCGCTGGCGGGGCTGGCGTTCGTCGTCACCCTCATCATCGGGCGGCCGATCGTGACGTTCCTGCGGACGCAGAAACTGCGCAAGCGGGTGCGGGAAGAAGGGCCGCAAACCCACCTCGTCAAGACGGGAACCCCGACGATGGGCGGCATCATGGTCGCCGCCACCGTCATCGCGATCACGCTCGTCTTCAACACGGTCGGTCGCTTGTCGATGCTGCTGCCGGTCGGCGTCCTGCTGGCCTGCGCGGTGCTCGGGGCGCTCGACGACCGGCTGAGCCTCGTGGGCGGCAAGCGCGGCACGGGGATGAGCGCGCGCGGAAAGATGGTCTGGCTGATCGCCGTCGGCGTCGTCGCCGCGGTGATCCTCCACGCGCCGTACCCGTACGGGTTGGGATACTCGTCGGTCTACCTGCCGTTCATCGGGCAGTTCGGGATCGGCTTCTGGTACGTGCCGATCGCGGCGTTGGCGATCGTGGCGACCGCCAACGCCGTCAACTTCACCGACGGGCTGGACACCCTTGCCGGCGGCACGGCGGCCATCGCCTTCGTCGCCTACGCGATCATCGCCTACCGGCAGGGGCAACTCGGCGTCGTCACCTTCTGCTTCACGATGGTCGGCGCGCTGATGGGGTTCCTCTGGTTCAATGCCCACCCGGCGCAGGTGTTCATGGGTGATACCGGATCGCTCGCGATCGGGGCGGCGCTGGCGGTCGCGGCGTTCATGACCGGGCAGTGGCTGCTGCTGCCGGTGGTCGGCATCGTCTTCGTCGCCGAGATCGCCTCGGTCATCATCCAGGTCTCGTGGTTCAAGTGGACCAAGCGGCGAACCGGAGAAGGGCGGCGGGTGTTCAGGATGACGCCGCTCCACCACCATTTCGAGATGCTGGGCTGGTCGGAAACGCAAGTGACGATGCGGTTCTGGATGCTGTCGATGATGGCCGGCATCGTCGGCGTGGCGATGGCGCTGGTGCAATTGTGAGCGGGCCGAGGGCTGCCGGAGCGGTGCCGGGAACGCCCGGTCTGCGCGGGAAACGGGTGACGCTGATGGGGCTCGGCGCGCGCGGCGGCGGCGTCGGCGTGGCGCGCTACCTCGCCCAGGCCGGTGCGGTCGTCACCGTCACCGACGGCAAGCCCGCCGCCGATCTTGCGGGGCCGATCGCCGAACTCGACGCGCTGCCGATCCGCTACGTGCTCGGCGGGCACGAGGAGCGGGATTTCGCCGAGGCCGACCTCGTCGTGCGCAACCCGGGCGTGCGTCGCGACAACCCGCTGCTGGCGCTGGCCCGTGCGCGGGGCGTGCCGGTCGAGATGGAGATGAGCCTGTTCCTGCGCGCCTGCCCGGCCCCGGTGCTCGGTGTCACCGGCACCAAGGGCAAGACCACCGTCGCCACCCTCGCCGGGGCGCTGCTGGCGGCGTGGGAGCCGAAGACGGTCGTGGCGGGCAACATGGGCATCTCGGCGCTGGACCGGCTGCCGGAGATCGGACCGGACACGCCCGTCGTGCTCGAATTGTCGTCCTGGCAAATGGAGGCGCTGGCCGAGCACAGGCTGTCGCCGCACGTCGCGGTGATCACCAACATCGCCGAGGACCACCTGAACACGTACCGCGATTTCGCCGAATACGCAGCCACCAAGCGCTCGATCGTGGCCGCGCAGCGCCCGGGCGATTGCGCGGTGCTGCCGATCGACGACCCGGAAGCGTGGCAAGCCGCCGGGGAAACCTCGGCTGCCGTCGTCGCGTTCGGCGCCGGCGATCGCGGCACGGACGGGTGCTGGGCGGAATCCGATCGGATCGTTTGGCGGCGCGGCGAGGAGTGGTCCGCGCCGATTCCTCTAGATGGCCCGTTCCTCGGCGAGCACGCGCGGGCGAACGCCGCCGCCGCCGTCGCCGCCGCTCGGGTGATGGGCGCGACGCCGGAGGCGATCCGAACCGGGCTTGCCGGGTTCCGCGGCGTGAAGGACCGCATGGAGCCCGTCGCCAAGATCGACGGCGTGCGCTACATCAACGACACCACGGCCACCGCGCCGGTGGCGGCTGCCGCCGCGCTGCGCGCGCTGGCGGGCACGCGGGTAGTGCTGCTGGCGGGCGGCGCCGACAAGGGTCTCGATCCGTCGCCGCTGGCCGGGGCCGCCAGCGAGCACGGCGCGACCGTGCTGCTGTTCGAGGGCACGGCGACCCCGCGGCTGGAGCAGGCGATGCGCGAGGCCGGGGCGGATGCGCGCGGGCCGTTCGCCTCGATGGCGGATGCGCTGGCGGCCGCGCGCGCGGCGGCACGGCCCGGGGACGTCGTGCTGCTTTCGCCGGGGTGCGCCTCGTTCGGGCTGTTCCGAGACGAATTCGACCGCGGCGCGCAGTTCCGGTCGCTCGTCCGGGCGATGGCCGGGATGAACAGCGGGGAAGGGGAGCCAGCGTGAGTGGTCAGACGGTTCCGGTGTTGCCGCCGCCGCCGGCGCGCGTCCATTTCGTCGGCGTCGGCGGCATCGGGATGAGCGGGCTGGCACGCATCCTCCGGGCGTGGGGATACGAGATTTCCGGCTCTGACGGCGCGGATTCGCCATTGCTGCGGGAACTGGAATCCGAGGGCGTGCGGGTCGCCGTCGGCCACACGATGCTCGCCGAGGCCGCCTCCGCCGACCTCGTGGTGATGACCGCCGCCGCCAGCGAGGAGAACCCGGAGGTCGCCGCGGCGCGCGCGGCGGGCGTGCCGGTGATGAAGCGGGCGGCGCTGCTCGGGGCGCTGGCGAACGCGCGGGACGGCATCGCCGTCGCGGGAAGCCACGGCAAGTCCACCACCAGCGGCATGCTGGCGACCGCGCTGATCCGGCTCGGTGCGGACCCGTCGTACGCGGTCGGGGCGGTGCTTTCCGCGACCGGCGCGAACGCCGCGCCGGGGTCCGGGCCGCATTTCGTCGCAGAGGCCGACGAGTACGACCGGTCGTTTCTTCAACTCTCCCCGCTGGCCGCGGTCCTCACCAACGTCGAGTACGACCACCCGGACATCTTCCCGGACCTCGAACGTTACGACGAGGCGTTCGCCCGGTTCGTCGCCGGGATGCGCCGCGACGGCGTGCTGGTGTTCCCGTCGGACGATCCCGGGTTCGCGCGGCTGCGGCGGCGCGCCGACTTCGCGCCCCCGGCACGGGTCGTCACCTTCGGCGAGGACAAGGCTGCGGACTGGCGCCTGCGAGCCGATGGGGACGATTGGATCGTTTCCGGACCCGAGGGGAGGGAGGTGAGCCTGCCGTTGCTGGTTCCGGGGCGCCACAACGCGCGCAACGCGACGGCTGCGCTGGCCGTGCTGGTTTCCCTCGGGTTCGAGCCGGACGCGGCGGCGCGTGCGCTGGGCACGTTCGCCGGAGTCGGACGGCGATTCGAGCGCAAGGGCGAGGCAGGCGGCGTCCTCGTCATCGACGACTACGCGCACCACCCGACCGAGATCGCCGCAACCCTGCGCGCCGCCCGCGACCGCTTTTCGGATCGCCGCATCTGGGCGGTCTTCCAGCCACACACGTTCAGTCGGCTGAAGGCGCTGCTGCCGGCGTTCGCGGCAGCCTTCGCCGATGCCGACCGGATCGCGATCCTCGACGTCTACGCCGCCCGCGAATCCGATTCGCTGGGCATTTCCGCTGGCGACCTGCGCGCGCTGCTGCCTCCGGAAACGCTCGCGCCGGCGACGCCGGCCGACGCCGCGCGCGAACTGGCCGGTATCGTGAAACCCGGCGACGTGGTGCTCACGCTCGGCGCGGGGAACATCACCGAAGCCGGACCGATGCTGCTGGAATTGCTGGCGGAGCGGGCATTGGCGGCGCCCGGTTCGGGCGAGGCGAGGGGTCCCGAGCGGACACCAGCGGCTGGGCCCGATCGCGGTACGGCCGCCGGGCCCGATGAACCGGAACCGGTGGCGGATACGACTCCGCCGCCAGCAGGGAAGCGGCGACCCGCCCGCGCGCCCGGCATCGCCATTCCGGGAACGGCGCTTTCGGCGCAACCAGATTCGCCGCTGCGGCTGTGGACGACGTGGCGCGTGGGTGGCCCGGCCGACCTGCTGGTGCGGGCCGGGACCCCGGAGGATGTCGCCGCGGCCGCCCGCTGGGGACGGGAGCAAGACCTGCCGGTGACGATCATCGGCGGCGGCAGCAACCTGCTCGTCGGCGACGGCGGCATCCGCGGGCTGGTCGTGCTGAGCCGGACGCCGGGCGAGCGCGCCGAACACCTCGTCGAGCACGAGGACCTGGGCGATGCCGTGCGGCTGCGGGTCGGGGCGAACGCGCCGCTCTCGTGGACCGGGCGCTACGCGGCCGAGCGCGGCTGGTCCGGGCTCGACTGGGCGGTCGGGCTGCCGGGGACGGTCGGCGGGGCGACCGTCAACAACGCCGGCGCGCACGGCACCGAGATGAAGGACCACCTCGAAGCGGTCGAGGTGCTCGATCTCGATACCGGCGAGGTCGCGGTCCATCCGGCCGGGTGGCTGGAGCCGGCGTACCGGCACACCACCATCAAGGCCGCGACGCGGCCGCGTCGCTGGGTGGTGCTGCGTTCCACGATGCTGCTGCCCAAGGAGGACCGCGATGCGCTCGTGCGGCTGGCCGACGAGCACGCCGATTTCCGCAAGCGCACCCAGCCGGGCGGCGCGACGGGCGGTTCGACCTTCGCCAACCCGCCGGGGGATTTCGCCGGCCGGCTGCTCGAAGCGGCAGGGATGAAAGGTCACCGCATCGGCGGCGCCGGGCTCAGCCCGATGCACGCCAACTGGATCGTCAACGACGGGAAGGCGACCGCGGCCGACATCCGGTCCCTTATCGCGCTGGCCCGGGAACGGGTCCGGGAGCGGTTCGGGGTCGAATTGCGGCAGGAAGTCGAAGAACTGGGCGAGCCTTGAGCGCGGCGGGCGCGGCGGGCGCGGCAGGGCGGGGAAGGGAGCGAGCGATGGCAGCGGATTCCGGTCGGCGCGGCAACAGGGTGCGGGTCGCGGTCATCTTCGGCGGCCGCTCGGCGGAGCACGACGTCTCGCTGCGTTCGGCGCAGACGGTGATGAACGCGCTGGACCCCGACCAGTACGAGATCCTTCCGATCGGCGTCACCCGCGAGGGACGCTGGCTGACCGGGAGCGATCCGTTTGCCCAACTCACGTCCTCCTCGCCGCTCTTCGCGCTCGGCGACGGGGCGGAGGATTTCGACCCGAACGCGCTGGTTCCCGGCGACGACCCGGCCGGGCTGCCGCAAGGTTTGACGGGCGAGGTGGACGTGATCTTCCCCGTCCTGCACGGCCCGATGGGCGAGGACGGCACCGTGCAGGGCCTGCTCGAACTGGCCGGGTTGCCCTACGTGGGGTCCGGCGTGCTGGGCTCGGCGGTCGGCATGGACAAGGCGATGGCGAAGACCGTCCTCGCCCAGGCCGGGCTGCCGCAGGGGCCGTGGCGGCTGGTGACGCGCAAGGAGTGGGAGCGCGACCCCAACTCCGTCACCGAGTTCCTCGCCCACCAGTTCGGGTTCCCGCTGTTCGTGAAGCCGGCCAACATGGGGAGCAGCGTCGGCGTCGGCAAGGCGCGCGACGCCGCGGAACTGTCGGCGGTCATGGAGGTCGCGGCCCGCTTCGACCGGCGAATCCTGGTCGAGGCAGGGGTCGATGCGCGCGAGATCGAGGTGGCGGTCCTCGGCAACGACGAACCGGTGGCCTCGATCGCCGGCGAGATCGTGCCGGACGACGAGTTCTACTCCTACGCCGCCAAGTACATCTCGGACGGGTCGAAGTTGCTGATCCCGGCCCCGATCGACCCCGGCACGATGATCGACGCGCAGGAACTGGCGATCGCGGCGTTCCGCGCGCTGGACCTCGCGGGGATGGCGCGGGTCGATTTCTTCCTCGACCGCAACACCGACCAGGTGTTCATCAACGAGGTCAACACGATCCCCGGCTTCACGGCGATCAGCATGTTCCCGCTGCTCTGGGAAGCGAGCGGGGTGTCGCTGCCGGAACTGGTGGACCGGCTGGTCCACCTCGCGCTGGAGCGCCACGCCGAGCGCGGCCGGTAAAGGCTTCCGATCGATTCCTCTTGGCGCCGTCTCATCGTAGGAGCGGGACCTGTGCCCTCCTCCGCCCCGAGCCGCGTACGGACGCGGGAGGACACAGGTCCCGCCCCTACGAACGACGAACGGATTCCCGCACGAGTCAACCGGATTTCGTATCACCCGACGGTTACGAACCCCAGGTCGGTCACGCGCGCTCGCGGGATGACCGAAAGCGCCATGAAGGCGAGCAGCCCGAACGGCGAGGGCAGCGTGCTGCCGAGCGCGCGGGCGGCGTCCTCGCAGGCTTCGTAGTCGCGGGCGGTTTCGGCCAGCGGGCTGTCGGAAAGCAGCCCGGCGATCGGCAGCGGCAGGTGGGCCAGCACCTCGCCGTCGGCGACGGCGGCCAGCCCGCCGTCCGATTCAGCGACGGTGGCGATGGCGGCCAGGATGTCGGCGTCGCTCGCGCCGACGGCGACGATGTTGTGCGCGTCGTGGGCGATCGAACTCGCGAGCGCGCCGCGTTTCAGTCCGAACCCGCGCACGTAACCGACGCCGACCCGG
This sequence comes from Chloroflexota bacterium, assembly GCA_023423795.1. Classification (GTDB taxonomy): domain Bacteria; phylum Chloroflexota; class Chloroflexia; order Thermomicrobiales; family UBA6265; genus CADCWF01. Next base: position 10,758 of record JAFAEX010000218.1, on the reverse strand, counting down.
CCGGTCGCGTGGTGCCGCTCGACGCAGACGAGTTTCAGCAGGTCCCGCGCCGGGTCGGCGACCGCGTGCCCATCCACCACGACCGGTTCGACCTCGACCAGGCCGGTCGCGATCTCGCCGGGGATCGCCTGCACCGCGCGACGGGCATCGGCGGCGGGCAGCCGCAGGTCGCGCAGCCCCAGCGGCGCGAGCCGCACGGTCTGGAGCAGCGGTTCGGGGATGGCGTCCGGCGCGACGATGTCGGCCGTCATCGCGCCGTTTTCGGCGACGACCCGGCCGCGGAAGAGCGTCGCCGCGACGTCCACCCGTTCGAGGTCGCGAAGCAGCACGAGGTTGGCTTCGTAGCCGGGCGCGACCGCGCCGAGCCGGTCGAGCCGCCAAAACAGCGCCGGGTTGATCGTCGCGAGGCGGATCGCGCGCACGGGATCGAGTCCCTGCCCGATCGCCTTGCGGAGGATGTCATCGACGTGGCCCGATTCCAGCAACAGGTGGGCGTCCCTGTCGTCGGAGCAGAAGCAGACGCGGGCGGCGGTGCGGTCCGTCACGAGCGGCAAGAGCGCGGCGAGATTCTTCGCCGATGAGCCTTCGCGGATCATGACCGTGATCCCGGCCCGCAGTTTCGCGCGCGCTTCCTCCAGCGTGGTCGATTCGTGGTCGGAGCCGGGACCGGAGCCGGCGTAGGCCTGTAGTGCGGCGCCCACCAGGCCGGGAGCGTGCCCGTCGATGGCGCGGCCGGCGCTTACGTCCAGCCGGGCGGCGATCGTGTCGTCGCCGGCGAGTACGCCCGGGAAGTTCATCAGTTCCCCGAGGGCGAGGCTTTCCGGCCAGTCCAGCATCGCCGCGATCTCGTCCGGCCCGAACTCCGCGCCCGGCGACTCCAGCGGCGACGCCGGGACGCACGACGGCACGGTGAAGCGGACGTGCAGCGGCAGGCCCTTCGCGGCGGCCCGCATCGCCTCCAATCCAGGCAACCCGGCGACGTTGGCGATCTCGTGCGGGTCGGTGACCACCGCGCCCGTGCCGCGCGGAACGACCGCGCGCGCAAACTCGGTCAGCCAGAGCAGCGAACTCTCGGTGTGGACGTGGCCGTCGATGAACGACGGCGCGACGAACATCCCGGCGCAGTCGATCCGGTTGGCCGCCGCCGAGTAGGTCCCGACCCCGGCGATGACGCCGTCGGCGATGGCCACGTCCGCCACGAGCGTTTCCTCGCCGAAGACGTCCACCACCGTGCCGCCGGCGAGGACGAGGTCCGCCGGTTCCTGCCCGAGCGCGATCCGCACCCGCCGCCGCCATCGTGCCGCATCGAACCCCGGATTCGTCGTCGCCATCGGCCGCCTCCGCCATCGTCTTCCATCCCGCCAGTGTACCGGGCGCGGCAGAGCGGTCCGCGAACGCGCGCTTTGGCAACCCGGTTGCGGACGGCCGATGTCATCGGGTTGCCGGCCGCGGCGAGCCATCGAGCGAAGGGAGGCGCGTGGGCGATTGGTTTTCCGGGGTAGACGTGCGGGCGCTGTTCGTGCCTGAAGCGCCTCTACTGGAGATCGTGATCCGGGGAACGGTCATCTACCTCGGGCTGTTCGCCCTGCTGCGGGGCGTGCTGAAACGCGAGGCCGGCACGGTCGGCATCACCGACCTGCTCGTCGTCGTGCTGCTGGCGGATGCCGCCCAGAACAGCCTCGCGCCCGAGTCGAAATCGCTGCTCGACGGCCTCGTGCTGGTTGCCACGATCGTCTTCTGGGCGTATGCACTCAACTGGCTCGGGCACCGGTTTCCGTGGTTCCAGCGCATCCTCCACCCGCCGCCGCTGCCGCTGGTGAAGGACGGGCAGATGCTGCGCCGCAACATGCGGCGCGAACTGATCACCGAGGACGAACTGCTGGGCCAGATCCGCTTGCAGGGCAGCGACGGGCTGGACGGTGTCGCGTCCGCCTTCATGGAAGGCGACGGCCGGATCTCGGTGATTCTGAAGGAAGGCCCGCGCAATTCGGCGCCGGAACGGCAAGCGTGATCGGAGCCGGTCGTTTCGCTCCCCGCGTCATCGCTCGACATGCTCGAGATGACACGGTTGCGTCTCGGGACGACGATCGGCGCGCTCCTACCTCCGGATCAGGTTGCTCGCGAACCACGCGACGTTGGCCGGGCGCTCCGCCAGCCGGCGCATCAGGTAGAAGTACCACTCCGGCCCATACGGCGTGGCGATGAGGACGCGATGCCCCGCCTTCACCAGGTCGGTCTGGTACTGCGGACGGATCCCGTAGAGCATCTGGAACTCGTACTGGTCATGGCCGATGCCGCGGCGGGCGGCGTAGCCGATGACGTGGTCGATGATGCGCTGGTCGTGGGTGGCGATTGCCGCGAAGCCCGCCTCGGAGAGTAGCCGTTCGGCCTGCCGGATGTAGGCGGCATCGACATCGGACTTCTTCGGGTAAGCCACCGACGCCGGTTCGAGGTAGGCGCCCTTCACCAGCCGCAAGTTCGGCGAGAGCGGCAGCAGGGCGGCGATGTCGTCGTCGGTGCGGTAGAGGTAGGACTGGAGCACCGTGCCGACGTTGTCGTGCCCGTCGGCGCGCAGGCGCTGGTACATCCGCAGCGTGAGGTCCACGCGCGCGGACTCTTCCATGTCGATCCGCAGGAAGTTGCCGCGCGAGGCGGCGTGGGCGGCGAGGTCGGAGACGTTGCGGTAGGCCATCTCTTCCCCGAGGTCCAGCCCGAGGTGGGTGAGTTTGAGGGCGATGTTGGTCGTCAGGTTCTCCGCCGCGATGCGGTCGTAGACGGCGCGGTACTCCGCCACGACGGCCCGCGCGGTCGGCTCGTCGCGGACGCCCTCGCCGAGCAGCGTGGTATTCGTCCGCAGCCCCTTCGCGTTCAGGCCGCGCAGGACCGGTACGGCCTCGTCGAACGTTTCGCCGGCGACGAACCGGGCCGCGCCGAGCCGCATGCCGTGGGCGCGCACCTGCTTCGCCACCAACGGGTTGTTGGTCGCGGCGAGGATGCCCTTGCGAAAGACCGGGTTGAGGTCGAATCCGGGGCGGGACGGATCGGATGGGACCGTGCTCGTCGCCATGGGGCGCGCTCCTGTCGGGAACCATGCTGACCGGCGGGATGATGCGCCCCGGTTCGGTTGTCCGCAAGCGGCGAGAATCAGGCGGCGGCGTGCCGGATCGCGTTGACGGCGTCGCGCAGGCGCGCGGCTTCGTCGCGGGCGCGGTCGGCCCAGTCGTCGCCGCTGCTGGCGTAGAGGATAGCGCGCGAGGAGGAGACGAGCAGGCCGGCGCGGTCGCCGTCTATCCCGGCGCGCACCGCGCCCTCGAGGTCGCCGGCCTGCGCGCCGACGCCGGGCAGCAGGATCGGGCGATCGGGGCAGATCGCGCGGATGGCGGCGAGGTCGCCGGGCCAGGTCGCGCCGACGACCAGCCCGAGCGTCGCCGGGTGGCTCTCGGCCCAGCGTTCGATGGTGGCCGCGACCCGTCGGGAGAGCGGTTCGCCGTCCGCGAGCGGTAGATCCTGCAAATCGCCCGAGCCAGGGTTGCTCGTCTTGCAGAGGATGAACGCGCCGCGGCCGGGCCGGTCGATGAACGGGGCGAGGGCGTCCTCCCCGAGATACGGGTTGAGGGTGACGGCGTCGAAGTCCCACTCGTCGAAGACGCCGCGGGCATAGGCGGCGGCGGTGGAGCCGATGTCGCCGATCTTGGCGTCGAGGACGACGGGAACCTCGGCCGGGATCAGGGCGCGTGTCCGCTCCAGCGCGCGGATGCCGGCCGCGCCGTGGGCGAGAAAGAAGCCGAGGTTCGGTTTGAAGGCGCAGGCGAGGTCGGCGGTCGCTTCGACGATGCCGCCGGCGAACGCGACGATGGCCTCTTCGGGGTCGTCGATGGCTTGGATCGCGGCGGGGAAGCGGGCCGGGTCCGGGTCAAGCCCGACGCAAACGAGGGTATCGCGTCCGCGCATCCGCGCCGCCAGCCGCTCGCCGAAGGTGCCCGAAATCGTCCGCGTTGCCATTCCCGCGCCCCCGCCGTGTCGCCCCGTCACTGCCCGCAGGAGGGTAGTCGCCGCGTTGGGCGGGGTCAAACCGTTCCGCCGGGCCGGCCTGTGACAATGTGTACGTACACCTGTTTGGAGGCCGGTGCTAGACTGAAAGCGTCGAATGGCGGCGCGTCGGCACCGGGGAGGCGGCGCGCCGCGGGCACGATGCACCTTCCCGCAGGCGGTGGACATGGCAGGCGTGGAGGGTTCGACAGCGGCGACGTTGGCGGGATTCGACCCGGTATCCGGGTTGCGGTTCCCGACGCTGGAGGATGTCCACCGCGCCCGCGCCGTCGTCGCGCAGCACCTGCGCCCGACGCCGCTGCTCTCCTCCGAGGCGCTGGACGAGCGGCTCGGGTTCCGCTGCCTCGTCAAGTGCGAGAACCTGCAACCCATCGGCGCGTTCAAGGTACGCGGCGGCGTCGTGCTGATGGACTCCCTGACCGCCGAGGAGCGGGCGCGGGGGGTGGTCACCGCCTCGACCGGCAACCACGGGCAGTCGATCGCGTGGGCGGCCCGCGCCTACGGGGTGGCCGCGAAGGTGTACATGCCGGAGCGGGCGAACCCGCTCAAGGTAGCCTCCATGCGGCGGCTGGGCGCGGAGGTCGTCTGCACCGGGGCGGACTTCGATGCCTGCCGGGCCATCGCCGATGCCGACGCGTCCGCGACCGGCGCGCTCTACGTGCAGACGGCCAACGATCCGCGCATCATCGCCGGGGTGGGCACCTGCACGCTGGAGGTCCTGGACGACGCGCCCGAGGTGGACGTGATGATCGTCCCGGTCGGCGGCGGCAGCGGCGCATCGGCCGCTTGCATCGCCGGAAAGGGGACGAAACCGGACCTGCGGGTGATCGCGGTCGGGGCGGAGGGCGCGCCGGCGGGGTATCACACATGGGTGCGCCGGGAGATCGTTGCCTACGATACGGTCGATACGTTCGCCGAGGGGGTGGCCACGCGGGAGCCGGCGACCCTGACCTCGGCGATCCTCTGGCGCGACCTCGACGACTTCAGGGTGGTCTCCGACGGGGAGATGCGGCAGGCCATCCTCACCCTGTTGGAGACGATGCGGATGCTGGCCGAAGGCGCCGGCGCGGCGCCCCTCGCGGCCGCCCGCGCGATGCGCGATGATCTCGCGGGACGGACGGTGTGCGTGGTCCTGTCCGGCGGCAACCTGACGCTCGACGCGCTTGCGGGCGCCCTCGCGACGGAGCGGGCCTGGTGAGCAGCTTCCTCGGATGGCTCGGAATCAGGAAGCGCGGCGGGGCCGGCGATGCGGTGCTGCTGGTCGCCCGCGAGGTGACCGACCGGGTGCGCTCGGTTCAGGGCGGACTCGCCGAGATTCGTCAGCCGGCGATCCTCGACCGGCTGACCGCCGCCGATTTCGCCGGGTTCGACATGGTCATCGCCGAGCAGGCGATCGAGGACCGCGAGTACGCGGTGGTCCTGGCCCGCCTCGTCTACGCCGCCGCCCGCGCCAAGGGGTTCGAAGCGCAGATCGTCGATGCCGCGCTGCGGCTCGATTCGCTCTTGCCGCCGGAGGACCCGTCGCGGGAGCGGGACCGGCTGCTGCGCGATGCGTGGGTGGTCGCCGACCGGGCGGGATACATCGACGGCGCGCGCATCGCCCTCAACCGGCTGGGTCTGCGGGCGCTGGAGGCTGGCGACAGCGAGCGGGCGCGGCAGGCGTTGCGGCAGCAACTGGCGCTCGCCGACGAAACCGAGGACGGCCCGGCCGAGGTCGCGGCGGCGCTGGCGCTGGGCGACCTGCTCCGCAAGGAGGGCGACCACCGCGCCGCGCAGGACCTGTTCCGGCGGGCCGGGCGCGATGCCCAGCGGCAGGACGACCCGCACGCCATCGCCGAGGCGTTGGCCCGCCAGATCGAGATGCTGCCGAAGGGAACCGACCTCGCGACCCTCGCCGCGCTCCAGCGGCAGGCCGTCGAAGCCGCCCGCCGCAGCGCCGACCTCGGGTTGCAGAGCCGGCTCGTGGTCGCGCTGGCCGAGACGCTACGCCGCAACGGCAAGTCGGACGAGGCCGCGACCCAACTGGAGCACGGCCTGCGGATCGCCCGCGAGATCGGCGACCTCGGGTTGGAAGCCCGCTGCCTGGTGGCGCTGGTCGATCTGGAGCGGGAGCGCAACCGGCTGCCGGCGGTGGCGGAGCACGAGCGCCGCCTGCTGGTGCTGGAAGAGCGGCTCGGCAACCGCGCCGCGGCCGCGGAGTGGGCGGTCCACCTCGGCAGCACGCTGCTGGCGCTGGACGACCCGGCCGGGGCGGTCGATGCGTTCGGGCGCGGGCTCGATCTTTCTTCCGCCTCCGGCAACGCCTCCCTGGAAGAGCGGGCCTTGGGTGGACTTGGGCTGGCCTCCGCGCGGATGGGGCGGTCGGCGGACGCGCTGGAGAACCTGATGCGCGCCCTCGACCTGTCGCGGCGCATGGGGGATGCGCCGGGAGAGGCGCGCTGGCTGGCGAGCATCGGCGAAACGCTGTGGCGCTTCGGCCAGCCGGAAGATGCCGGCCGCGCCCTCAACGACGCGTTGGTCCTTGCCCGCAAACTCGATGATGTGGAGTTGCAGGCCAACCTGCTGACGCTGCTCGGACGGCTCTACGTCGCGCGCGGACAGACGCCGCGCGCCCGGGAATGCCTCAACCGCGCGCTGGACCTCAACCGGCGGCTAGGGCAGACGACGGAGCAACTCGCGAACCTGATCGCGCTGGCGCAACTCGCCAACGAGACCGGGCAGGCGTCAAGCGCCGCCCAGTTGTTCGACCAGGCGCTGCAACTCGCCCGGCTCGCCGGCGACCGCGCGGCGGCGGCGCGCATCCACCTGCGGCTCGGCCGGCTCGGGCAGCGGCGGGGCGATGCCGCCGGGGCGCTGGAGCACTTCAAGCAGGCGGCGTCGCTCGTTGCCGACCGCGGCCAGCCAGCGCTGGCCGCGCAGGCGCTGGCGGCGCTGGCCCTCGCCCGGCACGGCGCGGGCGCGCCGGAAACGGTAGAGACCTACCGCGATGCGATCGCCGCCGCGCGGTCCGCCCACGACGACGCCGGCGAAGCAACGCTGACCGTGAATCTCGGCATGTATCTGGCCGGGGCCGGGGAACTCGACGACGCGGTGGCCGCGCTGCGCCACGGCGCATCGCTTGCCCGGCGGCAGGGCGGGGAAGGGCTCGACCTCGCCGCCCGCGCCGAGGACGCGCTGGTCCGGCTCGGCGAGATGCGGCGCTCCGCGATGCCGCCGCCCGCGACGCCGCGCCCGCAGCGGCCGGCCGACGCGCCGCCGATGGCGCCGCCGACCCGCGACGGCGACGACGAAGTCTTCGGGGAGGCGACCCTGCCACCCGCCTGACCCTGCGAGCGCGTTTCACACCCGCCGCCTTCGACATCCCGAGCCCGTCGAGGGACCTCGTAATCGGGTCGAGAAGTCGCGGGGTCGAGGAGTCGAGAAGCAACGAAATCCCTCGACGGGGTCGGGATGACGGGTTGGTTGACGCTGGCGGCATTCCGAAACAGGCTCTTGTTCGCGATCTTTCCACCCTTTCCGACTGCAAAGCCGTTTTGAAGGGCGCCTGCCTTCGAGCGGCAGGACGCGCCGCGCCGGGATAGGCTCCGCGCCGCGACCTGGCCGGCGCCCGCCGGACGCTCGCTTTGCCGGAAACGGCTCGACCGGACTGCACCAGGCGCTGACTCGCGATAACCACGCGTCCGTTCGCGGGAACGAAGGCGGTCGTTGACGATTCGTCAACGACCCTCTGGACGTTCGTACACCCCCGGTGGTAGGATCGCCGCACGGGGAATGGGGTCGCAGGACCGCACGCGATCACCGTCGATCGAGCCGACCGCACGGCTGGGTCCCGCCCAGCCGTGGCCGTGGCGTCCCCGCCGTGCCCGCCCCGGGAGCCGGAGGCTCTTCACCATGAGCCGTGCCAGCGCTTCAGCCGCGTTCGCCGTTGCCGACGGGAGCCCGGCCGACGCGGCCTCCTTCGTGTACCTCGGCGCAGAAGCGCGCGGCGGGCGGCTGTTGCTCGCCGTCGAACCGATGGCCGCCAGTGCGCGGGCACGAGAACTCTCGTCGTTCCTTCTCCGAGCCATGCGCGACGCCTTCGCGGCGCGGCCGGGGATGCCGCTGGCCGACCGCCTCGGGTTGGCCGTCGCGGCGGGGAACGACGCCCTCCTGTTCGAGAACCGCGCCGCCGCTGGCCGCTGGGAGCGTCCTGTCCTCGCCGGGGTCACCGCCGTTGCGCTGGCGGGCCGCGAGATGGCGATCGCGCAGTTGCCGCCGTCGCAGTTCGTCGTCGTGCAGGATCGTCGCTTGTACGCCGCGCCCGCGCTCGCATCGTGGGGGACGCGCGAAGACGGCGACGCCGACGCTGACGAATTCCTCGAACCCCTCGGGGCGGGCGAAATTGTCGCGCCGACGATCCTGCGCACGCAGGCCGCGCCGGGCGATTTGATCGTCGTGTGCCACTCGTCCATCGCGCGGGCTGCCGCGCGCTACCCGTCGAGCGGGGCGCTCGTCGCTTCGGCGCTGGCGACCGGAGACCCCGATGCCAGCCTCGGGGCGCTGGCCGAGATCGTCGGCGAGCGCGGGCTGCACGATGCGTTTGCCGTGGCCCTGCGCGTCGGCGGCGGGCGGCGGTCGATCCACGCCGGCGGTCTCGGCCGGCGCGCGGCGAAGGGCAAGCCGGCGGCGATAAGCCCTGCCTCTGCGGTGGTTGTGCCGGCGGAAATCGCCAGCGCCGTCGAAGTCGCCTCACCCAAACCTGCCGCGCGCGGGCCGGCCGGTTCGGCATTGACGACCGCTTCGGCGGCCAATCGTGCGCCGAAGCGCGCGGCGCCGGTTGGCGCTGCGGCCGCCGGCACGCTGGCGATGGAAGCGGATGCCGATCCGTTCGAGTCGCTGCGCCTCGGCCTCGTCGGGTTGGTCGAGTCGTTCCGGATTCGGCCGGCCTTGCCGCGTCGCGATCGCCGGATGCCGGAGCGGAACGTTCCGGGCGCGGGGTGCGTCAGCCGCTACGCCAGCGCCAGCCGGTGGGCGAATTCGCCGGCGCGGACGATCCTGCCGCGCGGGTTCGCGTTGCGCGTGCCGGGCCGGGTGCTGGCGCTGCTCGTGGTGCTGGCGCTCGTCGTCGTCGGCGCGGCGGCTGCGGTCGGCGTCCAGCAGTCGCGGCAGGTGCGCGCGGCCGAAGCGCTTGCCGCCGCCGACCGCGCGGTGGGCGTTCTGGCATCCGACCCGGTCGCCCCGATGCTGGCGATCGCCGAAGGCGAAGCCGCGCTGGATGCCGCCGCAGCCGCCGGGGCCGATCCGAACCTGCTGCTGGCCCGGCAAGCGGCGCTGGATGCCGCGCGGGACGAGGCGCTCGGCGTCGAGCGGCTCTCCAGCATGGCCCGGCTTGGCAGCCTCCCGGCCGGGGTGGATACGGAGAACGCGCGGCTGGTGACGCTCGGCCAGCGGGTGTTCCTCGCCGGCGGCGGCTTCTACGAGATCGACGCCCGGCGCGGGTTCCTCGTCGAACTGCTGGCCCCCGGGCAGGTGGTGGACGGCGTTCCGCTCGGCCCGATCGTCGATGCCACGGTGGACGCAACCGGCGTGCTGCTTTCGGACGGCGCGGCGCTGTACCGGCAGGACGGCGACGGGGCGTGGCGCAGGCAGCCGCTGTCCGAGCCTCGGCCGGCTGGCGGCCCCACCGACGGGCCGACCGCGTCGTTCAACCGGATGCTCTACGCCATCGCCCCGGGCGGCTCCATCGTCAAGTACGAGAACGACGGGCGGGGTCTTTCGCCGTGGATGTGGGCGAGCGCCGCCGAGTACCCGGACCTCGCCGACGGGCGGGACATCGTGGTGGACGAGCGGGTCCACGTGCTGCTCGCCGACGGCAGGGTCGTGTCGTTCTACCGCGGGGTGCTGCAATCGGCGTCGGCGTTGCCGGTGGTGCCGGAATTCACCGGGCAGGGGTATTTCGCCAGCGCGCCGGGCTCGCGCGCGCTCTACCTCGTGGACGAGGCGGCGCGGGTGGGTTCGACCGCCGGGCGGCTGGTCCGCTTCGACGGCGGTGGGCGCACCCAGCAGTTCCTCGCGCCGCTCGCGTCGCCCGGCAGCGCGGAGGGCGGTCTGGCGGCGCGGGCGCTCGCCGAGGCCCAATCGGTCGCGGTCGTCGAAGGGTCGGCCTCGCTCTACTTGTTGGCCGGCAACGAGATCTGGAAGGCCACCCTGCCGCCGATCGTCGACTGACGCCGAGCCGATCCTGGTGCGGGATCCGGCCGATCGAACCAGGCTCCGCTTCTCGTCGGCGAGGGACCCGTGCCCTTCCTCGTCGGTCCGTGCGAACGAGGAATGCCGGATGGGGCAGCTGGCGGGTTGTGCGGATTCCGGCTGATCGTTACCCCCGCCACCACCTCCGCGCCACGTCGTTCGTAGGGGAGGGCCCGGCGCCCTCCCGCGTGCGTTCGCCGTCCCCGACACGGGCGGACGCCGGGCCCTCCCCTACGAACGACGAATGGAATGCGGCATCGATCAGCCGAATTCCGTCGAGTTTATTCGGCGTTTATTCGGTATTTATTCGGCGTTTTTTCGGTCGTGGAACGCCGCGTACGTACGCATGGTTTTGACCGAAACCGGCTTTCTTCGCGACCCCTCCCAGCCTCAGTCCCCCGAACCTCTTCCCGGTGGCAGCCGCCCCGCTTGTGGCCGTGAGGCTGGCAGGGGGTGCCGAAGAAACCCGGTTTCCGCATG
>JAFAEX010000016.1 GCA_023423795.1 Chloroflexota bacterium | reverse complement strand
GCGGCGACCAGCGCCGCTCCCGCCGCTCCGACCGCGCCGGCGACGAGGCCGCGCCGGGATACGCCCGTGGGACGCGCTCGCGCCGCCCGCTCGTCGTTCACCTGGTGCGCCATCGCCTCGCCTCCGGGTGGACCTCGCGCGCAGGGGTCCGGGCGCTGCCGGCCGCCGGCGCCCGTCGTGTTCCGTCGGTCCCGTGGGAGGATGGAGTCGCTCCGCAACGTCGCCGGCCCGCGCAGGCTATGCCATCCAGACGCGATGTCAAGGGTGGAATATGCGATGTCCGTGGCGGGCATCCGGCGCGTGCCTGATCCCGTGCGGGTTCGGAACTCGTTGCCTGCTGGAGTGACGCCGTGCTCGACGCGGTGATGGCCGGGTCGGGTCCGGTGCAGCGTCCCGCGACTGGCTGCGAGCAGATGTCGGGCGCGCCGGGATCGGCGAGCCGGTATGCTCGGCCATCGGGTGCGGCAAGGGCAGCTTTCGCCGGAGGCTGCCTGCGCCGAAACGGAGCGGGGCGGGCATTGGCGTCCGGCCCGCCCATGCTGTCGAAGGAGATGACGCGCGTGGAACGCATCACCGCGCCGGGCGGCGCAAGGGTTTCGTTCGAGCGGTACGGAGAGGGGCCGCCGCTGGTCCTCGTCCACGGCATGTTCAGCGACCACCGCACCAACTGGCAGGAGAGCAGGGGGCTGCTGGAATCGCGGTTCGCGGTCCACGCGGTGGCGCGGCGGGGTCGCGGCGAAACCGACGCGGCCGGGGGATACGCGGTGACGGACGAGGCCGCCGACATCGCGGCGGTGCTGTGCTCGATCGGCGAACCGGCCGCCCTGCTCGGCCATTCGTACGGCGCGTTGTGCGCGCTGGAAGCGGCGGCGCTGGTTCCGGGGCGGGTGCGGGCGCTGGTGCTCTACGAGCCGCCGTACCCGGAGAACCTGTCGCCGGCGGCGGTGGCCGAACTGCGGGCCTTCGGCGAGCGCGGCGACTGGGACGGGCTGGTGGAGGCGTTCATGCGTGACGTGCTGCAGATCCCGCCGGCCGAGGTGGCGGAGATCCGGGCCTCGCCGTTCTGGGACGTCTGGACGGCGGACGCGCCGGCGACGCTGAACGACATGCTCGCCGTCGTCGGCCACCGGTTCGATCCGGAGCGGTTCCGCGCGCTCGGCGTGCCGACGTTGCTGCTCGCCGGCAGCGAGAGCCCGCGCGAGATTTACCTGACGGACGCCCTCGCCGGCGTGCTGCCCGATGTTCGCATCGCGGAATTGGCGGGGCAGGGTCACGAAGGGATGACCACCGCGCCGGACCTGTTCGTGGATTCGGTCACGCGGTTCCTGGCGAATGCGGCGCCGGGCGCGTAAGGGGCGCTCGGCCTCATTCCTGCCCGAGGCGCGCCAGCACCGCGTCGGGCCGGCGATCCCACGGGCCGTCGAGCGGCAGCACCGGCACGCCCTGGCACAGGTCGAGCTCGTCGGCCTCCACGAGGTCGCGTAGCCAGCCGTCTACGTCGAGGCGGGAGGCCGCTTCCTCCGGATCGACCGGCGGGTCGTGCGCCGGGTCGGCGCGGACGAACACCAGCAGGTCGATGCTGCGCAACGCGGATTCGATCGACGCTCGCCACGGCTCGGCGTCGAACCGTTCGCCGCCGCGGGTCGCGAGGATGTAACCGAGGAAATCCAGCGGGCAGCGGTCGAAGACCGCGTTCGGCGCGCGCCGCCGCAGCAGGCCAAGCGAGGCGCGCATCTGGGCGACGTAGTCTTCGACGCTGGGCGGATGCTCGAAGGCGTAACCCCGCTCCTCCAGCAGGTGGTAGGGCTCGGGCACGGCGACGTGGCCCGGCAGCCGCTCCGCGAGAGCCTCCACGAGCGTCGTCTTGCCGGTTCGGTGGACGCCCGATACCGCGATCCGCACGGCCCCTCCGCGCTGCTTTTCCAATGAAGGCGGCGTGGATTGTCGCACGGGACCGGCGCTCCGCCTCCGCGAGTGGTGCATCGATGGGCGCGAGGGGGATCGTTCCGCGTTCCGCAGGTGAACGTTTGCGTGGCGGACGTCGAGGCGTGCATCCGCTTCGAGACGGAACCCGGCTATTCGCTGCCGTTTCGTCTGCCCGCGACGGCGTGCGTTCGGAGGGGAGGGACCCGTGCCCTCCCTCGTGCGTACGCGGATTCGGGCGTGGGAGGGCACGGGTCCCTTCCCAACGACCGGCGAGCGGAGTTCCGCACCGAACAACCGGATTTCGTATGAATTTTGGAGTCGCTGGCATCGGGGCGGCGCGGAACATGCACGGGCTGGATGTCGATTCCGGGCCGGGGCGGGCCGGGGTCGCCATTTGGACGGACGACGCCGTCAGGCCCGCCGCGCGATTTCATCGGGCGTTTGCGCGCCGCGCGGGTCGCCGACCCGGCCGGAGGGTCGGTGCAGGCGGTCGCTGAACGGTCCGCGGCGGCGCGGCAGCCGGCCCGACGGGCGCGTTGACGCACTCCGGCGTCCCACCGATGATGCCGCCCGACGATTGCATTCGCAGGCCGGGACTTGCTCGATGGCGAGCGCACGGTCCGCCCTCCAACCCGCGTCGGGATCGAGCGTTGCCCGGTATCCCGGCGGCCTGCCGCGGCCGCCGACATCGCTGATCGCCCGGGATGCGGAGATCGCCGCCGTCGCCGCGCTGCTCCGGCGGGACGACGTCAGGCTCCTGACCCTGACCGGTCCCGGCGGGGTCGGCAAGACGCGCCTTGCCCTCGCCGCGACGGATGCGCTCGCGCCCGTCTTCGACGGCGGTGTCGCCTTCGTGGATCTCGCGCCGGTTCGTGCCCCGGACCTCGTGGTCGAGGCCATGGCCCGGTCGTTCGGCGTTCGCGATGCCGGCGGATCGGCGGAGGCGGCGGTCGCGCTGGCCATCGCGGACCAACACGTCCTGGTGGTGCTTGACAACGCCGAGCACCTGGTCGAGGCGGGGCCAATGCTGGCGCGGCTGCTGGCGGCGTGCCCGAGCCTGGGGCTGCTGGTGACCAGCCGCGTTCCGCTGCGCCTGTCCGGCGAGCACGAATTTCCGGTGCCGCCGCTGGCGTTGCCGGATCCGGAGCGGACGACGCCCGGCGCGATCGGGGAGGCGGCGGCCGTCCGCCTGTTCGCCGCCCGCGCCGCCGCGGCCGATCCGGCGTTCGCGATCACCGACGGCAACGCGGCCACGGTCGCCGCGATCTGCGCCCGGCTCGACGGACTGCCGCTGGCGATCGAACTGGCGGCGGCGCGCAGCCGGGCGATCCCGCCGGCGCTCCTCCTGCCGCGCCTGGCACGGCGGTTGCCGCTGCTCACCGGCGGGCCGCGCGACGCCCCGGCCCGGCTGCGGACGATGCACGACGCCATCGCCTGGAGCCACGACCTGCTGCCGCCGGACGAACGGGCCGTGTTCCGGCGCCTGGCGGTCTTCGTCGGCGGCTTCTCCCTCGACGCGGCGAACGAAGTCGAGGTGTCGAGGAGTCGAGGAGTCGAGAAGACAGCCGCGAACGTCGTTCTCCACCTCGACTCGACCCGGCTCCTCGAGACGCTGGCCGCGCTGGTTGACCAGAGCCTCGTGACCCCGCCGAGACCGGAGGCGGCGCTTCCCCGCTTCACGATGCTGGAGACGATCCGCGAATTCGCCCTCGAGCGGCTGGCCGAATCGGGGGAGGCCGAGGCGGTCGGCGCCGCGCACGCGTTCTGCTTCCTCCGCTTCGCCGAGCGTCACCACCCCAACCGCGTTTCCCGGCACGAGCGCATCGAAGACCGCCTCCGGCGGATCGATGCCGACCTCCCGAACCTCCGGCAGGCGCTGGTCTGGTTCGCGGAGCAGGACGATGCCCAGGCTCTCCTGCGGCTATCGGGCGCGCTGGCGGTGTACTGGCACCTGCGCTCGCACCTGGAGGAGGGGCGGCGCTGGCTGGAGCGCGCGCTCGCCGCCGCCGGGGAGGAACCGACCCTGCCGCGCGGGCGGGCGCTCGCCGGTCTCGCCCTGATCCTGTGGGCGCAGAGCCACTACGCGCGAGCCGAGACCGCCGCCCGGGACGGTCTCGCCATCGCCGAGCGGCAGGGCGACATCGAACTGGCGGCGAACGCGCTGCACGTCCTGGGGATGGTTGCCGAGATCCAGGATCGCTGGGCGGAGGCGGGGGAGCACCTGGAGCGGGCGCGGGAGCGGTGGCTCGCGCTGGGCGCGAAGGCGGAGGAAGGGTGGGCGCTCACGCTGCTGTGCCGCGTCGCCCTCGGGCACGGCGATGCGACCCGGGCGGCGTCCCTCGCGCGGGAGGCGCTCGACCTGTTCCGCGAGGTCGGGCATCCGGTGGGCATCGCCACGGCGCTGGGCCGGCTGGGGGAGATCGCGCGCGCCCGCGGCAACGACCGTGGCGCCGCGGCGGCCTACCACGAGGCCCTCGGCGTGTGGGCCGCCATCGGCGACCGCTGGCTGGTCACGCTGGCGCTGGCCGGGCTCGCCGACCTCGCCGCCGCGCACGCCCAGCCGGAGGCCGCCGCGACCCTCGTGGGCGGACTCGACGCC
>JAFAEX010000232.1 GCA_023423795.1 Chloroflexota bacterium | reverse complement strand
GGCGTCGCCCCTGCGCGGCGGCGGACGGCCCCTCCCCCGGCAGGCCGCCCACGCCCTCCGCCAGCAGCGCGCTGACGGCGACGGCGGCGGCTCCGAGCGACCCGCGGCGCGAGGCGATCCGGCGCGTGAGGTCGGCGAGCGTGCGGCGTGGCGCGGTGGGCATCGTGGCTCTCTCCTGGGGCGCCTCTCCCGAGCGGCTGGCGACAGGCCGATCATAGCCCGACCGCGCCGGGATGCCGACGCCCGGTATGATGCATTCGTCATCGAGGTCGAGCCTGCCCAGGGAGCATGGCGAGTTCAAGTCCGGTGCGAATGCCGTCCGGAGGCTGCCCGGGGACGAGGACGGTTGCACAATCGCCCCGGCGGTTCAGCGTAGCGAGGTTCCGCGTCGCCCACGCAGGGTTTTCCCCTCACTCCGCCAGCCGGGCGGCCTTGAGGACCAGCACCGCCGTGGCCGCGTGCGAAATCGTGCCGTCCATCACCAGGCCCACCGCGCGGTCGAGCGGGAGCGCGACCGGTTCGATGCGCTCCCCGCGCTCGCGGTTCGGCCGCCCGAACGTGAGCCCGCGCGCGACGAACAGGTGGCAGGGCGAGACCACCGCCTCGGTCAACTGGTCGATGACGCCGAGCGTTTCGAGCCGGTCGGCGGCGATCCCGGCCTCCTCGCGCAGTTCGCGGCGGGCGGCGTCCTCGGGTGCTTCGCCGTCCTCCACCCCGCCGGCCACGCCCTCGATGCTCTCGCGGTCGAGCGTGTAGCGGTAGACCCGGACGAGGTGCGCCGTGCCGTCGTTGCCGAGCGGGAGGACGCAAACCCCCGGCTTCATCTCGACGACGCCGAAGCGGCCCTCTTCGCCGTCGGCCCCGGCGACCCGATCCTCACGCACGCTGATCCACGGGTTCGCGTACTGCTCTTCGCGCGCGACGACCGTCCACGGCCCGCGCCGCTCGCCGGGGCCGTCCGTCATCCGGCCACCAGGCTTTCGCCGCAGTGCGGGCAGACCACGTCGTCCGGCCCGATCTTGCCTCCGCACAGCGCGCAGGTCGGCTCGTCCTCCGGCGATCCGGGGGATGCGTTTTCGACCGCTTTCCGGCTTGCTCCCGGTTTCGGGGCGTCCGGCGTGTCCTGCTCGATCATCGTGGCTCCTTGCCGCCGCTTCGTCCGCGCTCGGGTGCTTTCTCGCGCGGCCCGGGTCGTGCCCCTTGCACGAGGCGTTCCGCGATCGGCGCCGCGAGTCAGGCGGTCGCCGCCGCACGCAGCATCGCCGCCAGGCTGCGCTCCACGTCCTCGTCGGTGGTGGCCCACGAGGAGACGCTGATTCGCATCGCGGTGCGGCCCTGCCAGGTGGTGCCGCCGCACCAGCAGGTCCCGTCGGCCTGGAGCGCGGCGATGACGCGGCTGGTGCGCTCCGGGTCGCCGAACGACACCAGCACCTGGTTCAGTTCGACCTCGTTCAGGACCTCGAAACCGGCGTCCGCGAGCCCCTCGGCGAAGCGCGCGGCGTGGCGGCAGCAGCGCTCGACGAGGTCGGCAACGCCGTCGCGGCCGAGCGAGCGCAAAGCCGCCCAGACCTCGACGCCGCGCGCCCGCCGCGACATCTCCGGCGTGTGCTGGTCCGGCTCGCGACCGGCGGTTGCCGCGAGGTAGGCCGCCGACGCGCCCATCGCCACCCGCAGCGCCGCGCCGTCGCGCACGATCGCCAGGCCGCTGTCGTAGGGGACGTTCAGCCACTTGTGGGCATCGACCGCCCACGAATCGGCCAACTCGAACCCGGCGGCGAGGTGGGCGCGGTCCGGCGCCGCCGCCGCCCAAAGCCCGAACGCGCCGTCCACGTGGACCCACGCGCCGGCCTCGCGGGCGCGCGCACACACCTCGGCGGCGGGGTCGAACGCGCCGGTGTTGACGTTACCGGCCTGGATGCAAACGAGAGTCGGACCGGCGAGCGGCGGCAGCGCCTCCGCCAGCATCCGGCCCTGCCCATCGACCGGGACGCGGACGACCCGTTCCCGGCCGAAGCCGAGCAGCGCCAGCGCCTTGAACAGCGAGGCGTGCGCCTCCGCGCCGACGACCACGGTGATCGGCGGGGCGCCGAACAGCCCGTCCGCTTCGACATCCCAGCCGACCCCGGCCAGCAGCGCGTGGCGGGCGGCGGCGAGGCACGCGAAATTCGCCATCGTGCCGCCGGTAACGAACCCGATGCCGCTCTCCGGCGGCAGCCGCAGCAGGTCGAGCAGCCAGCGCCGCGCGACCTCCTCCAGCGCCGCGCCGATCGGGCAGAGTGAGGCCATTCCGGCGTCGTTGTCCCACGCCGCCGCGAGCCACGATGCCGCCAGCGCCGCCGGCAGGCTGCTGCCGACCACGTAGCCGAAGAAGCGTCCGCCGGCGGTGGCGGTCGTCGCCGGGGAGCCGATCTCGTCGAGCAGGGCGAGGACGGCGGCGGGGTCCGCCGCATGCTCGGGCAACGGCGCGTCGAGCGCGGACAGGCGGGCGATGGCGTCCGGTTCGGGCGCGACCCCGCGTGAAGCGAGGCCGCCGAGATAGCGGATCGCGCGCGTCGCGGCGTCGCGCAGGAGCGCATCGCCACCGTCGGTCACCGCGCCGGCGGTTGGTCCGGACCCGATCGCCATCGTGGTTCTCGTCCTTCCCAGCCGCGTCGATGGGCTGGCTCTACTGGCCGAACTGGAGCGACCGGTGACGACAGGGCAGCCCTGCCGCCCCGACGCCGCGTGGAGGACCGAGCGATGGTCATCGCCCGGCGCATGGAACCGGCCACCTTCGAACGACTGGCCGTCTACGCAGAGTACCTGCGGGCAGAGTTGTGGGATGGGGTCCTGGTCGAGAAGCCGGTCATGAGCCCAAGACACGGCGACGTTGTCGTCGAACTCGCCTTCGCCCTCCAATCCCAAATCGAGCGTGCCCGGGCGCGCGTCCGCATCGATCACGCCAAATTGGCCATCCTTGGCGGCAACTACGTGATTCCCGACCTCGCGCTCATTCCCACGTCCGCGCTGACGAACCCGGACGATGCCGACCTGTACCACGGTCCTGTCCTCTTCGTGGCGGAGGTCTGGTCGCCGACGACTGGCGGCTACGACTCAGCCGACAACGTGCTGGGCTACATGGCCCGCGGTGATGCGGAAATCTGGCGCATCCACCCGGTCGAGCGCACCGTGAAGCGGTGGGTTCGGGAGCCGGACGGCGAGTACGCCGAATCGGTCGTGACGGGTGGGCGCATCGTGCTGGCCGCGCTCCCCGAAGTGGAGATCGACACCGCGCAGATGGTCCGGGAATGACGGTTCGGCGGAGCGCCGAGCGCTTCCGTCGCCAGCCCGCAAGCCCGTCATCCCGAGCCCGTCGAGGGA
>JAFAEX010000228.1 GCA_023423795.1 Chloroflexota bacterium | reverse complement strand
CCCGCCGGCCGAGCGCGGCCACGCCGGCCGCGCCCGCGACGAGCCCGGAAACGGCCGCGCCGATGCCGGAGACGCCCGCGCCGGCAAGGAACCCGGCGGTCGCCACCTCGACCGAGGCGGACGCCGCCGCCGGGAAGCGCAGCGGCTCGGGGTCCTGGACGGCGTGGAACCCTTCCGGCGACGAGGTGAACGACTCGTCGATCTCCGTACCCTCGATGGTGCCGAAGATGCGGAACGTGTAGTCGCCCGGCTCCATCGGGAAGAAGACGGACTGGTACTTGCCGGGGCTGTTCCACGCCGCCGAGATCTCCAGCGGCATCGACTGGTCGGCGAAGATGACCTCGGCCTGCAAGGTCTCTTCCAGCCCCTCGACCGGGACGGCGGCTTCCTCGCCGGCCTCCGGGGACGCCTCGCCGACCGCGCTGACGCGCAGGTCGAGGCCGTTCTTCTCGCCGGCGAAGGCCGGCTCGTCGAGGAACCCGACCACGAACTCGTAGGAGCCTACCGAGCGTGCCTCGTGCGCGTCGGCGGCGAACGGTGCGGCGAGCAGGGCGAGCGCCGCCGCCCCGGTGAGGATCGACGTCCGGGCAATCGTTGCGATCATGGGAAACCTCCGCCGGGCCGCGAAAACGAACCGCGGCCCAAACGCGTGCATTCGCTGGTCAGTACCGAAATCGGGCAGCGAGCGCGCGGCGCGGCGGCGGCGAAATGGGCCGGCGCGCGATGCCGGAGAGTTCCCGGGCCGCTCCCCACGCGAGCAACACCAGCCCGATGGCGGGCGCGAGCATCCGCGCCAGCAGGTCGGCGATGGGCGTGGCGGCGACGGTGGCGAACAGCGACAGCGCGGACACCACGGGGAGGTCGTCCGGCGACGGCCCGTGAACGTTCGCCGCACCCGCGGCGACGGCGCCGAGCGCCTCGGCGAGGTGCGACGGGCGGCGCGCGGCGTCGGGCAGGGGATCGTCCACCGGAATCGGGCCGTGCGAGGTTGCCGCCGCATCGGATGCGACGTCGTGGCGGTTTTCGCCGATCCGGTGGTGGTCGAACGAGCCGTCCGCGCCGTCGATCAGCAGGTGGATCAACGCGTGGGCGTGGGGGATCTGGCCGCCGGTCGATGCCGTGACCGGCGTCAGGAGCAGGGCCAGCACGGTCACGACCGCGAGGCACCCACGGAATGTTGCGAATCGGCGACCGACACCGGCCAATGGCTCCCTCGGGACCCGGACACGGGATGCGCCGCTCCGGCGACCTGCGTGAACGCCCGCATGAAGGCTACCACGGCGGATTCCGCGTCCATCGCACGACGAAGCACCATTATCCAACGGATGGAGTTGGGTGGGTGGCGCGCTCAACCAAGAGGAACGTGGCCGGTGTCAAGAGCAGCCGTACCCGGGGAACTGCGAACGGCGATCGCAAGCGTCCCCCCACCCGAAGCCGGGTAAGGGGACGCACTTCGTAGCCGATGAATCACGAGTTTTGGGCTACGGAACGATATCGACGGTCATCCCGATCGGGCCCCAGTCGTACATCCACTCCGCCACCTCCATCGGGAGATTGATGCACCCGTGGCTCATCGGGGTGCCGAAGTTGTTGTGCCAATAGGTGCCGTGGATCGCGTGGCCCTGGTTGGTGAAGTACAGGATGTCGGGCACGTCCGGCACGTTGTAGTACTCGCCGCCGAGCACGCCTTCCATCGTTTGCGTCTTGTACTTGGTCAGGACGCTGAAACTGCCGGGCGGCGTGTCGTACGGGACGCGGCCGGTGCTGACGTAGCCCTGCCACATCACCACGTCACCCTGAAACGCCCAGGCGTACTGCTGCGACAGGCTGATGAGCACCCGCTTCTGGCCGTTCGGGTCCGGGGCCACGCCGGCAGCGTTGACGTTCGCGTAGGCCAGCGGCGGATTCCAGAGCGTTTCGCTGTAGACCGGCAGGTCCGCCTGCGCCGCCGGGCTGGTGTCGATGCCGTAGCGGGCGGCGAGCAATTCCCCGGCCGGCAGCACGTAAGGCCAGCCGCCGGGCTCCTGCGCGACGCGGCCGCGCTCGAACATCTGGTAGGTGATGCCGTCGCGGACGAACGGTTCGGAGACGGGATTGCCGAGGTACGCCGCTTCGCCCGTCTGGATCCAGAACGAGAGCATGTCGCCGGTAAGCGTGTGGCCGGTTTCGGCGACGAAGCGCACGGTCGGATCGGCCGCAACCGCGGCATCGACCGGCAGCCAGGACTTGGCTTCGACGGCCGCTTCGGCCACCACCGGGGTCGATGCGCCACGCCGCAGCACGAAGGGGCGCATGGCGGAACCGACGTCGCCGAACTGGACGACGTTGCCGTTGGGATCGTCCGGCACGAACTCGAAGCGGCCGAACCCGAAGTACTGGACCGTGCGGCCGTTCTCGACGATCTCCTTCGTTATCGGGTAGCCCCAGGAGAGCGCGCCGCCCCACTGCCGCCAAACGTCGAGAAACCCGCCACCCAGCGGCTGGCCGGACTCGGACACGTACACGGCGGACGGCGGTTCCCAGTTCGTGTCCGGCAGGACGCCGCCGGGAACGGACGGCGGCGGGCCCATCGGGGCCATCGCCGGCAACTGATCGACCGGTACGGCGTTCGGGTCGGCGACCGGCACGTTGGGATCGACCCACTCGCCCTCCGCCGGAGCGGCGTTGGGATCGGCCGTCGCGGGATCGACCCACTCCCCTTCGACTGGCGCCGCGTCGGGATCGACCCATTCGCCCTCGGCCGGGGCAGCCGCGGGATCGGCCCACTCGCCGGACGAATCGGCGGCGATGGCGTTGGGGTCGTTCCACGACGCGTCGATCTGCGGCACGTCGATGCCATCGACCACGGCGACGGCGTCGGTCGTCAGGACCGGGCCGAAGTTCTCGTCCTGTGCGCCGGCCGAAAACGGGGTCGCCAGCGGCAACGCCAGCAACCCGACCAGCAGCGCCCGTCCCGCGCGCCGGCGCAACGCCGGCCTTCGTCCGCCTCCGATCATCCGTCCAGTCCTCCGGCGGGCTCCGCAGGGCGGGCCGACGAGTGGCGCGAATTGGCCGCGCGCACGCTCCCACGACCGCGGGGTCGCGAACCGAAAACCCGGGCGTCCGGCTGGCGGGGGATGCCGAACAGGGGTGACCGCAGGATAGCGCCCGAGGTTCACCGCTACAACGCGCGAACGGCCGCGAAGGGGGTCGGGCGGCCGGATCGGGACGAACGTCCCGGCTCGGACGACGCCGAGTGCCGCCGGTCAGGGCGCGATGGCGAACTCCAGGCTGATGTCGAGCGACCCGGCCGAATGGGTCAGCGCGCCGACCGAGATCAGGTCCACGCCGGTCTCGGCAATCGCCCGCACGGTGTCCAGGGTGACGCCGCCGGACGCTTCCAGCAGGGCGCGACCGGCGGTGCGCTGGACGGCCTCGGCGATCGTCGGGACGTCCATGTTGTCGAGCAGCACGATGTCGGCGCCGGCGGCGAGGGCCTCGTCGAGTTCGCCGAGCGTCGTCACCTCGACCTCGATCTTCAGCCCGTGCGGAACGCGCTCGCGGGCGAGGCGGATGGCGCGGGCGATCCGGTCCGGCCCGCCGACCGCGGCGAGGTGGTTGTCCTTGATGAGCACGCCGTCGGCGAGGTTGTACCGGTGGTTGCCGCCGCCGCCGTGACGGACGGCGGCCTTCTCCAGCCAGCGCATCCCCGGCGTCGTCTTGCGGGTATCGACGATGCGCGCGCCGGTTCCTTCCACCGCCTCGACGAAGCGCGCGGTAAGGGTGGCCACCCCGGACAGGCGCTGCACGAGGTTGAGGGCGGTGCGTTCGCCGATCAGGAGCGCGGCAGCCGGGCCTTCGACGCTGGCGAGCGGCTGCCGGTCGGCCACGCGGTCGCCGTCGGCCACCATCCGGGTGAACCTGACCGCGGGATCGACCCGGCGGAAGACGGCGGCGGCGACCTCGAGTCCGGAGACGACGCCGGGGGACTTCGCGAGCATGACGCCGGAGGCGCGCGCGCCGGGCGGGATCGTCGCCGCGGTGGTGACGTCGCCGGCGCCGACGTCCTCGGCGAGCGCGAGGTCGATCAGCCCGTCGTATGGCCGCCAGCCGGCGTCGGTCATTGCAGCGTGGTCCTTTCCCAGACGGATGGAGCGGCCGGCCGTCGCCTCAGCCGGCGCCGGTGCGGCCGAAATCGCCGAGCAGCGCCGCCGGGTCCGGGCAGGGTTCCAGCGATGCGGCGGCGGGCGCCGAGGATTCCGGCGAGCCCGGTGCGTCTCGGCGGCCGTGCCAGCCGAGGCGGTAGCCGAACGAGCCATCCGGCTTGCGCCGCTTGCCGACGAGCTTGAAACCGAGGCCCTTGTACCACTCCAGCGCCCGCTCGCTGGTCTCGACCGTCAGCGGGCGGCGGCCGACGCGGTTGCCGGCATCGCGGACGGCGGCGGCCTCCAGTCCGAGGGCCGGATCGGCGGCCGGGTCGGCGACGACCAGCAGCAGTTCGGTGGTGACGCCAACCTTGCGCAGCACGTAGGCCGCCTGCGCCCGCCCGTCGGCGAGGGCGGCCAACACCGTGGCGGCCGGGTCCTCGCCCATGGCGGCGAGGAACCCGGTCGCGCCCTCGAAGGTGATGCCGGGCATGGCGGCGAGCAGCAGGGCGGCAACGGCCGGTTCCGCGCCAGGTTCGAGCGGTGCGAAGGCGGGCAATGCCGGGACGGACATCAGAAGCGCAGCAGCGGGTCGAAGGCCGCCGCATCATCGTACGGCCCGACGAGGGCGAGGCTCATCTTCTCCGGCCGGAAGAGTTCCTGCGCCAGTTCCTGGACTTCCTCCACGGTGACCGCTTCGATCTTCTCCATCACCTGCTCGGGGGTGCGGATCTCGCCGTAGGTGATCTCCTGGCTGCCCAGCCACGACGCCACGGAGCGGCTGTCCTCCAGCCCCATCAGCAGGCGGCCTTTCCGGAGATCCTTGGTGCGGCGCAGTTCGTCCTCCGGCACCGGCTCGTCGCGCAATTTGCGGAGTTCCTCGACGGCGGCGGAGATCGTCTCCTCCACGCGTTCGAGGTCGGTGCCGGCGTAGATGACGCCCTGGCCGACGTCCTCGTAGGGGCGGAAATACCCGTAGACGCTGTAGACGAGCGCCCGCTTTTCCCGGATCTCCTGGAACAGGCGGGAACTCATGCCCGAGGAGAGGATCGCCTCGATGGTGCCCTGCACGTAGCGCCGCTCGGTGGAATACGGCAGCGCCGGGAACGAAAGGCAGAGGTGGGCCTGCTCGGTGTCGCGCTCCAGGAGGCGGACGCGGGAGGCATCCTGCGCCGACGACGCCCGGTCGTATTCGTCCGCGCCGTTTGGCGCGGCGAGGTCGCCGAAGAACTGCTCGGTGAGGGCGACCGTCTCCTCGTGGCTGACGTCGCCGCCCGCGGCCACCACGAGGCGGTCGGGCCGGTAGTTGCGCTGCCAGAAGGAGACCATCGCCCCGCGGTCGATCGCGCCGACCGATTCCTCGCTGCCGGCGATGGAGCGGCCGACCGGGTGGTCGCCCCAGACGACCTCGTCGATGACCTCATGTACGAGGTCTTCCGGGGAATCCTGGATCGAGCGGATTTCCTCGACGACGACCGAGCGCTCCTTGTCGAGCTCCCCTTGGTCGATGATCGAGTTGCGGAGGATGTCCGCGAGGACATCGAACGAAGACGCGAAGTGGGTGCTGGGGACCTTGCACCAGTACGACGTGCCTTCGCGGCCGGTGGCGGCGTTGAGCATGCCGCCGACGCCCTCGATCTCCTGCGAGATCTGCATCGGGTCGGGCCGCCGCTCGGTGCCCTTGAACAACATGTGTTCGAGGAAGTGGGCGACGCCGGCGATCGGGGCGGGCTCGTAGCGCGAACCGACGCCGTAGAAGAAAATGAGGCTCGCCGATTTGACCCCGGTCATGGGGCCGGTGACCACCCGGATGCCGTTCGGCAGGGTGGTTTTCTCGTAGGGGATCGACAACGCGGGCTCCAGGGCTTACGGGCGGCCAAATCGCCGCCCTGCGGGATGCATTCGTGCATTGTAGCGAGTCGGCAAGGCGGCGAGTCGGCTGGTCGGCAAGCAGAACGGCCGGCGCGTCGATCGGTCACCTGGGCGAGACGGACACCGAACGGGGCGCTCGTTCCCGG
>JAFAEX010000195.1 GCA_023423795.1 Chloroflexota bacterium | reverse complement strand
GGATGGGCGAGGCCGGGCGCGACGCGGGCGCGCCGGCACGCGGCGTCGGAAACGGGGTGGGGCGATCCGGTGTTGCCACGGCGGCCGCCGGGGTCGGAGGCACCGTCGCGCGCGGCGCGGCGGTTTCCGTTGCCGGCTCGATGGCAGCGGGGGTGGAGGCGGCGACGGTGGGCGTCGGCGGCGGCGCGGCCAGCCAGGAGACGGAGGCCCGGCCGAAGAGGAACGCGGCGACCGCGACCGCCGCGACCAGCAGCACGAGGGAACAGCCCAGCCCGTCCTGTTCGCTCATGCAGCCCCTCCCTTCCCGGATGGCATTCTGCCGGGACAACGGGCGGGGTGGCAACCGGGGAGGCGGCGATGACGTTGCTGAACCGGATACGGGCCATGCCCGCCCGGGGTTGATGGAGGTTGCCAAAATAATCCGGGCATCGGCAAGGCGGGCGCGATGACGGCGGTTGCGAAAATAGTGCGACTATCGCCCACGCCCGCCCGGGGTTGAAACCCTCACCTTTACCCGCATCTTTCGCCAGGCGTCCGGGCGGGCGTTCGGCCGGTGCCCGAGGGCGGGATCTGCCAAGGTTTGCCGAAGTTCGGGCAACGCCCCGCGACGAGCGGGCACCGGCCGAGTGACGGATCGAGCCGTTTTGCGCCCCGATCACCGGAGGATTTTCACCGGTTTCGAGATGTGGGTAAAGGTGAGGGTTGAAACCTCGGGCTACGGGAACGAAACCCCTCCGGGGTTGAGCACGACGGACGCTGCACCAACGCCCGTATTCAGTCCCTGAGGGACTTTGTTTTCGTAGCCCGGGGTTTCAACGCCGGGAGTCCCGGTGGCCGGGGTATTTTCGCAACCGCCGTCATCGCGCCCGACCGGAGCCGGTATCCGCATCTAACAGGCAAACGCCATCATCCCCGGGCATGGGCTGTATCCGGATCGATAACGCTACCCCCATCAGCCCCGGGCGACGCCAACCACGCCCCACCGAGGCTGACGACGGACGGGCTAGGCGAGGGCGATGGCCGGTGATTTCGACCAGTGGTTGGTCGCCCGCTGGAACGCCCAGGCAACCTCGAGCACCAGGCGGTCGGCGTGGTGCGGGCCGACGATTTGGATGCCGGTGGGGTGGCCGTCGCGGGTGAAGCCGGCGGGGACCGAGATGGCCGGGCTTTCGGTGACGGTGATCCGATAGCAGGAGCGCATCCAGTCGATGTAGTTGTCCATCGACACGCCGGCGATTTCGGTCGGGTATTCGACCTCGATCGGGAACGGCGGAACCTGGCTGACGGGGCAGACGAGCACGTCGTACCGCTCGAAGAAGCGGCGGGCCTTGTCGTAGACGCGGGTACGCGCCCGCTCGGCGCGCCCGAGGTCAGGACCGGTCAGTTTGCGGCCCTCCTCGATGTTCCAGATCACGGTCTGCTTCAGTTTGTCGGGGTGGGTGTCCAGCAGTTCGCCGAGGCCGGCTTCGAAATCCCAGGCCCGGTAGGAGTGGAAGGCGAGGTCGGCCTCCTCGAGGTCGGGGCAGGCATCCTCCACCGCGCAGCCGAGGTCGGCGAAGACCTGGCGCTGAGCGGCAACGACCTCGGCCACGCGGGGATCGACCGGCAGGCCGCCGAGGTCCGGGGCGAAGGCCACGCGCAGCCCGCGCAGGTCGCGCTCCAGCGAACCGGCGAAGGCGCTGCCCGGCTGCTCGATGCTGATCGGGGCGCGGCGGTCCGGCCCGGCGACGGCGGTGAGCATCAGGGCGACGTCCTCGACGGTGCGCCCCATCGGGCCGTGGACGGGCATGGTGAACCAGGCGCCGCGGTCGCGCTGGATCGGGACGAGGCCGGGCGAGGGGCGGAAGCCGACGACGTTGTTCCAGCCGCCGGGGTTGCGCAGGCTACCGCCGAGGTCCGAACCGTCGGCGATGGCGTGCATGCCGCAGGCGAGGGCGACGGCCGCGCCGCCGGAGGAGCCGCCGGCGGAGACGTTCTGGTCGTAGGGGTTGCGGGTTGTTCCGAAGATGGGATTGAACGTGTGGGAACCGGCGCCGAACTCGGGCGCGTTGGTCTTGCCGATGGTGATCGCGCCGCCGGCCTGCAACCGCTCGACGATGATGGCGCTCTCCGCCGGCACGTTGTCGGCGTAGATGGGCGAGCCGAAGGTGGTGCGGATGCCGGCGGTCGGGTTTGTCTCTTTGTGGGCGACCGGCAGCCCGTGCAGCGGCCCAAGCGGTTCGCCTTTCGCCAGGGCATCATCGGCTGCCTGCGCCCCGGCGAGCGCGCGCTCCGGCAGGAGGGTGACGATGGCGTTGACGGCGGGGTTGACCCGCTCGATCTGCCGCAGCGTCGCGTCCATCAGCTCCAGCGCCGAAACGTCCTTGCGCCGGATCATGCCCGCCAGCTCGACCGCCGGGCGCAGCACCAGATCCCGTTCGTTGCCCATGTTCCCCCCGTCGTTCCCCCGTTCGGCTGTTGCCGCGTGCCGGGATGATACGGGAGGCGAGGCGTGAGCGGGTCCGGTGAACGGCGACGGGGAGGTTTACCCAGCCGCCGGTAGGGTCGTCCACGCGCCGACGAACAGCGGCGCGACGATCGTGGCTCGCATCGCCACCACCTCGTCGCGCAACCGGTCGGCAAGCGTGTCGATACCGATGTCCTCGGCGGTCGCCACCCCGGTGCGTTTGGTCAGCGGCAGCAGGGTGCGCATGACGCGGGTGATCTGGTCGAACGCCTCGCTTTCCGGTCCGCGTTCGATACGCGTGGCGAGCGTCATCCTTGGCGAGGGGAGGCCGGCGTCTTCGAGGATGCGGCCGAGTTTGAGCCCGGCCCGGGGATCGACGCCGGCGCGGGTGAAGGTCTGGCGCATCCGTTCCATGGTGGTCTCGAAGAGCGGGCAGGGCGGTTCGGAGGTGCTGCCCGCGAGGTCGAACTCGTGGAACGCCACGATGCCGCCGGGGCGCACGAGGGTCGCCAACTGGCGAACCGTCGCGGCCGGATCGGGTTGGTACATCAGGACGAGGCGGCCGACCAGCGCATCGACCGGTTCGTCGAGTGCGAGGTCTGCGACATCGGCGACCCGGAAGCGCACGTTGTCGAGCCGGGCATCGCTGGCCCGGCGTTCGGCGAGGGCGACCGCGTCGGCCGAACGATCGACGCCGAGGACCGAGCCGGAGGGCCCGACGAAGGCCGCCGCGAGGAACGAAACGTCGCCGGCCCCGCAGCCGATGTCGAGGACGCGCATGCCGGGCGCGATCCCGGCGGCGTGGAACACCTGCTCGGTGAGGTCGCCGAAGTAGCGCGCCTGCTCGACCAGCCGCGCCAGTTCGTGCCGGGAATGGCCGAGCGGGTACGCGGCAACGGCGCCGGGACGAGTCCGTTCCATCGCCCACCTCCATCGTGACGGGTACCAGCCATTGGGTGCTCGCTGCCGCATGGTACGTGCGGCGCGACACAACGGATGGGTTTGTGATGGACCGCAGCCGCACTGGGTCGGAGAGTCGAGCCGAACTCGCTGGCGCGGCACGGTCGCCGCGAGACGAAGCCCGACGCCCGTCGCCCGGAGCGATGGTGCGCCCCGTTGACAGCGCAATTCCGGTGGCTACACTGCCGGAATCCTCGCGCCGCACGGTGACCGTGCCGGCGCGCGTCCAGATCGATGATGCCCGGCACGCCGATGCGACGACGATGCCGCCGCGGTCAGCCGTCGGGGTGGCCGCGGGCGCGGAGGGCCGCGACATGAGCGCCGCACGATCCCAGGTCGCCCGGCCCGCGGCGGGGCAGTCAGCGACGGCCCGCCCGCGCGGCGAGGAGGGCGGGCGCTGGCTGTCGATCCACGCCGCCTGCGAGTTGCTGGGCGTGGACCAATCGACGCTGCGCCGCTGGAGCGATGCCGGCAAGGTGCCGGTCTTCCGCACGCCGGGCGGGCACCGCCGCTACGCCGAGGCGGACCTGCTGGCGATGGTCGGCGAAGGCCCGGCGCTGCAGGAGCGGACGCGCGTCACCCACCAGGCGCTGACGGACCGTTCGCTCTCGGCCTACGAAGACACCTACCTGCGGGAGGTGCGGGAGCGCCGCTGGTACCGGGCGTACGGCCCGGCGACGCAGGACGAGCACCGCCGGCTGGGCCGCCGGCTGGTCGATCTGGCGGTTCGCTACGCGGCGCTCGGGCCGGCGGCGGGGGACCGTGCGTCGCTGATCGAGGAAGGGCGTCAGATCGGCGACCGCTACGGCCGCGCCGGGGCCACCCACGGGCTGACCTCGTCGGAGACGCTGGAGGCGTTCCTGTACTTCCGCCGGCCGATGGTGAACGAGGTGACGCGCATCATCGAGGAGCAGGACCTGGCCGCGAAGCGCGCGATCCGGGTCTTCGCCGAGATCAGCCACTTCATGGACCAGGTGCTGGTGGCGACGATGGAAGCCCACGAGGCGGCAGGGCGTGTGCCAACCCCGAGCGGGGCATAGGGCGCGCGGGGCCGGCGCGAACGAAGACCGTGTTTCGCGATGGCCGATGGGTGATCGATGGTTGCGCCGGCGCCGGGCGGCGCAGAGTTGGTAGCGGTTGCGTTATCGATGCGAGCCGCCGGCCACGCCCGGCCGGGGTTGATGGCGGTTGCCAAAATAGTCCGGGCATCGGTCGAGCGGGCTCGATGATGGCGGTTGCGAACATACCCCGGCCACGGAAACGCCCGGGTTTGATGGGGGTTGCCAAGTTGATTCGGCCGTCGTCCACGCCCTGAAACCCCGGGCTACGCCAACGAAGTCCCTCCGGGGCTGGGCACGGGCCGTGGCCGACCCATTTTGGCAACCGCCATAGTCGCTCCGGCCGCTGGTCCGGTACCCGGATCAAATAGGCAAACGCCATCATCTCTGGGTGGCCGTCGCCGGTGGCCGGATCGATCTCGCACACATCATCATCCCCGGGCGGGCGGCACGTGCGGTAGCCGGATCGAACAAACACCATCAACCCTGGACTGATATCACGAAACCCCTCCGGGGCCGGGCACGGGTGGGAGCCGCATCGCCACGGGGTCGTTGACGCTGGCACGGTGACAAGAACGATATCCCTCGACACGCTCGGGATGACGATTGAGTCGGTGACGATGCAGGCGGCGAGGTTGCAGCGCGTTGCGAAGGGGAGGCAGCGCGGGCGGACTGCCAGTTTGTAGGGGTGCGATTCATGCACTGACAGGCGTCCAGATGTCCCCGATCCTGCGTACCATCGGATGAGGCCTCGTTCGCACGGGCGGGCGGCGGCGCTGGCGGGTCCGCGGGGCGCCTCGGCGGCCCGGAAAGGCGTTCTCGATGGCATCCAATCCCCCTGCCGGGACGCTCGCCGAGCGGCGCGCCTGGGTGGCGCGGGGCGGACGGGCCGGCGTACTGGCCGCGCCGGTCATGCTGTTCGCGCAACTCCTGTGGCGGACCGTTGGCGGCGAGGCCGGCGCGCCCTCGTTCGCGGAGACGATCGTCGCGGCGGTGGCGCGGCTGACGCCGCTCTCGCTGTTCGGCTGGGCAACCGAGAACCTCGGGAGCCTGGCGCAGAACCTGCTGTTCGCGGGTTGCCTGCTGGGCGTGCTGGCGGTCGGGTACGAAGCCGGGCGAGCGGCGGCGCTGTGGGCCGCCGGCGGACGGTTCGGCTCCGGCGTGGGCGGGCGCGTCGTCGCCGGGCTGGGCGTGGCGGCGGTGCTGCTGCTGGTGGCGTGGGGCGGCATCCTGTTCCTGGCCGGGTACGGCGCGTTCGGGATGCAGAGCCGGCACGCGGGCCAGATGGCGTTGCAGTTCGTGGCGACGTTCGCGCTGTTCGGCGTCGCGTGGGCGGTGCTGGCCGGGCCGGCGCCGGTGGAGGCGACGGTCATGTCCGATGATGGTGTGCAGGGGATTACGCGGCGGGCGCTGATCGACACGGCCACGGCGCGGGTGGCCGGGATCGCGTTGCTGGGC
>JAFAEX010000156.1 GCA_023423795.1 Chloroflexota bacterium | reverse complement strand
ACGTTGCCCTGGCGGCCGGTGGGACCGGTCGCGCCCGCGCCGGTCGGGCCGGCGGGGCCGGTCGGGCCGGGCACGGTGCTGGCGGGGCCGGTTGCTCCGGCGCCGGTTGGGCCGATCGGGCCTTCCTCGCCCTGGAAGCCGCGCGGGCCTTGCGGGCCGGTTGGTCCACCGGGATCGCCCTTGTCGCCCTGCGGGCCTTCCGGACCCTGCGGCCCGGTCGGGCCGGCCACGGTGCTGTCGGCGCCCATCGGTCCGACGGGACCCGTCGGGCCGGTCGGGCCTTCGACACCCTGCGATCCGGCGTCACCCTTCGGTCCAGGCGCGCCCTGCGCGCCGGTCGCGCCATCGACGCCGCGGGAACCGGCAGGGCCGGTCGCGCCGTCAACGCCACGCGGGCCGGCAGGGCCGGTCGCGCCATCGACGCCACGCGGGCCGGCGGGACCGGCCGCGCCGTCAACGCCCTGCGGACCTTGCGGGCCGGTGTCGCCCTGCGGACCCTGCGGGCCGGTTTCGCCCTGCGGACCTTGTGCGCCGTCGTCGCCCTTGGGGCCCTGCGGCCCGGCCGGACCTTGCGCGCCGTCCGCACCCTGAGCACCGGCCTCGCCTTGCGGGCCGCGTGGACCGGTCTCGCCTTGAGCACCGGTTTCGCCCTGACCACCGGCCTCGCCCTGTGGGCCGCGTGGGCCGGTCTCGCCTTGCGGTCCCTGAGGACCGGTGTCGCCCTGCTGGCCGCGCGGTCCTTCGGGTCCTGTCGGACCTTCGGCGCCGGCTCCCGACTCGCCCTGCGGGCCGGTGGGGCCGGTGGGGCCGGGAGGGCCGCTCTGGCCGCCGGTGCCGCTGTCATCCGGGCGCTCGGGGCGGTTCAGCTTGCGCTTGTTCTTCTTGGTGTTCTTTTTCTTGGTGTTCTTCTTCGCCGCGTTATTGTCGTTGCCCTTGGCGTCGGCGCCGCCGGTAGCGATCAGCCCGGCGCCGGCGGCGGCGAACAGCCCCAGCGCGGCGGAGGCGAGCGAGCGCACGGCGGTGCGCCGCGGCGCCATCAGCGACGCCGGGTCCGACGGAATACCGGCCGGTCCATCCGGCACGCCCGGCGATTCGTTGCGATCCATACCAAACCCTCCCCTCAGCGGGCGTCCCAAAGACAGAAAAGGTTGCGCGACAGTGCATGCCGTCCGATGTGTCCATCGTCGCAGGACGAAATGAGCGCCCACTGAGGCGATCGTGTTTCTGTCGTGAGTAGTCAATGAAGTATTGATAAACCACCAGTTGACGGCACTTGGGTCGTGCGAGAACGCGGTCCTGTCTTTGCCGCGCGGCCGCGGTACGGGGCGCAGGGCAGCGCCCGGGCGTCGAAGCCACGTCGCCGACGCCCGGTTCGTGGTGGTGCTGTGCCGAGATGCGCCGCCGTGGCACCATCCCGCTTCTGGGCGCGGTTTGGGGGAGGGAACGGCATGGGCACGGATGATGGCGCGGTCCGCGGCGGGTGGAACCGGCAGCGCAACTGGGGCGCGCGCATCCGCCGCCTGAGCGTCGAGGGGCTGCCGTACGTCGAACTGGAGAACCGCTGGTTGCGGCTCGGCATCCTCGCCGGGCGCGGGGCCGACCTCGTGGAGTGGCTCTACAAGCCGCTCGACCTCGACCTCGCCTGGCGGACGCCGACCGGCATCGTCGATCCGGCGGCGCTGCCGCCCGCCGGCGGGGCGAGCGCCTTTTCCGACGCCTACCCCGGCGGCTGGCAAACGGTCTTCCCGCACGGCAGCGCCCCGGCCGCCGTCCACGGCGCGCCCTACGGCCTCCACGGCGAAGCCTGTCTGCTGCCGTGGGAGATCGAGGTGCTGGAAGACGCGCCGGACGCCGTGGCGGTCCGCTTCTCGGTGGACCTGCGGCGGATGCCCTTCCGGGTCGAGAAGACGATCCGGCTGGGAACGGACGCGGCCTTCGAGATGGAAGAGGTCGCGACCAACCGGAGTCCGGTCCCGCTCGCGGTCAACTGGGGTCAGCACGTCACCTTCGGGCCGCCGTTTCTGGAGACGGGCTGCCGGATCGTGATGCCATCGGGACTGGGCGTGACGCCGCACCCGGGCGATGGCTCGCCCCGCCGGGTCGCGCTGGGCAACGGGGAGACTGCCCCGTGGCCGCTCGTCCCGGCGGCGGACGGCGGCACGGTCGATCTCTCGGTGCTGCCGGATGCCGGCACGCCGAGCGAGATGGTCTACCTGACCGGGTTCGGCGCGGAGGGCGGCTACGCGATCGAGCAGCCGCGGCTCGGCGTGACGGCGCGGCTGGCGTGGGACGCCGCGGTCTTCCCGGTCTGCTGGTGCTGGCAGGAGTTCGGCGCCTCCCACGGCTGGCCGTGGTTCGGCCGCGCCTGGGTGCTCGGGCTGGAGCCGTTCGCCGGGTTTCCGCCCAACGCCGGGGCCGGTCCCGCGCCCGGGGCCGAGCCGCTGGCCTTCGCGCCAGGCGAAACGAAGCGGGTCAGGATGACCGCGCGCGTGGAGGCGGGTACCTAGCGAACGTCGGCATTGGTGGGCGTCTGTCGTTCGCTGGCCGCATCCATCGTCGTCCCGAGCGTGTCGAGGGATCTCGCCCGTTTCCCGAACTGGCTGTAGCGAGAACCCTCGACAGGCTCGGGGCGACGGTGGGCATCGCCAAGCGCCGATCCTCGGTTCGGGCTGCCGGACACGCGGCGACGGTGGAACCGTGGCGTTCAGTCGTCCGGCAGATCGTTCGTTGCCGAACCGTCCGCCGCAATCCAGATGAACGCGAACGGGGCAGCCGTTTCCAGCCATGCTGTTTGCCGCGCGAGCGACCAGTAGGTGGGGAAATCGGGGAGCGCGACGGCCAGCACGGTATCCGGCTTGGCCTCTCGGTAGCGAACGATGTCGAAGATCGCCGCCGCGTACCAGTGGCGTGCTTGCGTCGCCGGGTGCGTGCGTCCCGAGCGTTCCGGGTAGCCCTTGACGGTGACCCAAAGGGTCTTGCTCGCGCGCGTCGCCACGATGTCCGTGCCCGGTTCTCGCGAGGCCGTATCGGCTTCACCGACGATGTCCCAGCCGCGCTCACGCAACGACGCAGCGGCGGTGCGCTGCACATTCCCCTCCCAGAACCAGGGGTGACGCTCGACGGAAACCCGTTCGCCGCGCCGCGCCACGGCAGGCTCCGGGGGTGGAAGCGCCAGGTTCACCAGTGTGCCCTGCTGCCGCACCCGCGCGATGAGTCCCCGGGCGGCGAGGACGCGGCAGGCGGTGTTGACGGCCTGCGCCCGGACGCCGAGCGCACGAGCGAGTTCGGCGTCCGTCGTGCCGCCGGTTGCGCCGTTGCCCGATGGCGGCAGTGCGGCAAGGATGCGGCCGGCGAGCGTGCCGGCGGGAGGGCGGGGCGCGGTCACGGGCGCTCCTGTTTGGAGTATGTCGAAGGGATGGATGCGCGCCCTACAACTCCGCGCCGGCTTCGGCGAGGGGCGTGGCGTGCGCCCCGGTTTCGGCGTGGCGGGCCTGCCCGGCCAGCAGCGCGATCGCCACGCCCAGCACGGCGACGACCGCCAGCCCGGCCTGCAACCCGCCGAGGGCGTGGGAGACCAGTCCGATCGCGGGCGGGCCGACGAGGAAGCCCGAGTACCCGGCCGTCGCCACCGCCGCCACCGCCGTGCCGGCCGGCACCCCGGGCGTGCGCCCGGCGGCGCTGATGGCGATCGGGAAGGCGGCGGCCAGCCCGGCGCCGACGAAGGCGAAGCCGACCACCGCCGCCGGCAGCGAGCCGACCAGGAGCGCCAGCCCGAGCCCGAACGCGACCAGCACGCCGCCGCCGCGGATCACCCGCACCGCGCCCAGTTTCTGGACCAGCCCATCGCCGGCGAAGCGGCCGGCGGCCATCAGCAGCGAGAAGGCGGTGAACCCCCAGCCGCCGGCCGCCGCGCTCGCGCCGAGCACGTCGCGCAGGTAGACGGCGCTCCAGTCTGAGACCGCGCCCTCGGCCAGCAGCACGCAGAAGGCGACCAGCCCGAGCCCGAAGAGCGGCCCGGTCGGCAGCGCGAAGACCGGCCCGTCGGCGCTGCCCTCGTTGGCGGCGGGAACGAGGTGCGCCTGGGCCGCCAGCGCCAGCACGGCCAGCACGATGCCGGTGCCCAGCATGTGCGGGAACGGCGCGATGCCCTGCCCGGCGATGAACCCGGCGATGAACGACCCGACGAGCGCGCCGGAGGAGAACAATGCGTGGAAGGAGGACATGATCGGGCGACCGTACTGCTCCTCGACGAGGACGGCCTGCGCGTTCATCGCCACGTCCATGGTGCCGTAGGCCGCGCCGAAGAGGAAAAGTGCGGCGAACAGCAACCCGGGCGACGGCGCGATGACCGGCGGCACCATCGTGACGCAGACGAGCAGGCCGCAGACGGCGGTGACGCGGCGGCTGCCGAAGCGGGCGATGCTCCAGCCGGAGGAGGTCATGGCGACGATGGAGCCGACCGCCATGCCCAGCAGCACCAGCCCGAGTGTCGCGTCGTCCAGACCCAGTTTCTGCTTGACGTCCGGAATGCGCACCGCCCACGCGCTGAACGACAACCCGGCGAGGACGAAGAACGCGATCACGGCGGCACGGGCGCGGCGGTTCGCGCCCTCGGACGACGACGACATGGGTCCCCCTCGATGAAGACGGCGGGCCGTCGCCGCGCCAGGCCGGATGATCGCACGGCGGCGCACGGAGCGTCGGTCGAGGAGCATTCCGACGCCCGGCGTGCAGCAGGCAGGAACGGGGATTGCAGCGCCGGTGCTCGG
This sequence comes from Chloroflexota bacterium, assembly GCA_023423795.1. Classification (GTDB taxonomy): domain Bacteria; phylum Chloroflexota; class Chloroflexia; order Thermomicrobiales; family UBA6265; genus CADCWF01. Next base: position 742 of record JAFAEX010000156.1, on the reverse strand, counting down.
CTGGGCGGCAGGCAGGAGGCAGGCGGATGACGGGACGCGCGGACACGGAGCGGATTCGCGAAATCTACGACCTGCGAGCCGGGGAGTACGACGCCACGGTGGGCCGCGCCGAAGGCGTGCTGCTCGGCGATTTCCGCCGCCGCTACGGTCGCCTGCTGGCGGGGGAGGTGCTGGAGGTCGGGATCGGCAGCGGGCTGAACCTGCCGTTCTACGGCCCGGACGTCACCCGCGCGGTCGGGATCGACCTGTCGGCAGGGATGCTCCAGGTCGCCCGTCGCCGCGCCGCCGGACTTGCCGTGCCGGTCGCGCTGGCGCAGGCCGATGTCCAACGCCTGCCGCTGCCGGATGCGTCCTTCGACACGGTGGCGATCTCGCTCGCGCTGTGCACCGTTCCCGATCCGGGGGCGGCGCTGCGGGAAGCGGCCCGGGTGTGCCGGCCGGACGGGCGCGTGGTGTTGCTGGAACACGTGCTTTCGCCGGTCGCGCCGGTGGCATGGTTGCAACGGCTCGCCACGCCGCTGCAGGAGCGCGCCATCGGCTGCTGCCTGACGCGGCGCACGATCGACCTCGCGCGCGGGTTGGGCTTCGCCGTCGAAACGGACGAATCGCGGCTGTTCGGCGTGGTTCGGCTGGTCGTAGCGCGGCCGCCGTCGGCGTAACCGCCGGGTGCCGGGTGCTGAGTGCCGAGTGCGTCATCGGGCGCAAGCGGCAGGTGGCAGCCCGCAACGGGCCGCCCTGCGCC
>JAFAEX010000186.1 GCA_023423795.1 Chloroflexota bacterium | reverse complement strand
TTAAAAAAAAACACCTCCCCCCCCGGGGGGGGGGGGGGGTTGGGCGCCCCCCGCTCGTTGCCAGTCAGGCCCGGCAAGGCGATCATCACGGGCGACCGGAGGGATTACCACCGTGAACGAACCGTTTCGGCAGGACGGCCCTGCCACGTCTTCGCCTCGCGCCCGCGCCCGCGACCTCGGCATCGAGATCGGCCGCTTCGCGCCGGGGCCGTACAACGCCATCACGGACGTCGCCGGCGTTCGCGTCGGGCAGACGACGCTCGTCTCCGGCGATGGCTCGCTCGTCGTCGGCGAAGGACCGGTGCGAACCGGGGTGACCGTCATCCAGCCGCACGAAGGCGACGTCGGCGCGGACCCGGTCTTCGCCGGCGTTCACGTGCTCAACGGCAACGGCGAGATGACGGGCACGATCTGGATCGAGGAATCCGGGCTGCTCACCTCCCCGATCGCGATCACGAACACGCACAGCGTCGGCGTGGTTCGCGATGCGCTCGTGGCGTGGGAAGTCCGCAACGCGAAGCGGCCGGAAACGTTCTGGAGCCTCGCGGTCGTCGGCGAGACTTACGACGGCTGGCTGAACGACATCAACGGCATGCACGTCCGGCCGGAGCACGTCTGGGCGGCGCTGGAATCGGCCGCCTCCGGCCCGGTGGCCGAAGGAAACGTCGGCGGCGGCACCGGGATGATCTGCCACGAGTTCAAGGGCGGCAACGGCACCAGCAGCCGCGTGCTGCCGCCGGAATACGGCGGCTGGACGGTCGGCGCGTTCGTGCAGGCCAACTACGGCTCGCGCCACCTGTTGCGCATCGACGGCATCGCCGCCGGGCGGCTGATCCCGGCCGACGACGTGCCCGGCACCCGCGAACTCGCGGACCCGCCGCCGGGCGACGGCTCGATCATCATCATCGTGGCGACGGACGCTCCGCTGCTGCCGCACCAGTGCCGCCGGCTCGCGCAGCGCGCGACGATCGGGCTGGCCCGCGTGGGCGGCACCGGCGCGGATTCCTCCGGCGACATCTTCCTCGCCTTCGCGACCGGGAACCGCGGGCTGCCGCCGACCGACGCGGCGGTGAAGGGCGACCCGGTGCCGACGCGGATGCTGCCGAACCAGAACCTGTCACCCCTCTTCGAAGCCTGCGCCGACGCGGTGGAGGAAGCCATCCTCAACGCGATGTGCATGGCGGAGACGACGACCGGCATCAACGGGCGCATCGTCCACGCCCTGCCGCTCGCCCGCGTGCGGGAGATGGTCGCCGCGCGGGCCACGATCGGGTAGGTCGAGCCGGTTCCTCAACGTCATCTCGCCTCGCGTTCGACATCCCGCACCACAGACGTCATCCCGAGCCGGTCGAGGGATCTGGTTCGCCCCTTTTCGGGGAGAACGACGAGATCCCTCGCCCGGCTCGGGATGACGGGGAACTCCGGATGACGGAGTCGGCGCCGCAACGGCGCCGGCGAACGTTAGTCCGCCGCCTGCCGGGCCTCCTTCTCCGCCTTCTGGCGCTCCTTCTCGGCCGCCTTCGCTTCCTTGCCGAGTTCCTTCGCCAGCGCGGTGACGCGCTTGGACATCTCCTTTTCCTCGGCCAGCGTTTCCTTCAGGAGGGCGGCCACGTCGCGCTCACCGAGATCGATCGCCATCTGGGCGAGGCCGGTGTACGACGCGATCTCGTAATGCTCGGTCTTGGCCGCGCCGAGCAGGTTGGCCATCTCCAGCACGTCCGGCGACGGCTCTTCCTCGTGCAGCGCCTCGTGCTCCTGCTGGAGACCCTCGGCGGCGTGGCAGGTCGTCTTTTCGGGTTTCTCGCCGAGCAGGTCGAACGCCTGCTCCAGGCGGTCGATGTGCCCCTTCGTCTGATCGAGGTGCTCGTCGAAGGCGGCACGGATGTCCGGGTGCTGCGCCTCCTTGCGGAGTTCCGGCAGCATCTTCGCGATGATGTGCTCGGCGCTGAGCATGTCCGACAGTTCGTGCACCAGCAGTTCGCGCGGCGTTTCCACGGCGTGGTTCCTCCTCCCCTCCCGGGGCTGCATCGAGATCCGGCGTGCCAGTTCGGCGGGCCGGTGTTCGTCCCTGAGCGCGGCGTGCGGGATGCGTGCTCCGGCCGCTCTTACGCAGCCATCGTGCCAGCGGGAGCAGGTCAAGACCGGACGATTGACGGCCTGGACGGATGCCCGTAGGTTGACGACCTGGCCTGGCGATCACCCGTGACGCTCGATCGGGGATGCCAGGCGCCGGCCGATCCGGCGGGGCGGGCGATTCCGCGCGATTTCGCCGACGACGAGCGCACCGTCAGCGAACGTGCCGCACCGCATCGGATGTCGCTCCCGGTGGCCTCGAAGCATGCCCGCGTCCGGGAATCGCACGACGAGGTAGGGCCGGGTCATCGGGGGAGGACACGCATGAACGCGACGGTCAGGCCGTTCCTGATGTTCGAGGGCGCCGCCGAGGAGGCGATGACGTTCTACGTGTCGCTCTTCCCCGACGGGAAGGTTACCCACATCGCGCGCTACGGCCCGGAAGGGCCGGGTGCCGAAGGTTCGGTGGTGACGGCCGGTTTCACGATTGGCGGTCAGGCGGTCCTGTGCAGCGACAGCCCCATCGAGCACGGGTTCGGCTTCACGCCATCGGTGTCGATGTTCGTCGAGTGCCCGTCCGAGGCGGAAATCGAGCGACTGGCGGCCGCACTGGCCGCCGGTGGGGCGACCTTGATGCCGCTCGACGACTACGGGTTCAGTCGGCGGTTCGCCTGGGTCAACGACCGCTTCGGCGTCTCCTGGCAGATCAACCTCGCCTGAACCGTTCGGCTCCGGCAACGATCGGAGTTGAAGCCGCCGGGCCAAGGGGACGATGCCCCGGCGTTGGCAAGAGGCACCCGGCGACGTCTCGCATTCAGTCCCGACGGGACTTCGTTCCCGTAGCCCGGGGCTTCCAGCCCCGGGCCCGCGGCGCGATGGCGGCATTCGTTCGACAACCCCCATCATCCCCGCGCGGGCATGGCCGGCCCGCGGGCCCCCCCCCCCGCGGTGGGGGGGGGGGCCCCCGCGCG
>JAFAEX010000119.1 GCA_023423795.1 Chloroflexota bacterium | reverse complement strand
GCTCCGCAGCCGCCGGCCTGGCAGCCAGCGCCGCCGCAGCCGGCCGCCCACACCGCGCAGCCTCCCTACCAGCAGCCGTCCACCCCGACCGGGTACGCGGCCCAAACGCCGGCCCAGCCGGCTCCCGAGGCTCCCGCGGCGCCCCAGCCCGCGCCGGCCGCTCCCGCGGCCCCGCAGGCGCAGGATTCCGAAGTCCGCATCCCGGTGTCCGGCGCGGCCCCAACCGCCCCGTACGCCCAGGCCCCGAACGGCCCGGAAACCGAGTACCGCCGCACCGTCGGCGAGGCGACCGGCCCGGTCTCGATGGCCTGACCCCAACCCCCTTTTCCCCCGGTCCCGCCCCTTCCCCCGGGCGGGACCCCGGAGGACCGCCCGTCCTGCACGGCGCGGCCCCCGGCGGGCGGTCTTGCGGCCCCTCCCCCAGCCACCACGCGGCCCCGGCTCCCATCCCCCATCCCACCGGGTCCGCGCCGCGAGACCGCCCGCCGCGGGCGGCGACCAAACGAAGTGCCGAGTGCCGAGTGGTGAACGGTGCACTACTCGGCACTCGGCACTCGCCACTTCGTAGGCACTCGGCACGCGATCGGAGTATCGTCCCCCCATGAAACGGATCCTGGTCGTCGAGGATGAGACGGAGATCGCCCGGATCGTGCGGGATTACCTGCAGGCCGCCGGGTTCACGGTGCGCGTCGCCGGCGACGGCAACGACGCGCTGGTCGCGCTGCGCGCCGAGCCGATGGACGCGATGATCCTCGACCTCGGCCTGCCGGGCCGCGACGGCCTGGACGTCATGCGCGAGGCCCGCCGCGGGCGCGGCAACGACGCCGACCTCCCGATCATCGTCCTCACCGCGCGCGGCGAAGAAACCGACCGCGTCGTCGGGCTCGAACTCGGCGCCGACGACTACGTGGTCAAGCCCTTCAGCCCCAAGGAACTCGTCGCCCGCGTCCGCGCCCTGCTGCGCCGGGCCGAGGGGCGCGGCGACAACGGCGAGGTGATCCGCGCCGCCGATGTCGAGATCGACGTCCCCCGGATGCGCGTCTCCGTCGCCGGGCAGCCGGTCGAACTGACGCCCAGCGAGTTCGCGCTGCTGGTCGCCCTCGCCCGCGAACCGGGGCGCGTCTTCACCCGCCTGCAACTGCTCGACGCCCTCCACGGCGTCGCTTTCGAGAGTTACGAGCGGGCCATCGACGCCCACGTCAAGAACCTGCGCCGCAAGATCGAACCGTCCGAGGGGCCGCCCCGCTACGTCCAGACCGTCTACGGCGTCGGCTACCGGTTCGCGGAGCGGTGACCGTGAGCGCCCCGTCGGGCAAGGGCCGCCCCACCCGCGTCGCCGATCCCGCGCCCCGCGCCGGATCGGACATGGCGGAAGACACCGTCGTGCCCTCGGCCATCCCCGATGGCGACCGGAAGCTTCCGCCGCCGCCATCGCCGCGAGGCGACAAGGCCAGACGCGCGCTCCGCTGGGCCGCGCTGCACGGGCACGGCGGACACTGGCACGGCTGCAAGATCCCGGAAGGGCTCGGGCTCCATTTCCACCGGCCGCTCGACGCCAACGGCATCGCCCCGGCGCCGCCCATGCCGCCGGCCCCGCCGGTGCCGCCGCTGCCGCCGCTGCTCGTTCGCCCGCCCGCCCGCTCCGACGTTCCTCGCTGGGAGCGGAGGGACGACGCGCCGCCGTGGTGGCCGGAGGATGAGCCGTGGCCGCCGAAGCACGCCGACGACGGCAAGAAGCGCTTCCTGCTGCGCGTCGGCGGTTTCTTCGCCATCGTCGTCCTGCTGATCACCTTCGCCAGTTGGTTCGGGGCGATGCTCGGCCGCGGCGGGTTCCCCGGCGGCCCGCTCGTCTTCGTCGTGCTGATCGTCGGGCTGGCGATGACCTGGCGGGCGCTGCGCCGCACCGCCGCCCCGATCGGCGAGGTGATGGCCGCCGCCGAGAAGATGGCGGATGGCGACTACACCGCCCGCGTCGAGACCCCGGCCACCGGTGAGGTCGGCCGGCTGGTGGAAACCTTCAACGGCATGGCTTCCCGCCTCCAGCGGACCGAGGAGAGCCGCCGCGCCCTGGTGGCGGACGTCGCCCACGAGTTGCGCACCCCCCTCTCGGTCGTGCGCGGCAACGTCGAGGCGATGCTCGACGGCGTCTACCCGCGCGACGACGAGCGGCTCCAGCTGCTGCTCGACGAAACCGCGATCATGACCCGCCTGCTGGAGGATTTGCGCACGCTGTCGCTGTCGGATTCCGGCGTGCTGCCGCTGCACAAGGAGACCACTGACCTGGCGGCGCTGGTGGACGACCTGCTCACCGCCTGTGAACCGCGCGCCGCCCGAGCCGGAGTGGCGCTCACCGGCCGCGTCGGGCCGCTGGAACCGGTGCTGCTCGATCCCGTGCGCGTCCGGCAAACGCTCGACAACCTGCTGGGCAACGCGTTGCGCCACACCCCGCGCGGCGGCCGCATCACCATCGACGTCCGCCGCGAAGGCGCCGCCGTCCGCTTCTCCGTGGCCGACACCGGCCCCGGCATCCCGCCGGAACACGTGGACCGGGTGTTCGACCGCTTCTGGAAATCCGCCGACTCCGGCGGCAGCGGCCTCGGCCTCGCCATCGCCCGCGGCCTCGTCGAAGCCCACGGCGGCACGATGACGGTGGAAAGCGAGCCCGGTCAGGGAGCGACCTTCACCTTCACCATCCCGCACACGCCGCAGCCGGTGCGGATCACGCCACGCCCGATGGCGACCCGGCCCTGACACGAGGAAAGCACCCTGAAGGGCGCTTCGGCGTCGTTTTCGTCCCCAGCCCGGTCATTCATGAGCGGGTCGATCCGAACCCCATCCCCCGCAGGTGCTCGTTGAGGAACGTCCCGCCCGGGTCCAATTCCCGCCGCACGGCCTCGAACGCGGCAAGCGCCGGGTAACGCGCGGAGACGCCATCCGCATCCAGCCAGTGCAGTTTCCCCCAGTGCGGCCGGCCGCCGTGGTGGAGGAAGACCGCCTCGGCATCCCGGAAGAACGGCTCCCACGGCAGTTCGACCGCCTGGTGCACGCTGATGGTGACGCTCTCCGCGCCCTGCGTCGGGCTGAGCAGCGCGTCCTCGCCGGGCTGGGTCCGGTACTCCACCGCCCACGTGCAGTCGCGGTGGCGCTCCTGCATCAGGGTCCGCAGCGCCCGCATCGCCGCCGGGCCGTTCGCCAGCGGCAGCGTGTATTCGAGTTCCACGAACGGGAACGTGCGCGTCGAGGGGTAGATGCGCCAACTCCAGTCCACCGCGTCCGGCTTCAGGTAGCGCTCCATCGTGCCGGGCAGCGCCTCCGGAACCTCGGGTTTGAAGGGCGGATCGTCCGTCTCCGAAAACGTCTTGAGCACGCACCGGTCGTGGGCCGGCAACCACCAGAACTCGGCGTTGCGGCGGGCCTCCTCGACCGCAAGGAACCCGTCGAGGCATTCGTCGAACGGCAGCGCTTCGGTGCGCTCGCGCAGTTTGTAGGCGGGAACGGTCGCCAGCGTCACCCGGCTGACGACACCGAGCATTCCCAGCGCCAGCCGCGCCGCGCGGAGCCGCTCCGGGTCGCCGCCGTCGATCGCCACCAGGTCGCCCTCCGGCGTCACCAGTTCGACCGCCCGGACCATACTCGCGAACGACCCGTGGGCGCGCCCGGTCCCGTGGGTGCCGGTCGAGACCGCGCCGGCGATGGCCTGCCGGTCGATGTCCCCCTGGTTGGCGAGCGCCCGCCCGGCCCGCAGCAGCGGTTCGCCCAGCGCATGGATCGGCGTGCCGGCGAGGATGGTCGCCTCCCCCGTTTCCGGATCGACGCGCTCCAGCCCGGCCAGCAGCGAAAGATCCAGTAGCGTGCCATCGGTCGCGCACAGCGGCGCGAACGAGTGCCCTGCCCCGGAGACGCGTACGCCCTCGCCGCGCCGGGCGGCCTCGGCCACGATCCGGCGGAGATCATCAACGCTCTCCGGACGGTCGATGCGCCGTGGCTGCGCGACGACGTTGCCGGCCCAATTGGTCCACCTGGCCACTGCGAAACCTCACTGCGATCCCGGGATCGTCAACGTGACGCTCCCTCGTTCCGTCGTCGCCAGCAGCGCGTTTCAGAACCCTGCCGGCGTCAACCATCCGTCATCCCGAGCGTGTCGCGCGATCTCGTTGTCGGCAGGCTTCGTGACAAGGAACGAGGTCCCGCGACACGCTCGGGATGACGACGAAGTCGGTTCCGACACGCTCTCCTGTCAGCAGCGTATGAATCAGCGAAAAGACTCCGCCGGCGGCACAAATGGCCCATGCGATCTTCGTTCACCAATCGACAACGGTCTACCCACAATGGAGCAGGATGTCGTACAGAATGCGCGTACGCATCTGATACCGTCAGCCTCTATCAAAGGACCGATCCTGCCATGCGCGCACCCGGCGATCTCTTGCTCGTCAACGGCCGCGTCCGCACGATGGACCGCGCCAACCCGGAAGCCTCCGCCGTCGCCATCCGGCAGGGCCGGGTCGTCTTCGTCGGCGACGACGCGGGCGCGCGGGCCGCCGTTCCCGCGAACACCGAAACCATCGACCTGCGCGGCCGCACGGCGACGCCGGGGCTCAACGACGCCCACGCCCACCCGATGTCGGTCGGCTTCGCCCTGCTCGACCTCGACCTGTCGCCGGCGAACAATGCGGGCATCCCCGACCTGCTCGCCCGCGTCCGCGAAGCCGCCGCCAGCCGCCCGCCGGGCACGTGGATCGTCGGTCGCGGCTACGACCAGGCGCGGCTGGCCGAGGACCGCCACCCGACGCGGGCGGACATCGACACCGTCGCCCCGGATCACCCGGTCGTCCTCATCCGCATGTGCCACCACATCGGCGCGGCGAACTCGGCCGCGCTGCGGCTGGCCGGGGTGACGGCGGCCACCCCGGACCCGGACGGCGGCCTCTACGACCGCGACGCCCACGGCGAACCGACCGGCGTCCTGCGCGAAACGGCGCTCACCCACGTCCGCTCGTTCATGCCGGAGCCGACCGAGGAGGACATGATGGCCGCCCTCGTCGCCGGCGGCCGGGATTTCCTGCGGTCCGGCGTCACCAGCACCGTCGAGGCCGGCATCCGCGAACCGAAGGAACTGCGCGCCTACCAGCGCCTCGCCGAGCGCGGCGAATTGCCGGTCCGCACCTACCTCATGATGATGATCGACGAAACGCTGGACGCCCTCGCCGCGCTTGGCATCCGCACCGGCTTCGGCGACGAGTGGCTGCGGATCGGCCCGGCCAAACTCTTCTCCGACGGCAGCATCGGCGGCCAGACCGCGCGGATGTTCCTGCCCTACGAGGACACCGAAGACACGCTCGGGCTCTGGATGCTGCCGCCGGAGGACCTGAAGGCCAAGGTGCTGCGCGCGCACAAGGCCGGGTTCCAGGTCGGCATCCACGCCATCGGCGACGCCGCCATCGCCCTCGTCGTCGATGCCTACGCCGAAGCGATGGCCGCCGACCCGCGCCCGAATCCGCGCCACCGCATCGAGCACTGCTCCATCGTGGACGACCGGCTGCTGGCCAAGATCGCGGCGATCGGCGCGATCCCGATCCCCGGCACCAGTTTCCTCTGGCACTTCCGCGACGCCTACCGCAAGAACCTCGGCGACTGGCGGATCGGGCAGGCCTACGGCATGAAATCCTTCGAGCGCTTCGGCATCGTCGCCGCCGCGTCCACCGACGCGCCGGTGGTGCCGACGACGGCGGTCACCGGCCTGCAGACGATGGTCACCCGCCACGACGAGCGCGGCAACCCGGTCAACCCCGCCGAGGCGGTGCCGCTGGAGGACGCCCTGCGCGCCTACACCGTCAACGGCGCCTACGCCTCGTTCGAGGAGGGCATCAAGGGCACGCTCGCGCCCGGCTTCCTCGGCGACGTGACCGTATTCGACGCCGACATCTTCGCGATCGACCCGAACGACCTGCATTCGGTGCAGATCGACTACACCATCGCCGAGGGGGCCGTGGCGTACGCTCGGTGACGAGGCGACAGGCGACAGGCGACAACTGGTGGCGGCGGCGCGTCCGGTATCGTCTATCGCCTGTCGCCTGTCGCCTCACGTTTCAGTTACCCGTTCCGAAACAGGAAACTGTAGGCATTGATCGCCGGCACGCCGCCGAGGTGCGCGTAGAGCACCCGCGACCCGGGCGGGAACTCGCCGCGGCGCACCATGTCGATCATGCCGTGCATCGACTTGCCTTCGTAGACCGGGTCGGTCAGCATCCCTTCGAGGCGGGCGGAGAGCCGGATCGCCTCCAGCGTACCCTCGTTCGGCAGGCCGTATTCCGGGCCGCCGTAGCGCTCGTCGAGCACCACGTCGGCCTCGCAGATCTCGCGCCCGAGCCCGACCAGGTCGGCCGCGGCGCGCGCGATCCGCAGGATCTGGTCGCGGGTTTGCGCGGGCTTGGCCGACGCGTCGATCCCGATCACCCGCTCGGCCCGCCCGTCGGCGGCGAACCCGGCGACCATGCCCGCCTGCGTACTGCCGGTGACGGAGCAGACCACCACGTAGTCGAACCGGAATCCCAGGTCGGCCTCCTGCGCCCGCACTTCCTCGGCGAACCCCACGTAGCCCAGCCCGCCCAGCGGGTGCTCGGACGCCCCGGCCGGAATCGGGTACGGCTTGCCGCCGTTTGCGCGGACCTCTTCCAGCGCGGATTCCCAACTCGGCCGGATGGCGATGTCGAACCCGGCCGGGTCCAGCCGCACGTCCGCGCCCATGATCCGCGACATTTCGATGTTGCCGACCCGGTCGTACACCGCGTCGGAATAGTTCACCCAGTTCTCCTGCACCAGCACGCACTTCAAGCCGAGGTGCGCGGCGACGGCGGCCACCTGCCGGGTGTGGTTCGACTGGATGCCGCCGATGGAGACGAGGGTGTCGCACCCCTGCGCCAGCGCGTCCGGCACGAGGTATTCGAGTTTGCGCGTCTTGTTGCCGCCGAAGGCCAGCCCACTGTTGCAGTCGTCGCGCTTCGCCCACAGTTCGACCTGGCCGCCGAGGTGGTCGCCCAACCGCTTCAACGGCTGGATCGGCGTCGGCCCGAAGGTCAGCGGGTAGCGCGGGAAACGGTCGAGGTGCATCGCTCGCTCCTGGAGGCGGCATCGGGCTGGTGGTCGAACGGCCGACCGGATGCGGGCATCGTGCCACGGCGTCGGCGTTGCCGCGACCAAGCCATCGACGGCGGCAATCTCCGCTCTCCCCCGCTTTCGCCCTCAGCCCGTCCCATCCCTACGGTGGGGGCGGCGGGGCCGGACGTTATCCAGCCCCGCCACCCCACCGGTCAGCAGTCGTCCTGCCCGACCCAAACCGGCCGCTCGAAGACGAGGATCGCCCCGTCGCGCAGGGTCACGTAGACGCGGATGCCGTCGCCGTGGCGAGCCGTCGCCACCCCCGACGGGCGGGGCATCCTGCACGCGCCGGCTGTGCCCGCTACCGCTGCAGCAAGCGCCCCGAGATCGATCGCGTCAAGGAGGCCGCCGTCCGGATCGAGCCAGAACACCTTGGCGTGTGCTTCATCGACAACGTAGACCGTGCCATCCGGCGCGGCCTCGACATCCTCGATGGCGCCCATAAAGTAGGCGTAGCCGCCTGTCAGGCTGGCAGGCGGCTCCCACTCCGCATCCTGGGATGCCGACGCCCATTCGAGCCATGCCCCTTCCCGGCGACGAGGTAGCGGCGCTCCCCGTCCGGGGAAATCGCCACCGCGATGCCGTCGTTGCACCGGTAGGAACCGTCCCCTTCCTCGTTGTCGCTCCCGTCCAGGCGAAGCCGGAACACGATGTTCCAGCCCAAACGGACGACGAGCACTTCGCCGCCATCCGGGCTCACGGCCACGTCGATCGGGTCGAAGGTGTCCCAGTGCGCCCAGTTGCCGTCGATGACCCCATCCGGACCGAATCGCTGGACGCGTTGATTGTCCCGGTCGGCCACGAAGACGGTGCCGTCGGGGTGGGCGGCCAATCCGATGGGTCCACGGAACTCGCCGGGTCCGTCGCCCGACCCTCCCCAGCGGCCGGTGAGCCGCCCCGCGGCGTCGTACCGGCGCAGTTCATCCGAGGGGATCGTCTGCCAGACCGCGCCATCGGGGCCGACGGCAACCTTCGTCCGCGAATGGACCGGGGATGCGGCGCCGAGCCACCGGGCGACCACCTGATGATGCGCGCCTGCGCGACAGCCGGCGATAGTCCGGGGCGGCGAGGCGTCCTCGGGCCGAAACTCCGCCGGAACGCTGTACGTCTCGGGCCAAGCCGAATCGGACGTATCGCCCTCCACGGTCAGGAGCGGACCGGGATCTTCGTCCGATTCCAGATCGACCGTTGCCAGGTTCTCGGGCGCCGGCAGCAGACCGGCTTCGAGGAGCCAATCGAACGAGTCGTCCAGATCATCCGGCACGGTGCTCGGTTCGTCCGGCAGGCCGAACCAGAATGCTTGCCAGGCTTCCGCGTCGATCTCGGGATCCGGCGATTCATCGGCGAACTGCACCTCGACATCCGGCGCGAAGATCCCGCCGTCGTCCTGCCCGGCAAACGGATCGGCGTAGCCCGCCGGCCACACGACGAACCAGACGCGCCCATCACGGACACCCGCCGCCTCGGCGTGCAGCATCCGGACATCCCACCGATCCGGCTCCGGCACATCGCCCAACCGCACCTCTCCGCGCGCGGCGCGCTCCCAGAGGTCGCGCAGGCGGCGCTCGCGCGCGCGCCTGGATTCCGAAACGACGAAGCGCCCGCGATCCGCGGATGCGCACGGCGATGCCTCGCCCGCGCGACCGCATCCAGCGGCATCGAACGCACCGTTCACATCCGAATCAGCCATGAAACCGGACCTCCCCGCCCGAACCGGGCGGACCAACACCCGCGAGGCGCACTACGCCCGTGCGTAGCCCGCTCGTCGCGTTGCTGGCTCCCCGCCCATCGAGGGAGGTCCGAAGAAGGACGTGAAGACTCTACATCAATCCAAATCGTTCGGCAAGAGGGGTCGCGAACCGGGCCGGTCGAGTGGGCGACCGAAGCGCCAGGAGGGCCTCGATCGAGCGGTCACGCCGCGAACGACGGTGCTACAATGTGGCCACTGCACAAGCAAGTTCGGCCAGGGACGTGCGGCGGTCGCGATCGACCCGCCACGGGAGGACGCATCGTGCAGGAATCGAACGTTTCACAGGGATCGGCCTACGCGCCGCAGCCAACCTGGGACGGCTATCCGCCGGCGCAGCAGCCGTACGGAATGGCGCCCTACGGTGGCTACGGCGCTCCCCGCTCGGGCACGAAGACGTTCTTCGTCGCCGGCCTGCTCTCGCTGATCCCGTTCGTCGGATTCGGCATGGCCGCGATCTACTACTACACCAAGCAGCAGCCGAACGCCTTCGACGGCGGCAAAGCCGCCGGGGCAACGTTCGTTGCCGCGATCGCCGCGCTTGTCGTCGCCGGCATCATCTATGCCGTTCTCTTCATGGTGATCCTGGCGGCCGCACAAGCATGAGCGTCAAGCGGGCATAGAGGCATAGGTTTGCCGCACGATCGGAGCGCGTTCGCGCCCGTTGGGGAGTACCGGCCCAAGGGGATATGATGCGTGCCCTGACGATCCGGTTTTCGCCGACGGACGGAGATTCCATGCCCGCCGACCTGCTCTTCCTCAACGGCCCAGTACTCACCGTGGACGACGCCAACCCGGTCGCCGAGGCGGTCGCCGTCGTCGGCAACCGCATCGCGCGCGTCGGCAGCACGGCCGATTTGCGCGACGAAGCCGGCCCCGCTACCCGCGTGGTCGATCTCGGCGGGCGGGCGCTCGTCCCCGGGTTCAACGACAACCACACCCACCCGATCTTCTTCGGGCAGGCGCTGCGAACCATCGACGCCAAACCGGACGCGCTGCCCACCCTCGCCGCCGTGCAGGAGGCCTTCCGCGCCGCCGCCGCCGGGCCGGAGACGATCGCCGGCGGCTGGCTGCTCGCCCGCGGCTACGACGATTCCCGGCTCGACGTCCGCCGCCACCCGACCCGGCAGGATCTCGACGCGGCGACCGGCAACCGCCCCGCCCTGCTCACCCGCACCTGCGGCCACCTCGCCGTCGCCAACTCGGCCGCCCTCGCGCTGGCCGGGGTGACGGCGGCAACCGAGGACCCGGCCGGCGGCCAGATCGACCGCGACGAGCACGGCGAGCCGAACGGCGTGCTGCGCGAAACCGCGATGAAACTGATCCAGGACCTGATCCCGAAGGCCTCCCGCGCCCAGATCGCCGACGACCTGCGCGCCGCCGGCAAGAAGTTCAACCAACTCGGCATCACCTCCACCGCCGAGGCGATGCTCAAGACCAGCGACGAACTGGCCGCCTACCAGGACCTGCGCGCCGCCGGCGACCTGCCGATGCGGACCTACCTGATGATGATGATCGACGAGACCCTCGACGATCTGGCATCGCTCGGCATGCGCACCGGCTTCGGCGACGCCTGGCTGCGGATCGGCCCCGCCAAACTGTTCCAGGACGGCTCCGGCGGCGGCCGCACCGCGGCCATGTTCGACGAGTACGTCAACGACCCCGGCAACCGCGGCATCACGATCCACGACCAGGTCGGGCTGGACGAGCGCTTCACCCGCGCCCACGCGGCGGGGTTCCAGTTGACCGCCCACGCCATCGGCGACCGCGCGATCACGATGATCCTCGACGGCTTCGATGCCGCCCTCGCGGCCCACCCGGTCGCCGACCCGGCGGCGCTGCGCTGGCGGATCGAGCACTGCGGGATGTGCTCGCCGGCCATCCTCGACCGGATGCAGAAACTGGGCGTCGTCGCCGTGCCGCAACCCAACTTCATCTGGGAACTGGGCGACTCGTACTTGCGCAACTTCACGCCGGAACAACTGGCCCTCGCCTACCCCAACCGCGCCTGGTTCGACCGCGGCATCGTCGCCGTCGGTTCCTCGGACGTGCCGGTGGTCGGCTGCGACCCGTTCCGGGGGATGCGCTCGGCCGTCACCCGCCTCACCCGCGACTGCGCGGTGATGTCTCCAAGCCAAGGCGTGACGGTCGAGGAAGCCCTGCGGATGTACACCCGCAACGGCGCGTTCGCCACCTTCGAGGAGGGCATCAAGGGGACGATCGCGCCGGGCATGCTGGCCGACCTCGCGGTCCTTTCCGCTGACCCGCGCGCCCTGGACCCCGCCGACCTCGACGAGTTGCGCTGCGAGATGACCGTGCTGGACGGACGGGTCGTGTACGAGGCGTAGCCGAGTGCCGAGTGCCGCGTGCCGAGTGCCGAGTGCCGAAAATGGCAGGCCCGCTCGGCGGCGCGCACCGTTCGTGCTTGCCGACCCGCCGACTTGCCGACTTGCCGACTCCGTGACTCGGCACTCGGTTCTTCACCGGTTCTGCACGATCGCCCGCTACACTGAAGGTAGCGGCGCGCGATGGTGCGCGCACCGGTCGGGTCAGCGCATTCGGCGTGGAGGGTCAGCGGCCATGCAGCCAGCCTACGGACGGACCAGCGGATCGATCGTCGATCGCGCGCTGGGCGTCATCCAGCTCAAGAAGCCGGTGTTCGAGGAGATCGAGCACGACACGAACGCGACGGGTCAGGCGCTGGTCATCGTCGTCGCCGCCGCCATCGCCGCGGCGATCGGCGCGCTCGGCGATCCGGACCGCTCCGGCATCCTCTGGCAGGCGATCCTGTCGATCGGCGGCTGGATCGTGTTCTCGGTGGTCGCCTTCTTCGTCGGAGGCACGCTGCTGCGCTCGCCGCAAACCGACGTCAGCCTCGGGCAGGTGCTGCGGCTGGTCGGGTTCGCCCAGGCCCCGAAGATCATCGGACTGCTGGGCTTCATCCCGCTGATCGGCTGGATTTTCGGCCTCGTGGCCGCCATCCTCTTCATCGTCGTGGCGATCCACGCGCTGGCGGCGGCCTTCGACACGTCGCTGGAACGCGGCGCGCTGATCGGGATCGTCGCCGCCATCGGCTGGGTCGTGGTCGCGTTGGTCGTGGCGCTCGTTACCGGCATCGGCGCGGCGTTCCTCAGCTGGCTCTTCTGATCGATCGCAACGGGTAGATCAACGGGACGGGGCGGCGGGATGATTCCCGCCGCCCCGTGCCGTTCGTGGTGCATCGGTTGCCGGCGCCGTGGCGACCATTCCCGTTCGTCGGCCGTTTCCCGTCTCCGGTCGGCGGTTCGAGGGCACGACCACGAAGGATTTATTCGGCATTTTTCGGTATTGATTCGGCGTTTATTCGGCGGCGGTTTTCCCATGAACATGCGGAAATCGGGTTTCTTCGGCTCCCCCCTTACGCGCGCGGGCGCACCGGGTCAGCCGTGCCGGCACGGGGTTCCGGGCGCGGCGGGTGGGAGGGTGTGCGAATAAACTCGGTTTCGGCCGGATTCCCGCGTACGTTCGCGGCGCCCCGCGACCGAAAAAATACCGAATAGACGCCGAACAAATACCGAAAAAAAGGGCGGCGTGGAGCCTGGCCGGACCTCGACGTGCGCGGCGGGAACGGGCGCCCAGTGGTTACCCGCGGCCGCCGGCGTCAGTGCGGGCATCCACCGGGATTCCGTATCGGTGCCGGAGGCGCCTCGATGGCGGTCGCCGAACCAGTCCGGGCATCGGCGGAGCCGCCGCGATGAATCGCGCCCCTACAACGTGGCAGGGCCAACGCGTGCTGTAGGGGCGCGATTCATCGCGCCCGATTCCGGGACGGTGTCCGCATCAATCAGGCAACCGCCATCATGCGCGGGGTGCCAACAGCCACCAATGCTGCGCTATTTCCGCTTCTCGTCGCGCCCGGCGGCGGCGTTGGCCATCGCCTTCACCCGCGCGATGGTGCCGGCGGCCGAGACGATGGGGCGGACGGCTTCCTCGGAGACGAAATCGACGGTGCCGCGCGCCCGCTTCAGCGTCGCCAGCACCTCCTCCAGCATCGGCAGCACCCGGTCCTTGACCTGGAAGACGAGGTAGGTCAGCGCCGCGGTCACCCCCGCCAGCAGTACGACGGCGATGATCCCCAGCAGCACGACGAAGATCACCGCGATGTCGCGCAGCCGTTCCAGCGCCGACTGGTCCGCCCCGCCCAGCGAGTAGAGCAGCACGATGATCCCGACCAGCACCAGCAGCGCGATCACCGAGCCGCCGATCAGGTAGAGCTTCGTCTTGCCGCCGGACTCCTCGTTCATCCAAGCCCCTCCCGTTTTGCATTACTGGGCGCGACGTGCCGTGTGTGCGCCGGAATCCCGGCCATAAATGACCGGGCCAACCGGGAAGGCACCCTGAAGGGCGCTACGATTCCGCGCACCTCGTCAGGGCGCTTCAGCGTCCTTTTGTCTCCTCACCCCGGTCCTTCAGGGCCGGGACCGCACCGGATCACCGCCGCCTTCACGTCAACGTCTCACGTCTCACGTCTCACGTCTCCAGAACATCACGCCGGCTGCGCCTCCGGTTCGGCCAGCAGCCGGCCGATGGCGCCCGCCACGTCGCCGGCCGCGCCGCGCCGGGCGACGCCGACCGCGTTGCCGATCGCGGTCTCGTTGGAGCGGCCGTGCGAGATGACCACGACTCCATCGACGCCGAGCAACTGCGCGCCGCCCGTTTCCGCATAGTCCAGCCGGTGCTTCACGGCGCGGAAGGCCGGGCGCAGCAGCGCCGCCGCCAGTTTGCGCGGCAGCGTGCTGGTGATCTCTTCCCGCACCAGGTCGCTGACGAACGAAGCCGTGCCCTCGGCGATCTTGAGCGCCACGTTGCCGGTGAACCCGTCGGTGACGACCACATCGACGACGCCGCGCGGGATGTCCCGCCCCTCGATATTGCCGCGGAAGTCGATTCCCCGGGTCTTCGCCAGCAGGCCGTGGGTTTCCAGCACCAGCGCGTTGCCCTTGGACGGTTCCTCGCCGTTGGAAAGCAGGCCCACCGTCGGCCGGGCGATGCCGAGCACGCGCTGGGCGTAGACCGTGCCCATCAGCGCGAACTGCACGAGGTGGTGCGGTTTGGGGTCGGCCACCGCGCCGAGGTCGAGCACCAGCGTGTACCCGCGCGCGGAGGGCAGCGGCGAGGCGATAGCGGGCCGATCCACCCCCGGCACCCGCCCGAGCGTCATCAGCGCGGCGGCCATGACCGCGCCGGAGTGCCCGGCCGAGACCATCGCCTGCGCGCGGCCATCCCGCACCGCGCGCAGCGCGACGTTGATGTCGGCGTTCGGTTTACGCCGGACGGCCTGGACGGCGCCCTCGTGCATGCCGATGGTGTCGGGCGCGTCCTCGACGACGATGTCCACCCCGGCGGTGTCGATCCCGGCCAACGCCCGCCGCACGGTGCCCTCAGGCCCGGCGAGCAGCACCCCGACGCCGAATCGGCGGGCGCCGTCCACCGCCCCGGGGATCACCACGTCGGGGCCGTGGTCACCCCCGACGGCATCGACGGCGATTCGCATGGATGGGGGCTCCCGGGCGGGTCTGCGACGAAACGTACCGCTACGGATGCTAGCACGACCCGGGGTAGCGGGTGGCCGTTCAGCATCGCCAGAGGTCGCGGCCTTCCCCCGGACGCCGCCGGGAACGTGACGATCGTGGCCTCGAATGCCCCAGTGACCATCCGGTGGAGCGCGGCGCCGGCAATCATGACAACGACGGGCGGCGGGCCATCGATGGCCCGCCGCCCGTCTCGATGCGCGAAACGGATGGGGCGCGGATCAGGGAGCGGGCGTCGCGGCGAATGGCGACATCCAGGCGGGGAGGTCGGAAAGCGGTTGCCGCGCCATCTCTGGCCCTTGCAGTGGCCGCCGCCGGGCGTCCGCCGGCGCCTCGCCGGAATCCAGCACGCTCCCGTCGGCGCCGACCACCGTGAAGGTGCAGGCGCAGGTCCAGCCGTCGCCGGTTTCGTCCACCCGGTGCGGTCCCCGCACCACGACGTACCCGGCGCCCTCGGGTCGGTCGAAGACACTGGCCAACGTCAGCATCGCGGTGCGGTCGTCGATCGCTTTTCAGGTCCCGGCGGCCACCCGGCTCGCGCCCTGGCCAATCGCCAGCCCGTCCGCGGTGACGACCGCGATTTCCGGCGAGTCGGCATCGGATGCCGAGATGGTATCGACGATCCACGTGCCGACGAACGGGTGGCGCGCCGCCGCGGCAGGCATCGCGTCGTCGGCGGCGAGTCGAGGCGCGGCCCGCCCAGGAACGGTGGCCGCGGCAAC
The DNA here is from genome assembly GCA_023423795.1 of Chloroflexota bacterium. Taxonomy (GTDB): domain Bacteria; phylum Chloroflexota; class Chloroflexia; order Thermomicrobiales; family UBA6265; genus CADCWF01. Next base: position 37,313 of record JAFAEX010000119.1, on the reverse strand, counting down.
CGCGGCGAAGATCAGCACGATCGGCATCGTTCGCATGGGCTGGTGCTTCAGCACGTCGGGCGAATTCGGTTCCGGATACCCGTGCGGGTCCGGAACCACCGCCTACCGGGTCGATTCGGCCGCGACCGGACGGGTACGGGTGACGATGCGCAGCCATTCCACGGCGATCCGGCCCACCGGCAGGCGGCGCCGCGGTACGCTTCGGGCCGGTAGCGGCTCGACGGCGGCGAGTGGGCCAAAGCGGTCGGCCCGCGCGGCGGCCAACCGGCGCTCCGCGGCCAGGGTGTTGAGCGCGATGGCGGGGTGGTTGAGGATCACTGCGGCGGCCTCCTCGGTTCGCGCCGGCGGGATCACCGGCGCGACCAACGTAGGCCGTCGCGGCAACGGCAGCGCCCGTGAAACCACGGGGCCGCTACGGTGGCGCGGTACGGGATCGGCAACCCGGCGGCGGGCTACTGGCCGCCCAAGGTGACCGGCGACGAACTGACAGCGGCGGCGAGTTGGGCGCGGTTGGTCAATCCCCACTTCGCCAGGATGCTGGCCACGTGGCTCTCGACCGTCCGCTCGCCGATGCCGAGGACCAGCGCCGCCTGCCGGTTCGTCATCCCGCGGGCGACCAGCGGCAACACCTCGCGCTCGCGCCGGGTGAGCCGGTCGGCGGGGTGAACGGGGCCGACGACCGCCGGATCGAGCGCAGCGGCGCCCAATCCCTTCGCGGTGAGGGCGAACAGCCGCCACTCTGCGCCTGCGATCCCGAGCGAGCGCACGCCGCGGTCGGCGAACCGGAGGTCGCCTCCGGCCACCAGGTCCCGCACCGTGCTCGACGCGAGGATCTCCCCCGGGCCGCCCTGGGCAGCGACCCAGCCGGCCAGAGCGATCGCCACGCCGCGACCGCGGTGCCGTCCCACCGGGCACTCACCGGCGTGCAACCCCGCCCGGACGGTCACGCCAAGGTCGTGCGCCGCGTCGCGGATCGCCTCGGCGCAGCGCAGCGCCCGCGCCGGCCCGTCGAAGGTGGCGATGGCGGGGCTCGCGTCGGGCGGGAGCGGATCGCCCCGAAACCGGGCGACCGCGTGCCCGGCGCGTTCCCGAAACCGTTCCTCTTGGTCGGCCCAGCGCCGGCCGCCGGCCGCGAGCGCCTGCCCCGCGGGATCGATGACCTCGACCGCCAGCACCGTGGCGAGGACCGTGTCGATGGCGCTCGGCGGCCGGACGCCGGTGACGAAGGTTTCGACTTCATCGACGAGGGCGTCCACGTCGCCGACCCACGGCAGGTAATCGGCCCCTGGCGTCGTCACGAACCGTGCTCCCGGGATGCGGCTGGCCACGTAGCGGGCCGGTTCGACAACGTCGGATGCGAGGCCGTCGCGGGTAAGGACCAGGGTCGGCACGCGCACCGCGGGCAGCACGTGGCGCACGTCGATGACGGCGTTCATCCGGGCGAGGGCGATGGCGGCGCCCGGGCTGACGCTCAACCGCTGGTGCGCGCCAAGCCACGCCCGGAACGCGCGATCGTCCGCCCGCGACGGGGCCAGATCGGCCACGTCGTCGCCGGACCCCCAATCGTCGTGGATCGTGCCGGCCAGCGCGTCCAGGTCCGCCTCGAGGTCGGCCGCCGACGGCGCCCACGGGTAATCCGGCGCCCGCGTTTCCGATGCGTAGGCGTGCAGCAAGATCAGGGCGACGGTGCGCGACGGGTAGGCGGCGGCGAACAGGGCAGCCAGCGGCGTGCTCTCCGAACAGCCGAAGACGACGGCCTTGCGCGAGCCGACCGCGTCCATCACCGCCCGCACGTCGTCCATGCGGTCCGACAGGGGCGGCACCCCCGAGACGCGGTCCGACAAGCCGGTACCGCGTTTGTCGAACGGGATCAGGCGGGAAAACGCCGCCAGCCGGCGGAGGTAGTGGGCGTAGCCAGGCTCCTCCCAGGCGTGTTCGAGATGGGACACGTACGGCGGAGCAAGGACGAGATCGACCGGGCCGTCGCCGACGACCTGGTAGGCGATGCTGAGGTCGCCACTGCGCGCGTAGCGAGTCCTGGGCCCCATGTCGTCACCCCGACGCGGTCACCGTTGACCCGCGGTCGCGCCCAGCCTACCACCTTCCGCCGCCCGACCGGATAGCGGGCGACGGGCGTGGCCGCGTGGCGCCGACTCCGTCGTCATCTCGCCCCGTGGAGAAATCGAAGCCTCGAGGGCGGCTCGTCGGCCGCGCGCCTGAAGGTGGATGAGATCCCTCGACAAGCGCGGGATGACGGGGTGGCGTGCGCGGGAAACGGGTTGGTGTACCGCAGTGGGGGTCCGATGCGAAATCCGGCATCGATCCACCGTGCTGCGAATCGAGCGTGCCCGCCCAAGAACCTCAAGACCCCGGGTACGGCGGCAGCGCGGTCTGGTAGAGCCAGGCGTCGAAGAGCGAATCGAGGTCCTGCCCGGAAATCTCTTCGGAGAGCGCGACGAAATCCTGCACCGTCGCGTTGCCGCCGCCGTAGCGCGCCGCCCATTCGCGCAGGATCGCGAAGAACGCCTCGTCGCCAACGGCGCGGCGCAGCGCGTGGGTGGTCAGCGCGCCCCGCTCGTAGACCCAGGAGACCGAGAAGAGGTCGTCCGGCCCCGGGTTGCCGGTGGGCACTGGCGCCTCCCCGACCAGCGCACCCGGCGGCACCCCGAACGCGTCCAGCGCGGCCAGCACGTCGCGCGCCGGCAGGGCAGCCAGCGTGGACAGGCTGTCCACCCCGGCCAGTTCTTCGAGGACGAGTTCGATCTCCTCCGGCAGCGGGCCGAGCAGGGCGAGGATGTCGGCCCCGGTCGCCGCGTCGAGGGCCGCCGGGTCGGACAGCGCGATGGACTGCGCCAGCCCGTCGTAGGATGCCCGCAGGCGCGTTTCCAGCACGTCCGGCCCGTCGCGGTGCTCGACCCAGAGGTAGGCGCCGTACTGGGCCAGCCCTTCGTTGAGGTAGACGTCCTGCCAGCGCAGCGGGCTGACGGCGTTGCCGAACCACTGGTGGGCGGTTTCGTGGGCGATGGTTTCCGCCTCCGAAGCCAGCGTTCCCGCGTCGATGCCGGACCCGTCGTCGATCATCGCGCCGTAGACCGGCATCGTCTGGGTTTCCAGCGCGAACGGCAGCGGCGCAGCCACGACGGACGCGCCGGCGAGGTCGAACGGGTACGGCCCGAACCGATCCACGAAGAAGGCGAGGATCTCCGGCTGGGTTTCGATGAACAGGTCGCGCTGGTCGGGCGAGACGCCCTCGGCGAAGGCGTAGCGCAGCGGCGTCCCGTCCGGCGCGACGTCCTCGACCACGTCGAACGAGCCGGCCTGCAGCGTGACGAGATACGAACTCATCGGGTCGCGCGGTGCGAAGACGAAGGTTGTCGCCCCGTCCCGCTCGATCGTCTCCACCAGCGGGCCGTTGGCGATGGCCGCGTAGGGTTGGTCCACGGTGAGCGAGATCGCGTAGGTCGCCTTGTCGGCCGGGTGGCCGTTGACCGGGAACCACGTTTCCGCGCCGCGTGGCTCGCCGACGACGAAGACGCTGTCGCCGCTGGTCCACCAGCCGCCGATGGACCAGCCGTAGCGGTCGGCATCGACGGTGAACGGCAGCCCGAACCCGCCGCCGGCATCCTCGGATGCATCGGCTGGGTCGTCGTGCGCCGGGGCTACTTCGTCGGGCGCGAAGAGGTCGGCGATCGACGGCGAGCTGGTGGTGTAAGGAGTGCCGTGGTAGCGCACCTCGGCCACGAAATCGGCGCCGCGCGCCAGCGGCCGGGCCGGGGATATGGTCAGTTCCTGCCCGTTGCGGCTCCACGTCGCGGGCACGCCATCGACGGTGATGCCGTCGATCTCCAACCCGTTGAAGTCGAGGTTGAAGGCACACAGGTCGAGGGTGGCCGTCGCCAGCATGGTAGCGGTGGCGGACCGGATCGTGCCTTCTGCGACGCCGACGTCGAGGTCGAGCGCGTAGTGGCGGGCGTCGTAGCCGCTGTTGCCCATGAACGGGAAGTACGCGTCGCCGATGGAACCGCTGCCGGCGGCGCACTCCCCCGCCCTGGCCGGCGATGCAACAGGGGTGGCGAGTTGCGCCGCCGCCGGCAGCGCCGCCCCGGCCGCCAGCGTCGCCGCCACGGCCAGCGTGGACACGGACGCGAACCAACGGGACCGGGGCATGGGGTGCTCCTCCTGGCTGCTGGATGCGGCGCGATCGCCAGCGAGGATGGTAAGCCGCACGAGCGGCCCGCGGCGACCGGGATGCCCGGCTCCGTCGCGCGGCCGACGAAAAGCGGGGCGGGGGAGGCATGACAGCCTCCCCCGCCCCGCTTCGCGGGGTCGCACCCCGAATTACACGTCCAGGTTCTGCACTTCCTGCGCGTGGGCCTGGATGAACTTCTTGCGCGGCGGCACGGCCGCGCCCATCAGCATGTCGAAGGTTTCGTCGGCGCGGGCGGTGTCCTCGATGGTCACCTGCATGAGGGTCCGGTTCTCCGGGTTCATCGTGGTGTCCCAGAGTTGCTCCGGGTTCATCTCGCCGAGGCCCTTGTAGCGCTGGACTTCCGCCCGTTCGCCGAGCTCCTTCAGGGCTTCCTTGAGCTGCTCGTCGTTGTAGACCCACCGCTCCTGCTTGCCGTGCGAGACCCGGTAGAGCGGCGGCTGCGCGATGTAGACGTGGCCGTCGATGATCAACTTTTCGAGGTGGCGGAAGAAGAACGTCAGCAGCAGGGTGCGGATGTGGCTGCCGTCCACGTCGGCGTCGGTCATCAGCACGATGCGGTGGTAGCGCAGCTTGGAAACGTCCTGCGATTCCCCAACCCCGGTGCCGAGCGCGGTCAGCAGGGTGCGGATCTCGTTGTTCTGGAGCATCTTGTCGAGCCGCGCCTTCTCGACGTTCAGGATCTTGCCGCGCAGCGGCAGGATCGCCTGGAACCGGCGGTCACGCCCCTGCTTGGCCGAACCGCCGGCCGAGTCGCCCTCGACGATGTACAGCTCGGCCCGCGACGGATCGCGCTCGGAGCAGTCGGCCAGCTTGCCCGGCAGGCTGAAACTCTCCAGCCCGCCCTTGCGTTGCACCAGCTCGCGCGCCTTGCGGGCGGCTTCGCGGGCGCGGGCGGCGTTGAGGCACTTCTCGATGATGCGCCGGGCGACCTGCGGGTTTTCTTCGAGGAACTGGCCCAGCGCCTCGTTGACGACGCCCTGCACCGCGCCGGCGACGTCGGCGTTGCCCAGCTTGCCCTTGGTCTGCCCTTCGAACTGCGGCTCGGCCAGCTTCACCGAGACGATCGACGTCAAACCTTCGCGCACGTCCTCGCCGGAAAGGGTTTCGTCCCCCTTCAGCAGGCCGTTACGCTTGGCGTAGTCGTTCATCGTCCGGGTCAGCGCGCTCTTGAACCCGGTCAGGTGGGTGCCGCCGTCGATGGTGTTGATGTTGTTGGCGAAGGTGTGGGTCGATTCGCCGTACGTGTCGTTGTACTGCATGGCCACCTCGACCATGCAGGCGGGGGTTTCCCGCTCGACGTAGAAGGGCCGGTCGTGGACGACGTTGCGGTTGCGGTTCAGGTGGCGCACGAAGGAGACGATGCCGCCCTCGAACCAGAACGTCATCTCCTTGCCGATGCGGTCGTCGATCAGCGTCAGCTTCAGGCCGCGGGTCAGGTAGGCCGTCTCGCGGAACCACTGCGACAACTGCTCGAAGTTGTAATCGTGCCCGGCGGTGAAGATCTCGGTGTCGGCGAGGAAGCTGGTGGTCGTGCCGTGCTCGGACGGATCGACCTTGCCGACCGCCTTCACCGGCCCCTGCGGGATGCCGCGCTTGTAGTCCTGCCGCCACAGCTTGCCGTCGCGGCGGACCTCCACCCGCATCCATTCGGAGAGGGCGTTGACGACGGACGCGCCGACGCCGTGCAGGCCGCCGGACACCTTGTAGCCGCCGCCGCCGAACTTCCCGCCGGCGTGCAGCACGGTCATGATCAGTTCGAGCGCGGAGACGCCCTTCTGGTGCTTGTCCACCGGGATGCCGCGGCCGTTGTCGGTCACGGTCACGACGTTGTCGGCGCCGATCCGGCAGACGATGGCGTCGGCGTGCCCGCCCAGCGCCTCGTCCACCGAGTTGTCCACGATCTCGCGCACGAGGTGGTGCAGCCCGCGAACGTCGGTGGAGCCGATGTACATGCCGGGCCGCCGGCGGACGGCTTCGAGCCCTTCCAGCACCTGGATGGCGCCGGCGTCGTAGGAATTGTTGCGGTTCTTGGTCTTGGCGGGTGCTTCGGCGGCCATAGGTACTCCTGAATGTTGAGGCGACAGGGACGACGGACGACGGGTCAGCGACGAGATGTCGCCTGTCGCCTGTCGCCTGTCGCCTCGTAGCGGTCGGCGAAGAACTGCAGCCGCGCCAGCGCGAGCGCGGCGGCGACGAAGGCGTGGACGAGGATCGCGAGCGCCAGCCCGGCGGGGTTGCCGCCGATGGGCGCGAACAGTTGCGGCAGGCTGAACAGCGCCAGCCAGGTCGCCAGCAGCAGACCGAGGGTCGGCAGCAGGTTGGCCGAGACCACTCGCGCGCTCAGCCGCACCGCGGCGACCGGGCCGGACCGGGCGACGACGATGGCCTCGGCGACGAACGAGACGAGCACCGCGCCCGCCATCACCGCCGCCGACAGCAGCAGCGTCAGCAACGGCAGCAGGTCGACGCCCGCGAACCCGGCGACGGCGGCGATTACCCCCGCCGCCACCGCGACCGACAGCATCGCGCCCAGCCCGAGCAACAGGACGGCGGCGTAGCGCCCGGCGTTGCCGAGGATCTCCCGCCCGACGCCCGGAGCGCGCAACGGCGAGCCGGTCATCGTCCGCGCCAGCAGCGTCTTGAAGGCCATCACCCCCACGACGCCCAGCAGGAGCATCAGCAACGCCAGAACGGCTGCCGGGGCCGCGCCGACTGCCACGGCCGGGCGCGTGCCCAGCGCGGCGAAACCGGCGGCATCCGCCCCGGCCAGCAGCGACGGCACGAACAAACCGGCCAGCGAGGTCAGGTCCCCCCGTTCGCCCCAACCGGCAACCGCTTCGGAGATGGCGGGATCGACACCCGGCACGCCGCCGAGGAAGCGGGCGAGCGGCCCGGCGACGGCGGCCGGAGAGAGCCGAGGACCCTGCCATATCCAGGCGTCGAACGCCGCCGGCAGCGCGGCCGGCCACGGCGACGCGACCAGCGCCGAGGCGGCTACCGCGATGGTGGCGAACACCCCGGGCGGCGCCGGGCGCTTCTCTATCCGCGCGTGCTGCAATCGCGTCTCCAAATCGACGTGCCCGGTGCTCCGTGCCGTGTGCTGCGAAATGGGGTGCGCGTTGGCTCGTCGCAGCAGGTCGCACACGGCACGGAGCACTCGGCGTCAGGCGAGTCCGAGTTCGGCGAGGCGGTCCTCGTCGAGACCGAAGTGGTGGCCGAGTTCGTGGGCCACGGTGATCCGCACCTCGCGGGCGATCGCCTGCGGCGAGCGGAACGCCCGCTCCAGCGGGCCGCGAAAGATCGTGATCGTGTCCGGCAGCACCAGGCCGTAGGAGGAATCGCGGACCGTCCGCGGGATGCCCTCGTACAGCCCGAACAGGTCCTCGTCCGCGCCGCCGTCGGTCGCCCAGAGGGCAAAGTGGCGGGGTTCGGGTTCGTCGGCCACGACGACCGCGACGTTGTCGAGCATCGCCGCGAGTTCGTCCGGCATCTCGTCCAGCGCGCGGGCCACGAGCCGCTCGAACCGCTGACGGCGGTGCTGTTCGACCCGCTCCCTAACCGCATCGGACATGGGTTGATTTTAGCATGATTGCGCGGTTTTTTCCAGTTTTCGGGCCGCCCTCCGCCGCGTGTACGAACACCCGCCGCAGCACGGTCGCACGGGCGCATGGAAGCGGGCGCCGGGGTCCCGCCGGCGTCCCCCATCCGTCATCCCGAGCCGGTCGAGGGATCTCGTTTCTCCTCGACTCCTCGACTCCTCGACTCGAACACGAGATCCCTCGACCGGCTCGGGATGACGGCGGCGGCGGACCGGTGCGGCCTCGCGTCACCCGTCGAGGTGCAGGGCCATCAGCGCCAGATCGACGGGACGCCCGTCCACCATCAGCGCCCGGCGATCGACGCCGTAGGTCCGGAAGCCCGCCGCCGCGTACAGCCGCCGCGCCGCCGCGTTCTCCACGGCGACGCTCAGTTCCAGCACCGCGACGCCGTCCCACGCCCGGGCTTGCCGGATGGCGGCCGCCAACAGCGCCGTTGCCACCCCGCGCCCGCGGGCATCCGGCGCGACGTAAACCGACGTGATCGCCGCCCGGTGGCGCTGCTTCATCCGCGGCTCCCGGGCGATCCCGCTCAGGCCGACGAGGCGGCCGTCGGCGATGGCGCCGAACATCACCCGGCCCGCGGCCAGGGAGTCGCGGAACCGCCGCGCGGCCTCGTCCTCCGGCGACGCGTGCTCCTCCTCCCAGGACGAACCGAACGCCTCCGGGTGGTCACGCAGCGCGCGCAGCCGCACCTGCCGAAAGGCCCCGGCATCGTCGGCGCCCAGCGGCCGGATCTGGATCGCGTCGTCGTCGGTCATCGCCACAGCCTCGTCTGAATTGGCCGTCGATCGCGAGACCAGATTACCCCGCTCCGGTCTCCTGCCGGATCGACCGGGATCGACCGCCGGAGGATGATGGCAGCTGCGGGCGCGATCCTGACGCCCGGCCGCTCGTGGCGGATGTCGCATCCGTCATGACGTGACAGCCGGCCGCACCCGCCCAAACCTTCGGTCCCGGGCGGGCGGCGACGGGCAATGTCGATGGCCGACCTCGGACCATCCGGGCAATCGTCATCACCGCCCTCATCGCCTGATCACCGGGTGCGCCGAGTCATTCGGTCATTCGATGTGGTAGCCCGGGCCGGGGTCGCCGACGCGGTACGGTCCGTCGCCGTCGTCGTCCCAGTCTTCGCCGTCCAGCCAGGGTTCCTCGGTTTCGAGATCGACCTCGAAACCGTCCTGGTCGTCCAGCCATTCGTAGGGGTCGTAATCGCCGTCCACCGCGCGCCTCCGCGATCCGAACCATGCATCCACACGACGAACGAGTTTCGGTGGCCCGGGGTTCCGCGGCGGGGCGAAACGACGCACGGCGGCAGCGGCGGGTTGAGACCGGATATCCTGCCGCCCCGATTGGTCCACGGGCACCGTCGCCCGCCGCGTCCGAGGTTCGCCCATGCCGGCGCCGCCCGATCCGCTCGCGACCCGCCTGCTCGACCTGCTCCGGTTGGTCAACGAGTGGTTGCGCTTCGCCGAAACCAAGAACGTCGGCATCGTCGGGCTCGCCAGCGGCGGTCTCTCCTTCGTCGTCGTCGCGCTCGGCCTCCTGCGCGACGACGGGTTGGGGACCGGTCCGGGCGCCGCGCTCACCCTCGGCGCGGTGCTGATGGCGTTGGCGCTGCTGGCCGGCGTCTGGTCGTTCCTCCCGGCCACCAGTATGCCCCGCTGGATGCGCGCCAGCGCCGACGCGGCCCGCCCGGACGACAACCTGTACTACTTCGGCCACCTCGCCCGCCGCCACCCGCGGGAACTGGTTGCCGACATCGCCCGCCGCTACGAGCGGCTGCCGGAGCCCGAGGCCGCCGTGACGGAGTTGCACGCCGACCTCGCGGCGCAGGTCGTGGTCAACGCGCGGATCACGATGCAAAAACTGAAACTATTCACCTGGGCGGTCGTGCTCTTCGCGGCCGGGGCGCTGATGGCTGCCGGCGGCATCCTGGTCGTCGTCCTCTGGTAGCCGTCCGCCCCGGGGCCGCCCGAGCTCCCGGCGCCCCGTTCACATTCCTTCGATGCACCAACGATAAAGGGGTCAAAAACTCAATGTTTATCATCACCAATGATCAAGAGGAATCCCGTCTCTCTTGAGTCGATGCCGACGACGAGATTCCTCAACGAGTTCGCGATGACGACGGAGGGAATCCGTGAATTGCGATCCTATTGGGGTGAACGGGTGCGGCCAAAGCGACCGGGCGCTGCTCGATTTCCTGCCGCCAGCGCTACCGCGTCGATCGAGTGCGTACTTCCGCTCATCCGGCGCGTCGATCCGAACGCGCCGAGGACGCACGACGCCCGCTCGTGAACGAAATCCTTCGACCAACTCGGGATGACCGACCGGCAATCGGAGATGGGTTGGAACGGTGCCCTAAACCAGCGCCAGCGCGCGGGCGCGGACGATCGCCTCGTTTCGGCTGCGCACGCCGAGTTTGCGGGAGATGTCGTCGGTGAGCGCCGCCACCGCGTCGTCGGGCAGCGTGAGCGCGCCGGCGATCTCGCGGTCGGTGCGGCCGGTCGCCGCCAGCGCCAGCACGTCGAGTTCCCGTTCGCTGAGCGGCGTAACGGGCTGGACCGGACCCTCGGCGGCGTCCTCATCCGGCGCGGCGTCCGGTTCGCCCCGTGCCGCCTCCGCGCGGGCAAGGTCGGGTGCGCCGGTGAGGTTGTAGGCCTGGCCGTCCGCGCCTTCGACCGCCTGCACGGCGCCCATGCTGGCCAGAGCTTCCAGCAGCGGCCCGGCTTCGTCGATGGTCAAGGATGTCCGCAGCGCGGTCTCGGCGGGGGTGAGCGTTCCCTGGGTGGCGAGGGCGGCCAGCACCTCCTGCTCCAGCGTGCCGGCGTCCCGCTCGGCCGCTCGCGCCCGCTCGCGTTGCGCGGCGGCGCGCCCGAGCAGCCACAGCCCCAGCGCCGCCAAGGCGATCCCGGCGGCCAGCGCGGCCAGCCAGCCGCCCGGCCCATCGAGCAGCCGCGGCGCCGGCTGCGCCACCACGACCATCCATACGATTCCGACGCCGAACGCAATCCCTGCCATGCCCATCATCTCAACGCCCTGCCCATTCGGCGGCCGCTCTCACCGCCGGTCCACCTCGCATCGCGCCGGAGCGCATCCCGACCGATCCGTCGCCTTCCGCCGCGATCCGCGGCGCGGCGACCAACGCTCGCCGCTCCGGATCGTGCCGGAGCGCCACGCCGTTCGGCGCCGTCCGCGCCAGATGCGTGCCGGGCCATGCCTCCGCACCCATAACGACCGGCCCGGCCACCCGTTTCCCGCGCAACCGGCCCGCGCGTCCCATTGCTGCCGATCCAACGCCCCGGGCAACCCGGCGTGACATCTCCTGCCACCGGTCCCTCCTCCCGTTCCTGGCTTCGACGATACCGCCGGAATGTGGATCTCCCGTGGAGAACGGCGGGAGACGGAGTGCCGAGTGCCGAGTGCCGAGTGCCGAGTGCCGAGTGCCGAGTGCCGAGTGCCGAGTGCCGAGTGCCGAGTGCCGAGTGCCGAGTGCCGAGAAATGGTAGGCCCGCTCGGCGGCGCGCACCGTTCGTGCTTGCCGACCCGCCGACTCGCCGACCTCGTCCACTCGGCACTCGGCACTCGTCGCCGTGCTACGCTTGCCAATGTGATGGATCATCGGCAACGCCGCCGGCTGCCACGATGAGCGCCACCGGGCCGGAGTCCGCCGCGACCGGCGGAGCGCCAGGGTTCCTCGGCGCACCTCCCCCACCGCGCCATCCGTACCCGGCGGGTACGGTCGCGTTCCTGTTCACCGACATCGAGGGCAGCACCCGGTTGTGGGAACACCAGCCGGGCGCGATGCGCCGCGCGCTGGCCCGCCACAACGCCCTGATGGCGGCCGTGGTCGAAGCCCACGGCGGCGTCTGGTTCAAGACCGTGGGCGATGCCGTGCAGGCCGCCTTTCCTGCCGCTCCGGCCGCGATTGCCGCCGCAGCCGACGCCCAGCGCGCCCTCGCCGCCGAACCGTGGGACGAGACCGGGCCGCTGCGGGTGCGGATGGCCGTGCACGCCGGGGCGGCAGAACCCGTTGGCGGCGACTACCTCGCGCCGTGCCTGAACCGGCTCGCCCGCCTGCTGGCAACGGGCTACGGCGGGCAGGTGCTGCTTTCCGACGCCGCCCGCGCCCTGCTCGGCGGCGAACTGCCCGCCGGCACGTCCTTGCGCGACCTCGGGAGCCACCGGCTGCGCGACCTGCTCGAACCGGAGCGGGTTTGGCAAGTGGTGCTGCCGGGGATGCCGGACACCTTCCCGCCGCTGAAGAGCCTCGAACGCCACCCGACCAACCTGCCGGTGCAGCCGACCCCGCTGGTCGGGCGGGAAGCCGACCTCGCGGCGCTGCTCCCCCGGTTGCGCGACCCGGCGACCCGGCTGCTGACGCTGACCGGACCGGGCGGCGCCGGCAAGACGCGCCTCGCGCTCCAGCTCGCCGCAGACGCGCTGGATGCCTTTCCGGACGGCGCGTTTTTCGTCGATCTCGCCGCCGTCACCGATCCCGCCCTCCTTCCCGGCCGCATCGGCGACGCGCTCGGCGTCCTCGCCACCGGCGGCCTGTCGGAGCGCGATGCGTTGCAGGCGTTTCTCGCCCCGAAGCGGCTGCTGATGGTGCTGGACAACCTCGAACAGTTCCGGCCGCTGGCCGGGGCCGCCCGCGCGGTCGCCGATCTGCTAAGCGCCGCGCCGGGGCTCACCGTGCTGGCGACCTCGCGCGCCCCGCTGCGCATCCGGGCCGAGCGCGAATGGCCGCTGGCGGGGCTGCCCGCGCCGGACCCGTCCCGCCCGCTGCCGCCGCCGGTGCTGGCCGAGAACCCGGCGGTGGCGCTGTTCGTCGCCCGCGCGCAAGCGGCCAAGCCGGCGTTCGTCGTGGACGAAACCAACGCCGCCGATGTCGCGGAACTGGTCGCCCGCCTCGACGGATTGCCGCTGGCGATCGAACTGGCCGCCGCGCGCGTGCGCGCCCTCGCCCCGATCCAGATCCTCGACCGCCTCGACGGCCGGCCCGGCGTGCTGGCCGACCGCGCGCCGGACCGCCCGGACCGGCACCGGACGCTGGAGGCGACCATCGCGTGGAGCCACGACCTGCTGCCGGACGCCGAGCAGGCCTTCTTCCGCCGGCTGGCGGTCTTTTCCGGCGGCGCGACGCTGGAGGCCATCGAGGCGGTGGCCGGCGCGCTCGGCGAGCCGTGGCTCGATCCGCTGGACGGCATCACCAGCCTGCTCGAAGAGAGCCTGCTGCGCGCGGAGGACGGCCCGGACGGCGAAACCCGCTACCGGATGCTGGAGACGATCCGTGCCTTCGCCCTCGCCCGCCTCACGGAATCCGGGGAAGAGGCGGCGGCGCGAGCCGCCCACTGGACCTTCTTCAACGACTGGGCGCACGCGGGCGACGTCGCGATGGTCGAAGGCGACGCGGCGCCATGGCTGCCCCGGTACGAGGCGGACCACGACAACCTGCGCGCCGCACTGGCGTGGGCGATCGACCACGGCGGCCCGGGCAACGCCACCCGCCTCGCCGCGTGGTGCTGGAAGTTCTGGGAGTACCGGGGGCACCTGACGGAGGGCCGCCGCTGGCTGGATCGCGCGCTCGCCACGGACACGGGCGCGCGTCCGATCCACCGCGCGGAAGCGTTGCGCGGCGCCGGCAACCTCGCCTGGCGGCAGGGCGACCTGCGCGCCGCCGAGCGGCTCCTCCGCGCCAGCCTCGCCCTCTGGGAGGACCTGGGCGACCGCCGCAGCATCGCCAGCACTTCGACGATGCTCGGCAACGTGGCCGACCACCTGGGAGAAGCCGAGCAGGCAGCGACGTGGCACCGCCGCGCGCTCGATCTCGCCTGCGAGATGGGCGACCGTACGTTCGAATCCGTTTCGCTGAACAACCTCGCCCTCCTCGCCCACGGCCGCGGCACCCTCGCCGAGGCGCGCTCGCTGCTGGAGGCGAGCCTGGCGATCAAGGAGGAGTTGGGCAACCGGGCCGGCATGGCCATTACGCTGTCCAACCTCGCCCTCGTCTCGCTCGACGAGGGCGACCCGGCCGCCGCGACCGCGCTGCTCGAACGCAGCCTCGCCATCGACCGGGAACTGGGCGACGTCGCCGGCATCGCCGACGACCTGTCCAACCTCGCCGCGATCGCGGCGATGGGCGGCGACCTGGCCGCCGCCGCCGCCCGCCACCACGAGGCGCTCCTGCTCTGGCGGGATCTCGATGCGTGGCTGGGCATCGCCCACGCGATCGAGAACATCGCGGCCACCGCCGCCAACGCCCAGCCCGGACGGGCGGCCCGCCTCTACGGCGCGGCCGAAAAACTGCGCGACGAGTTGCACGCCCCGATTCCCGGCAACGAGCGCGCGCGCTACTTCGAGGGCGTCGATCTCGTCCGCGCTGCGCTTGGGAACGCCGCCTGCGAGGCCGCCTGGGCCGCCGGTCGCCTGCTCCCCCGCGAGGAGATCGTCGCCGAGGCGCTGCGGCTCGCCGCCGGGATGGCGTCCATCCCGGACACCGAACCGGACGCGACCGGTGGTTCGCCGGTCGAAGCGTCGGTCGAAACAGCAGGCTGAGTGGGCGGCGTGGCGAAGCGGGAAGCACTGCAGATCATCTCAAGACGCGGCCGCTCCACGTCTTCGTCAGACCCCTCGCGACACCTCGGAATCGATGCCGAATCCTGCTTCCCCAGGCGTCTGCCAGATCGCATCCCGCGCCGGTCGGGTCCGTACTAGGATACCGGCCGGGGTTCACACCACGGCACGCGTGGGCGACGGCGGCGAAGCCGCGCCCGAATCCGGCGAAGGGAGACCGATGGCCGCCAACGAGTTCGAAATCCTCGACCCGCGTTTCAACGCCTGCATCAACCCGACGGCGACGCTGGAGACGCTCTACACCGGCTGCCGCTGGGCGGAAGGCCCGGCCTGGTCGCCAGGATGGCGCTCGCTGGTCTGGAGCGACATCCCCAACGACCGGATGCTGCGCTACGACGAGGCGGGCGGCGCGACCAGCGTCTTCCGGTACCCGGCCGGCTACACCAACGGCAACACCGTCGATCGCCAGGGGCGGCTCGTCTCCTGCGAGCACGGCGGCCGCCGCGTCTCCCGCACCGAGCACGACGGCACGGTCATCACGCTGGCCGACCGTTTCGAGGGCAAGCGCCTCAACTCCCCGAACGACGCCGTCGTCAAGTCCGACGATTCGATCTGGTTCACCGACCCCGCCTACGGCATCGACTCCGACTACGAAGGCCACAAGAGCGAACCCGAACTCGACGGCTGCCACGTCTACCGGATCGACGGCGTGACCGGCAAGATCACCAAGGTCGCCGACGACTTCGTTCGCCCGAACGGCCTCGCGTTCTCCCCGGACGAGTCGCTGCTCTACATCGTCGATACCGGCGCAACCCACCAGGAAAACGGTCCGCGCCACATCCGCCGCTTCCGTGTCCACGACGACGGCACGCTCTCCGGCGGCGAGGTCTTCGCCGAGTGCACCGCCGGCCTCTTCGACGGCTTCCGGATCGATACCGAGGGCCGGCTCTGGGCCAGCGCCGCCGACGGGGTCCACTGCTACGACTCCGACGGCACGTTGATCGGCAAGATCTACACGCCCGAACTGGTCGGCAACGTCGAGTTCGGCGGCGCCAAGCTCAACCACCTCTTCATCTGCGGGACGACGTCGCTCTACGCGATGAAGGTCCGCGTCAACGGCGCGAAGCGGATCTAGCAAGGGAGCGCGGGCGACCGGTCATCCCGCGTCCGCACCCGGCATCCCGCGTCCACGCTCGTCATCCCTCGACAAGCCCGGGATGACGAGCGTGGACGCGGAATCGCTGTCCGAACCGTCAACCGCGGGCGACCGCGTTCATCCCGGCCGCGTCCAGCCCGGCAAGGCCGAGCGCGTCCGGGCCGCGGCGGTCGGCCAGCAGGTCGCGGC
Source organism: Chloroflexota bacterium (assembly GCA_023423795.1). Classification (GTDB taxonomy): domain Bacteria; phylum Chloroflexota; class Chloroflexia; order Thermomicrobiales; family UBA6265; genus CADCWF01. Next base: position 21,586 of record JAFAEX010000119.1, on the reverse strand, counting down.
CGAGCGTGGCCGAGGCGAGCGTGCAGAGGGCGTCCATCACCGGGGTCTCCACGCCCAGCGCGTCGCCGAGCGCCGCCCACGCGCCGAGCCCGAACGGGATGTCCTCGGTCAACCAGCGGGTGTCGAGCATGCCGGGCGCACGGAGCGCCGTCAGCATCCGGCTGCCGTTGATGACGGCCCAGAGGTCGTCCGACGCCGGCCCGAACCCGGCTCCGGCGAACCCGGCGGCCACCGGCGCCAGATCCAGCCCCAGCGCCCGCCCGATCGCCCGCCGCTCGGCATCGACCGCCTCGATCGCCCGCACCACGCCGGGCGTCACCCCTTCCTCGTAGAACCAGAACTCCCCGCGCGACCGCTCGATCCGCCCCGCGTTGAGCAGCACCCCGGGCGGGTGGACGACCGGGTTCAGCGCCGACAATCCGGCTTCCAGCACGCTGGCGTAGGCCCGCGCGCCGGGGAACAAATCGCCCAATGCCGCCACTGCCCCGGCGGTCTCCGCGACCGGCCAGGCGCCGACGCCCAGCGCCGGCACGCGGCCCCAGATCACCCCGGCGTTCGGCCCGGTCTTGCGGCAAACGTAGGGCGCGGTGTCCGATTCGCAGACAACCACGCCGTCCGCACCCCGCTCGCGCAGGCGGGCAGCGAAGGCCAGCGCCCCGAGGTTGCCCGGCAGCAGCGCCAGCAGGTGCCCGGCGCGCAGGTGGGGAACCAGCGCCTCGGCGAACAGGGCGTGGGCGTAGGACGGCACCGAACAGGGTAGCACGTCCGCCCACGCCAACGCTTCCGCCGCGTCTGTCGTCGCGCCGGCGATGCGCGCGGTCCCGGTGCGCGCCGTTCCCTCCAGCCGGATCTCGCCCCGCTCGCGCAGCGGCTCGATCGCGGCGGCGAATTCCGGGTGATCCCAGACCACCACCTCGTGGCCGGCGAGCGCGAGGTCGGCGGCGATGCACAGGCCGGTGTTGCCGGTGCCGAGGACGGAAATGCGCATCCGGTGTGTGCTCCCGGTGGACGAGGCGACAGGCGACAGGCGACAGGCGACAGGCGACAGGCGATAGGCGATAGACCGACGGCCACGATCGAGGAGTTTCCCCACGAGCAACCCCGTGGGCTCTTGCTTGTCGTCTATAGCCTAACGTCCGTCGCCTGTCGCCTGTCGCCTGTCGCCTCGTCCACCGGGAGCCGGACGACGAACGTGCTGCCCACGCCGGGGGTGCTGTCGGCCCAGATCGCGCCGCCGTGGAGTTCGACCAACTGGCGGGCGATCGGCAGCCCGAGCCCCGTGCCCCGGATGCCGCGCTTGCCGCCGGTGTCGAGGCGGATGTAGGCCTCGAACACCCGCTCCAGGTCCTCCGGCGGGATGCCCAACCCCTCGTCGCGCACCGAGGCCACGACGTGCCCCGCTTCGGCGCGCGCGGCGACGACGACCGCGCCACCGTCCGGCGAATACTTGACGGCGTTGGACACCAGGTTGGTGAACACCTGCACCAGCCGGTCAGCGTCGCCGGAAACCGGCGGCAGGTTTGCGTCCACCTCTAGCCGCAGGTCGTGGTTGGGCGACGACGGCCGCAGAGCCGTGACCACCTCCCGCAGCAGGTCGGCGAGATCGACCGGCGCTTGCTCGATGCGGAAGCGATCGGTTCGCATCCGTTCGAGTTCCAGAAGGTCGCCGGTCAGCCGCGACAGGCGGTCGGCGCTGCGCGCGATCTCGCCGGCGTACTCGCGGGTGGTGGCCGGGTCCGGCTCGAACTCGCGCAGCATCTCGCCGTAGCCCATGATCGCCGTCAGCGGCGTCCGGAACTCGTGGCTGAGCATGGCGATGAAGGCGCCGCGAGCGCGGTCCAGGCGCTCCAGTTCGGCGTTGATCGCCTGCTCGCGCCGGAGCGCCTCGGCCAGCCGCCGTTCGGCTTCCTTGACCACCGTGATGTCGGTGGCGGCGGCAACCAACCCGACGATGTCGCCATCCGGCCCGCGCAGTGGGGTCTTGCCGACCAACGTCCAGCGCGGCTGGCCGTCCGCGCCCGGTTCCTCGACCACCGCCTCCACCTCGTCGCCGGCCAGCGCGGCGGCATCGCCTGCCGGGTCGCCCACCGCGTCGCCCGGCCGCTCGAACGCCTGGGCGTGCCGGCCCACGGCGGCGTTGCGATCGGCCAGCCCGAGGTGGCGCGCGGCGGCGCGATTGATCCGTACGAAACCGCCGTGGCGGTCCTTGACCACGATGCGGTCGTTCAGGGCGTCGAGGATCTGCTGGAGCAGGTCGCGCTCCTGCTCGAGGGACTCCTCGATCCGCCGCAACGCCGTCACGTCGATCGAGGTGCCGATGATGCCGACGATCTGCCCGGACTCGTCCCGCAGCGGCAATTGGGTGGTCAGCACGGTAATGGCGCCGGCATCGGTGGTCACCATGTCCATGACTCGGTCCCAGATCGCCTCACCGGCCAGCACGCGACGATTGTCGGACGCCATCCACCCGGCAACGTCGGTTGGCCAGAAATCCTCGGGCCGCCGGCCGCGGGCGTGCACCGGGTCGGCCAGCCCGACCGCGGCGGCGGCCGCGCGGTTCACCAGCAGGAACCGCTGGTCGGCGTCCAGCACGTAGACGTGACCCGGCAACGCGTCCAGCACCATCTGGAGGAAGTTGCGTTCCCGTTCCACCGCCAGTTCGGCGTGCTTCACCTCGGTCACGTCGCGGTAAACGCCGACGATGCCGACCACCCGGCCGCCGGCGTCCCGGTGCGGGCGCTTCGTCCGCAGGAACCAGCGCTCCTCGCCGCCCCGGCCGATGCGGAACAGGTAATCGCGCAGCGGCTCCCCGGTTTCGGCGATACGCCGGACCTGCTCCGCGAGGGCCGCCGCATCTGCCGGGGCCGTGAAGTCGCCGACCGTCTTGCCGACCCCGGCCGCCGGGTTCGGCAACCCCAGCCAGGCGGCGTAGGAGGCGTTCATGCGGAGGTAGCGGCCGTCCAGGTCCTTGAGGAACAGCATGTCCGGCACGACGTCGATGAACGCCTGCAGCAGGTCGCGCTCCGCCGCCGCCGCCTGCTCGGCGAGTTTCAGGGCGCTCACGTCGCGGGCGACGCCGACCATGCCGGTCACCGTCCCGTCCGTATCGCGCAGCGGGTGGCGGTTGACGAGGTACCACGCCGGCGCGCCGAGGCCGTCGGCGTAGACGACCTCGTTGGTCGTCAAGGCTCCGGTCTCCATCGTCCGGCGCGCTTCGTGCTCCTGCCGCGCGGCCTCCGCCGGCGAGAAGAGGTCCGAGGGGCGCTTGCCGATGCCGGCGGCGACGTCCGGCAAGCCGAACGCCTGCGCCGCGGCGGCATTCATGAGCGCGAAGCGCCCGGATCGGTCGCGCACGGCGATGATCTCGGAGGATGCGTCGATCACCGCCTGCAGCAGGTCGCGCTCCGCCCGCAGCCGCGCTTCGGCCTCGCGCCGGAGCGACACGTCGCGAATGACGCACACGATCGTGCCGACCGCCGGGTCGTGCAGCCGGTTGTTGGGGGTGAACTCCAGCCACGCCGGACTGCCGTCGGCGCGCACCGCTCGGGTCACGATCGACGGCGAGATGCCCGGCGTGGCGACGATCCGCGCGAACTGCTCCCGCACCGCCGGCAGGTCCTCCGGCACGATCCAGTCGAATCCGCTGGTGCCGACGATCGTCTCCTGCTGATGCCCCATCAGGCGCGTCACGGCCGGATTGATGGTCCGGACGATGATCTCGGCGTCGAGTTCCGCGATGATGTCGGACGTGGAGTCCACCAGCAGTTTGTACCGGGCGAGCAGGCCCTCGCGCGACAGGGCATCCTGCCCGGCGCGGTGCAACTCGGTGACGTCGCGCGCGGCGACGACGAGGCCAGTGACGCGGCCGTCGGTATCCCGTAACGGCAGCCGGTTGGTCAGGAACCAGCGTCCGTCGCCGCGCTCGGACTGCATGAGCACGTCTGCCATCGGGCCGCCGGCCAGCACCCGGGCGTCATCGCGGGCAACCCCGGCGGCCGCCTCCCGGGACCAGAACGCATCCGGCGACCGCCCGACTGCCTCCTCGGGGTCGGCGATCCCGAGGAGGTCGGCGGCGGCCCGGTTGACCCGCAGGTAGCGTCCCTCGGCGTCCTTGACGATCAGCACGTCCGGGATGGCGTCCATCACCGTCCGCAGCAGGTCGCGCTCGTGCCGGACCTCGCGTTCGGCCCGCGCCCGCCCGGCCTCGATCGCGCTCCGCTCGGTCACGTTGCGAATGGCCAGCACGATGGCCTCGTTGCCGGCATCGCTGCCACGGCGGACGGCGGTCGCCTCGACCCGGCTCCAGGCGCCGCTCGTGCCACGCAGCCGCCCCGTGAGCGTCGCCGTTGGGGCGCCGTGGTCGCCGGCCAGCGCCGCCGCCCACGCTCCGGCGTCGGACGGGTGGACGAGGCCGAGCAGGTCGCCACCGTCGCCCGGCCGTCGTCCAACGAGATCGGTAAACGCGGGGTTGGCGTAGCGGATGCGGCCCGTGCGGTCGGTTTCGGCGAATGCCTCCGATGCATGCTCGACCATCGCCCGGAAGCGGGATTGGTCGTGGCCGCGGTTGGGCGCGGGTGCGGACGGCGCGGCATCGTTGCTGGCCGCGTCCAGCCGCAGCGCAAGCGGGGCCGCGACCGCGGCCATCACCGCCAGCAGGTCGCGCCGCTCCTGGTCGAGCGCCCGCGGCGTCGCCGCGACGCCGGCGAGCACGCCGAACCGCCTGCCGTCCGGGCGCAGCACCGGCGCGCCGTAGCATGCGCGCACGGCCGGGTACGGCAGGCAGGCGGCGCGAACCCGCCAGTCCGGTTCAGCGGCGGTGTCGGGCACGGCGAGGGGGAACGTTTCGCCCACAGCCCCGCCGGCGAGCGTTCCGTACGGCGGCACCCGTTCGCCGGGTGTGATGCCGCCCGCACCGGCCGCGGCTAGCACGGTGCCGCCGCCGTTCGGATCGACCCGGCACAGCAACGCCCCGTCCATCCCGGTGATTTCGGCCACGCGGCGCAGGAACTCGGCCCCCGCATCGGCAAGCGGTCGCGACCGGTCGGCCACGAGGTCAGCCATCGCCGCGAGGTGCGAGGCGGTCGCTGGCCAACCCTGGAGGCTCGCATCGTCGCAGGCGGCGTCGCCTGCTGCCGAGCTCGACATCCCGTGATCCCCTGACGGCTTCCCGGCCCGGCTTCGGCCGATCGTCGGCGCACTCGCAACCTGGATGCCGTTCGCGCGTGTGAGGCGGCTGGGAAGCGCCGTACCGCCAGACACCGTGCTCAACCACCTCACGGTCCGCGGCTCCACCACCACCCGATTCCCGATGGATGACGGCACGCCAGCACGTTCCCGCCGCGCCGGGAGGAGTTCAACGCAACGACCATCGAAATGATACACGGACGCTTGCTTATTGGATAGCTGATGCGTTCCCATCAATCGGAAGTTCAACAAAAAACGTGACGCCGCGGTCCGGGTTGCGCTCCGCCCAGATCCGGCCACCGTGCAGCCCGACGACCTCGCGGGTGATCGGCAAGCCCAGCCCGGTCCCGTGGATCGACTGCCCCGCAACCGCTTCGACCCGGGCGTAGCGCTCGAACACCTGCTCGAGCGCTTCCTCCGGGATGCCGAGGCCCTCGTCCCGGACGGTCACCCGCACCACGCCATCCCGCCGCGCCGACGTCACCAGGATCTCGCCGCCGTCCGGGGCGTACTTGATGGCGTTGCCGACGAGGTTGGTGGCTGCCTGGAACAGCCGGTCCCGATCCCCGTCCACCGGCGGCAGCGCCGGGTCGAGGTCGAGCCGGAGGTCGTGGATCGTCGTCGTCGGGCGCAGCGCATCGGCCGCTTCGGCCAGCAACTCGTTGAGGTCGATGCGTTCGAAGCGCATCCGCTCGTGGCCGCGCTGCAGGCGGTCGAGGTCCAGCACCCGGTCGATCATGCGGGCGAGGCGGACGGCGGCCCGGTTCACCTCGTCGGCGCACTCGTGCACGTCGGCGGGCGGCATCGGGACGTCGCGGATCAGTTCGCTGAACCCCTGGATGCTGGTCAGGGGCGTACGGAATTCGTGGCTGATGACGGCCACGAAATCGGACTTGACCCGGTTGAGGTGTTCGAGTTCGGCGTTGGCCGCCTGCTGGGCGGCCAGCGCCGCGGCCATCTCGGCCTCCGCCCGGTGCAGTTCGGTGACGTCGCGGGAAAGACCGATCAGCCCATCGACGGCGCCCTCGCCGTCGCACAGCGGCACCAGGCTGGTGAGCCGCCAGCGGTCGTCCGGCGCGGTAGCATCGGGTTCGAGCCGGTTCAACAGCGGTTCGCCGGTCGCCACCACGCCCGCCTGCGCGGCGAGCGCCGCTTCGGCCGCCGCCGCCGGGACCACCTCGGCGATGGTGCGGCCGACGGCCTCGGCCGGGTCGGCCAGCCCCAGCAACCGTGCGGCGGCCGGGTTGAGCCGCCGGAACCGCAGCGCCGCGTCGGTGACGAAGAGCGCATCCGGCGCGTTGTCCATCAGGCTGGCGAGCAGCGCTTGCTCGGCGGCCAGCCGGCTTTCGGCGGCGACCCGCTCGGTCACGTCGTGGGCGACGGCCAGGATGCCGCGCACGGCAGGGTCGCCGAGGCGGTCCACCCGCGACACCACGAACGTGCGGTCCCCGCCGCCCTTGCAGCGCAACCGGGCGGTAACGCTCGGGAGGATCGGCCCGGCCGCGCGCGCGGCGGCCAGGGCCGCGGCGTAGGCCGGGCGGTCCTCCGGGTCGCGCAGGCCGACCTCCGGTGGCAGCCGCCCGAGCAGGTCGTCGGCGTCCCAGCCCAGCAGGCGCTCCGCGGCCGGCGATGCGTAGCGGACGATGCCCCCGGCATCGAGGATCAGGAAGATGTCGCCCGCGTTCTGCACCATCGCGCGGGCGCGGCTTTCGCGCTCGCGCAGGCCGGCTTCCACCCGCTCGCGTAGGCCGAGTTCGCGGTCGCGGTCGAGTTGGGTCGCCAGCAACCCCGCCAGCGACCGCAACGGGCGCACCTGCTCCGGGGCGAACGGCGCCGGCCCGGCCCCGAGCACGCACAGGTGGGCGTAAACTTCTCCGGTCGCAAGCACGACCGGGGCCAGGGCGCAGGATCGCGCCGCGCCGGTTTCGGCATCGACGCACCGCGCCGCATGCCCTGCCCCGTCGGCGGCCAGCCGGATCGGCGCCGGGTCGCCGGGGAGAAACGCATCGGGTCTCGCCGCCAGCACCAGGCCGCTGCCGTCGTCGTCGAAGCGAACCAGCAGCGCGGCTTCTGCGCCGGCGAACCCGGCGGCGAGGCCGAGCACCTCGGCCACCGTCGCCAGCGACGAGGCGAACCGGCGCTCGGCCAGCCGGGAGATTTCATCGAGTTGCGGGGCAGGGTCATCGCCGCGCGGCGCCGAACCTCCGCCCGGTCGGGAGTTCACGGCGCGGTCCGCAGCACGTAGCCGACGCCGCGCACGGTTTGGAGCAACCGCGGTTCGCCCTCGGCTTCGAGCGCGCGCCGGACCGAGGCGATGGTCACCGCCAGCACGTTGGATTCCCCGAAGAAATCGTCGCCCCAGATCCGGTGCATCAGCGTGTCGTGGGTGAGGACCTGGTTCGGGTGCTTCATGAAGGCATGGAGCAGGTCGAACTCGCGCGCGGTGAGGGTGACGGTACGGTTGCCGCGGGTGACGATACGGCTGCTCGGGTCGAGCGAGAGGTCGTCGTAGCGCAGGGCAGGGTCCGGCTGGGTGGCGGAAGAGGCGGCGGCGACCGGGGCGTGCTGGGAACGGCGCAGCAGCGCCTTGACCCGCGCCATCAGTTCCGTGATCGCGAACGGCTTGGGCAGGTAGTCGTCGGCGCCGGCTTCGAGCCCGGAAACCCGGTCGGCGACCGCGTCCAGCGCGGTCAGCATCAGGATCGGCGTGGGCGGGACGGTGGCGGCTTCTTCCATCGCGCGCACCCGTTTGCAGATCTCGAGCCCGTTGATGTCGGGCAGCATCACGTCGAGCACGATCAGGTCCGGCGGGTTGTCGCGCACGGCGGCGAGCGCGGTCTTGCCGTCCATCGCGACATCGACCTGGTACCCCTCGAGCAGCAGGCTGCGCTGCACGAGACGGACGATCTCGGGCGTGTCTTCCACGACCAGCACACGCGTCATCAGCAAGCGTCTCCCCAAACCGCGCTCCGCGCCCGCCACCGCCGCGGACGGGCCGGGAGATCTTCATTCATCTTAGCAATCCCACGGCAGAATGCCGCCGTCACGGCGCTCATCCGTGACGAATTGGACCATCGTCTGCGATTCAGCAGCCCCGAACCTGCTTCAAGGATACTGTTTTCCCGCTCCATGCTGACGGGATCGTCGCCGTCCGGCAAACCTGCGCCGCCCGCCGCGCCAACCGCGTCCCGGACGGAGAATTTTGCGGATACAATCGCGCCGTCGATCGAACGAGGTCGTGACTGCACCACCGCTGGGCGGGGGTCAGGACACGACGTTGCAGGGACGGCCATGGCGCAGCGCGCGTGGGTGCACTCCATGAACGAACCGGCCACCGCCCCGGCGACGGCTGCCGACCTGGCGCACGCCCCGGGCGGCGGGCCGCCCCCCGCGCCGAAGCCGGACGGAAGCGTGCGAATCCCGGCGGTCGTCGCCATCGGCGCCGGCGCGGTGCTCGGGGCAAACGCCCGCTACCTCGTCGGTCTCGCCTTCGAGCAGCGGTGGGACACGCCGTTTCCGTGGCACACGATGCTGGTCAACGTCGTCGGCAGTTTCATCCTCGGGTTCTACCTGACCTACGTCTCGGAGCGCGTCACCGGCCGCGCCACGACCAAACTCTTCTTCTCCACAGGCTTCCTCGGGTCGTTCACCACCTTTTCCACCTTCAGCGACGAAACCGTACGACTGGTCCTCGACGGAGCGCCGGGGCAGGCCCTGCTCTATGTCGGATTGACGCTCGGCGCCGGCCTGGTCGCGGCGACGCTGGGCTTCCTGCTCGCGCGCGTGGCGCCGCTCCCGTGAACGGACGCGACGCCGGAACCGCGCCATCGATTGGCACGCTGCAACGCTGCCGGACCATCGGGGGGCGACCATGCAGCCGTTCGTCCTGATCGCCATCGGCGCCATCATCGGGGCCAATGCCCGTTACGCGGTCTCCAACTGGGCCGCGCACCGGTTCGGGACGGGGTTTCCGGTGGGCACGTTGCTGGTGAACGTGTCCGGCAGCCTGCTGCTGGCGGCCCTGATCACCGCGACGGCGGCGCTGCTGGGCATGGACGAGGAGGCGCGCCTGCTGGCAGGGACCGGATTCTGCGGCGCGTACACGACCTTCTCGACGTTCGCCTACGAGACGCTGGCGCTGGCGCGACGGGGCGCCGTCGGGCATGCGGTGCTCAACGTGGTCGCCAACGTCGTGCTCGGCCTCGCTGCGGCGACGGCCGGCGTCTTCATCGCCTCCCGTTTTGTCGGCTGATGCGGCCGCTCGAATTGCCGCCCGCGCCGTTTCTGCTGGAACGCCCGGCAACCGAGGCAAGCGCCGACGCTCAGCCGGCGGCCCCGATCGCGGCGATCGTGATGAACAGCAACGGGCAGGCGATGAGGATTCCGAGCAGGATCGCGGTCAGGAAGACCAGCCCGACCGAGCGCCCGGTCGAGACGCCCAACGCGGTGCGGACGCCGATCACCTGCGTGATCAGGCCCCAGATGGCGACCACCAGCGAGATCAGGCCGCCGATCACCGGCAGGATCGCCAGCACGTTGAGCAGCCCCGGCGCGTAGCCCCAGGCCACGAGGTTGCGCATCTGGGCCGGCGTCGCGGCGTTCGGGTCCGCGCCGAACGCCGTCCGCCCGAGCCAGCGCGCCAGCGCCGCGAACGCCACCCACGCCACGAGGCTGAGCACGACCGACAGCACGACCACGGCGACCCGGCCGCCGGTCGTGTCGAACGCCGCGTAGGAGTTGAGGACCGCCGCCGTGGCCGGGTCGGCCGGCGGCGGCTGGCGCGCGATTTGGGCGATCGACGCCGACGTCCCGATCCCGGAAAGCAGTCCGGTCAGCGCCACGATGACGACCGCCTGTCCGTTGGCCGCCTCGTCGTCCTGCTTGATGCCGGCGAACGTCCCCTGGTCGAGCCGCAGCACGCCGGCGAACCGGTCGAGGAACGATTGCATCTCCACGCGCTTCCCCCCGTTGCCCCGTTTCGTCAGGCCGCAGCAGGTCCCCAGCCTATCAGGCGGCCGCGGCGAACGCTTCGTCGAGGATGCCCGCCGCCGCGTCGGCGTCCGCTTCCGTCACCACCAGCGGCGGGCAGATGCGGATCACGTTGGCGTGCAGCCCGCCCCGCCCGACGATCAGACCGCGCACCTTCGCGCCTTCCAGCACCCGCGCCAGGATGTCCGGCGCGGGCGCCTTCGTTTCCCGGTCGCGCACCAGTTCGACGCCGAGCAGGAGGCCCATCCCGCGCACGTCGCCGATGACCGGGTGGCGCTCGGCCAGTTCCAGCAGGCGGTCCCGCAGCCGCGCGCCGACCCGCAGCGCGTTCTCGCGCAGGTTGCGGGTGGCGATGTAGTTGAGGTTCGCCAGCGCGGCGGTGGTCGCGATCGGGTTGCCGCCGAAGGTGCTCAGCGACAGCGACCGGATCGACGAAGCGAGTTCGTCGGTCGCGACCAGCCCGCCGATCGGGATGCCGTTGGCAAGCCCCTTGGCGAAGACGACGACCTCCGGCTCGACCCGGTAGGTCTGGAAACCGAAGTCGGCGACGCCGAGCCGGCCCCAGCCGGTCTGCACCTCGTCGCAGACGAACGGGATGTCGTAGCGGTCGAGGATCGCCTTGACCTCGACGAAGTACTCCGGCGGCGGCGTGATGAACCCGCCGACCCCCTGGATAGGCTCGGCGACGAAGGCGGCCGGATTGCCGCTGGTGGAGGTGCGGATCACCGCCTCCACGTCCCGCGCGCAGAGCAGGCCGCAACTCGGGTACGTCTTTTCCCACGGGCATCTGTAACAGTACGGGTTGCCCACGTAGTGCACGTGCAGCCCGGAAAGCGTGGAGTTGCGCCACGTCGATTGCCCGGAGGCGGCGGTCGTCGCCATCGAGCGGCCGTGGTAGGAGTGGCGCAGCGCGACCAGTTCGTTGGAGCCGCGGGCCAGCGTGGTGACGAGGAAGGCGGCCTCGTTGGCCTCCGTCCCCGAGTTGCAGAAGAAGACCTTGTCCAGCTTCGGCGGGGTCATCGCCCGGATGCGCTCGGCCAGCTCGATCTGCGAGCGGATCAGGAACAGCGTGCTGGTGTGGGTGATGGCGTCGAGTTGCGCCTTGATCGCGTCGTTGATCTCCGGCACCGCGTGGCCGCTCGACACCGTGGCGATGCCGCCGAAGAAATCGAGGTACTGCCGCCCGTCGCCGTCGTAGACGAACTGCCCTTCTCCCCGCCGCAGTTCGATCGGCTCCTCGTAGAAGAGGCCAACGCTGGGGAACATGCTCTCGCGGTGGCGGCGCAACAGGTCGGCGGCGTCGGTCATCGCGGAATCTCCGTTGGTGCTGGGTGCCGGGTGCTGGGTGCTGGGTGCTGCGAACGAGTGTCGCGCGCTCGGCACTCGGCACTCGGCACTCGGCACTCCGTCGTAGCACCCAGCACCGCGCTACGCGCGCAGCGCCGGAATCACGTCGGTCGCGATGCGCTCGGTGGTGGCGAACTGGTGCTCGTGCGGCGCTTCCATCAGGAACTCGCGGATGCCGACCTCGGAATAGCGGCCGACGATGTCGGCGAAGGCGTCCGGCGACGACCACGGATCGGCCCCGAGTTTGAGCGTCCAGCCGTAGAGTGAGCGCAGGATCTCGCCGGGATCGCGCCCGATCGCCGCACAGGCGTCGTCCAGCCGCGCGTTGCGCTCGCGGATCTCCTCGACCGTACCGTAGGAGTTCCAGCGGTCGGCGTGGCGGGCGACGATGCCCAGCATCCGCGGCCCGTGCGCGCCGAGGGTCAGCGGGATGCGATCCCCGAACGGCCCCGGTCGGAACAGCGCCCCGTCCAGTTGGTAGAACCGCCCGTCGTACGAGAACGTCTCGTTCGTCAGCAGCCCGTGGATGACCTCGACCGACTCCTCGAAGCGGTCTACCAGTTCCTTCGGGCCGGGGAACGGGACGCCGTAGGCGCGGTGCTCCGGTTCCCACCAGCCGGTGCCGAGGCCGAGTTCGAGCCGCCCCTGCGAGATGTGATCGACGGTGACGGCCATCTTCGCCACCAGCGGCGGGTGCCGGAAGGTGTTGGAATTGACCAGCAACCCGAGCCGGACCCGGCTCGTCACGCTCGCCATGTGCGCCAGCAGCGTCCAGCCTTCCAGGAACGGGTGGTCCGGCACGCTGGGCCGCATGTAATGGTCGGCGTGCCAGATCGAGTCGAACCCCAGGTCCTCGTAAAGCGCCCAGTGGCGGTGCAGTTCCGGCAGCGGCACGTTCTGGTTGCGCACGACGCCGAAGAGGAATCGCGGCGCGCCGTCGTTCGGTGCGGGCGAAGTTGCGGGAACGGCGTCGGACACGGAGGCACCCCCAGTGCGGCGAATCGACCGGACGGACAGGGGCCGGATTGTCGCACGGACGCCGGGATCGGGGATCAGACCGGCTCGCCGGCCAGCCGCTCCCGCCAGTCGGCCACGACCGGCTGCACGCCGAACTCCTCGACCAGCATGCGGACCACGCCGGCGAGCGAGACGGGACCGGTCGGCAGGTGCACCTTGTCGAGATCGACCATCGTGCGGTGGCCGCGCGCATCCGGGAACCCGACCGCGGCGGAGACTTGGAGGTGCGGGTAATCCGGCCCGGCGAACTCCGGACCCGGTTGCCAGTGCCAGGCGAGCACTTCGCGTTCGGCCCGATCCAGCAGCGCGATCCGGTACGACCGCGTGATCACACCGTCCCCGGCGAACTCCCGCACCACCGAACTCGTTTCCAGCGAAACGAACGCGGTGAGCGATGAGCCGTGCAACGGGCCGAACGCGCGCAGCCGAGTCGAGTTCCTGAACCTGACGACGGTAGAACGTGGACCGTCCGGAAACGCCACGAGCGGTTGCGCCGAGACGACCGCGGCCGCCTGTCGCAAACGTTCAACCGCGCGGTCGAGGTCGCGGTTTGCCGTGGACATCCGGACGCACCACCCCCAGGGTCATCACCAGTTCGTTGACCGCGCTCCCGATCCCGTGTTCGTCCAGGTCGGCGTACTCGCCGGCGTCCCAGCGCTGAAGAAACTCTTCGGTCGAGATGCCGAGCAACCGCCGAACGTCGGCGTCGAAGAGGCGTCGCGCCTGTTCGGGCGTCAGCCAGTCAACCGGTGGCGCGTCGTCGTTGGCAATTTCGGGTACCGGGGAGCGCTGGGCCATGACGATCTCTCCAATGGAAGCGCCGACCCGGCGATGGTAGCACGGGGCAACCGGACATCTCGTCCGGATTGCCCCGCGCCGGAGGGCGCTACTCCTCCACCACGATCGTGCCCTTCATGTACGGGTGGTAGATGCAGAAGTAGTCGTAGGTGCCGGCCTTGTCGAAGGTGAACGAGTAATCCTGGTTCTGGTTGAGGTTGCCGGAGTCCCACACCTTCGGGTCGGCGGTCGAGGTCGCCGTGTGGGGGATGGCGTCCTTGTTCGTCCAGGTCACCGTGCGGCCGGTCTTGATCGTCAGCGACGGCGGGACGAACTTGAAGTCGATGATCTCCACCGGAGCCGTGTTGGCCGGCGGGGTGCCCTGCGGCGCGGGCGTCGGCGCGGATTCGGCCGCCGCCTGGGTCGCCTCGGCGGCGGCGAGCGCGGTGCGCGCCTCGGCGAACCCGGGGCAGCGCCCGCTGGCGTAGATGCTGGCCGGCACGCTCAGGAACTCGGCCGCCGGGTCGATCCGCATCACCCAGCCGGCCGCGCCGTCCGAGCCCAGCGCCGGGCCGGAAACGTAGATGCCGCCGTCCGGCCCGATCGCGCAGGCGATCGGGAAGTCGAGCCGGCTCATCACCTCGCGCAGGCGGTTCGGCCCTGCCTGCTTGACCAGCCGCCCGCTGTTCGGCCGCGTGAACGGCGGGTTGGTGATGTTGCCGGTGGACATCTCCAGCGCGTAGAGCGTGCCGTCCGGCCCGGCCTCCAGACCGACCACCATCGTCAGGCCGGTCCAGGCGTCGGACACCGTGCCGTCGGCGGCGACCTTGCGGACCAGCGCCTTGCCGTCCGGGTAGGGCGCGTCGCTCAGGTTGCCGACGAAGATGCTGCCGTCCGGCCCGGGGACCATGCAGGTCGGCACCGGGTGGCCCTCGGACAGATCGACGAAGCGCTCGATCTTCCCGTCCGGGTAGACCTTGAGCACCTGGCCTTCGTTGCTTTCCACCACCCAGAGGAAGCCGTCGCCGGCGCGCATGCCGAACGTTTCGCCCAGTTTGCCGCGGTCGGACGGGATCTCCTTCGTCGGGTTGTCGATCATCCACTGGGTGATGTCGGCGATGAGGTCGGCCGTGCCGTCGGCATTGGCGAGGTAGACGCCGTTCGGCTGGGTCGGGGCAAGGTCGCCGCGGTCGTCCTCGGAGTCCTGCAGGATGTAGAGCCGCCCGTCGAGGAACGCGACCGAGCCGGGCCCCTGCACCGCGCCCGACATGCCGCGGGTTGAGGGCTGCCCGGTCACCACCGGCTGCGGGCAACCATCGACGATCTTCACCACGCTGGCGGCCTGGTCCGGCTCCCCGGTGCCGGCCTGCGCGACGTACAGCACGCCGTCGGCGTCCCAGGCGAACCCGCGCGGGTTGAACAGCCCGGAGGCGACGAGGGCGACCGGGTTCGCCGGTTCCTGCGCGAGCGCGGCCAGCGGCTGCCCGAAGACGCGGACGGCGGGCAGCGCGGCGGCCAGGCGGATCAGGTCGCGGCGGGTCGGTCGTGGCATGTGTCGTTGCCTCCGGATGACGGGCGCGTCGCGCCGCACGACGGGTCGCACGGGATCGCGCATCGAAAACGCAGGGCGCACTCTACCGGAATCCCCATGACTCCGCGCGCAGACCGGTCGCGCTCCGGGCCGCGTGCGCCCGCGATGCGTCGCCGGGACCATCGACTCGTTGCCGAAATGGCGCCGCCGCGGCGGCACGAACGGGTCGTTTGCCGGACCCGTTCGTGCCGAGACGAAGCCCGAACGGGCGGATAGCGTACCGGTGCGACCGTCCATCGCCAGCCTGTCGATCGCGAACCTTCGGGCGCGCCCGCTCGGGGATGCCCGGAGATCCGCGCCACGCCGAAGGGCCAACGAATCCATGGAACACGCACGATTGGACCGCCTCGCCCGCGCGCTGGGCGGCGTCATGGACCGCCGGGCCGGACTCGGCGCGATCCTCGCCGGAGCCGCCGCCGCCCTCGGCGGCGGCACGAGCGCGGACGCCGCTCCGAATGAAGAGCAATGCCTGCCCGACGGGCAACGCTGCGGGAGGGGCTCCGGCAAGAACGGCAAGCCGTGCCGCAAGTGCTGCTCCCGGTACGTCCTCACCCAGGCCAACGGCCGCAAGCGCTGCGGCTGCAAGCCGGACGGCGTGCAATGCAGCAACTCCAGCCAGTGCTGCACCGGCATTTGCGCCGACGGAACCTGCGTCACCGACCGGCCGCCGGGGGATTCCGGCATCACCCCGGCGCTCCTCGGCCTCGTCCTGCCCGTCGCGGCGCCGGGGTACCGGCTCCAGATGATGGAGTTGGTGTGGGAGCCGGGCGCTTACTCGACGAGCCATTTCCACCCGCTGGCCCAGGTCGCGTGCGTCCAGTCGGGCGCGTTGGGCATGTCCTTCCAGGAGGGGATGACCATCCTCTTCCGGGGCGGCCAGCCGGATTCGGCGAAACCGGTGCCGGTGGGAGGCACCGTGGTGCTGCGGGCGCGCGACTGCGTCGCCTACGACGAGTTCGCGGCGCACGCGGTCCACACCGTCTGGAACGCGAGCAACGGAAAGACGGTCCTCTGGATGGCGGACCTCGTCAAACTCGGCGAGGACTACACGACCTACGTCGATGAGAACGGCGATCCGATTCCGTAGAACCCGGCATCCGTCGAACGCGATCGGCGGGATGCCGGGGCTGCGGCCGGTTTTCCGGCGAGGCCGGAAACGCCGACGACCGCGCCGGGGAGGGTGGGGAACCCAGGCGCGGTCGTCGGTTGGAACCGCGCGATTGGGGCGCGCGGGGAGCGGGGCGAAAAATCGGCCGCGGGGCAGCCGGGACGTTGTCTGCCGATGAACCTCAGGCCGTGATGCGGACGGCGGGGCGCGCGGCCGGCTGCGGCGGGTTCGCCAGCAGCCACGGCGCGTCGAGGTCGGCGGGCGGCGGCGCGATCTCGACCCAGCCCTGCCGGACCGCGTGCAGGATCGCCCCGACCCGGTCTTCTTCCCCGAGTTTGCGCAGCACCGAGGTGAAGTGGTTCTTGACCGTCTGCTCGGTGACGAACAGGGCGGCGGCCACCTGCTTGTTGGACAACCCCTGCGCGGCGCAATCCAGCACCGCCAGTTCGCGGGTGGAAAGCGGCAGCGCGTCCAGCGGCGGCGGACCGGGCCGGCGGCCCGGCAGCAGGCGCACGTCGGCGCGCAGCCGGTGGGCGATGCCGGGCCGCCCCTGCAGCGATGCCCGCAGCAAGTGCTCGCCGGCCGCAACCCGGTCCAGCGCCTCCAGCAGCGCCGCCGCCGGGATGTCGCGCGGCAGCACGGCGGCGGCGCCGGCGGCCCACGCTTCCAGCAGGCGGGCGTCGTCCCCGAACAGCGAAACGAGCACAATGCGGGCGCGGGGGTCCTTGCGCCGCAGGATGCGGGCGGTCTTCAGCCCCGAAAGCCCCGGCAACTGGACGTCGAGCACGACCAGTTCGGGTTTGTGGATATCGACGGCGTCGATCGCCTCGTGGGCGCAGCCGGCCTCGGCCGCCACCCGGTAGCGTCCGCTTCCCTCCAGGACCCGTCGGATGCCGGCCCGGTACAACGGGTGGTCATCGACGAGCAGCACACGCCTGCCCAGCACGGTGGTTCCCCTTCCCATCCCCAGCGTTCGGTGCGGCCGGGTTCCCCGCCGCCCCGGCGTCCCTACGTGTCGCCGGAGCGGCCCCGAACCGCTGGAACCATGCTAGGCCGGATCGCCGAAGATGACAACGGACAGAAAGGCAACAGTCGTCCGTTCGCTTACGGAATCCGTGTCCGTTCGGCAAGAGGCAAAGATTGACAAGGTGTCAATGGGCCTTCGGGCCGCGCGCTCCGGGTTCCAGTGGGGTCGGGACGCCCGGCACGCGCGGCCTCGGCGGGCGATGACCGGCAGGCGCGGCCGGTTGGCATAACCGCGTGACGACGCGGCAGGGGTTGCCTGCGAGGCGCGCATCCGGACGCGCTCCGCCACGCGCGGCCACGGGCACAATTGGGTCATGCCCGGGCACGTTGGGGCGTTGCCACGGAGGGCGTTCGATGGACGGAAGCGGGGTGTATGCGGCGAGCGTCGGCCGCCGGGGCCGAATGACGGTACCGGCGGCATTGAGGCGAAAACTCGGCATCGCTGGCGGCGGCCGGGTACGGTTCGTCGTCGATGAGACCGGCATCCGGTTCGAGGCAGCGCCTCCGGTTTCCGACCTGTTCGGGGGTGCTTCCCGCCCTGCCTGGGGCCTCGGACGACTTCGACCGCGAGACCGACGAGGCGGTCGCGGTGGCGTTGGCCGAGAAGCACGGCTGACACGAGATCCGGCCGACCGAACCGGGATTCCGTTCGTCGCCGCCGGGGGAGGGCACGATCCCTCCCCGGCGACGACGAACGAGGAATGCTGGACGGGCGGCTGCCGGGTCGTGCGGAATCCGGGCGATTGTCCCGCTGTCTCCGGCCGCGGGCGGCCATCCGGCGCCCTCCCCGCCGCGACCGGCGGCGCCCGGCGGGGACCCACGGCGCCCATTCTTTCGGTATTTATTCGGCGTTTATTCGGTATTTTTTCGGTGTTTTGTTGTTCGCGGAACGCCGCGTAGGTACGCACGGTTTCGACCGATTCGGGGTTTATTCGCTCCCCCCTCCCACACCCAGCGCCCGGAACCCGTTCCCGGACGAAGCCGCCCCGCGTGCGCCCGCGTGGCTGGGGGGGTCGCCGAAGAAACCCGGTTTCCGCATGGCTACGGGAAAACCGCCGCCGAATAAACGCCGAATCAATACCGAATAAATGCCGAATAAACCCGGCCGGCCGCTCCGCCGGCCCGTCAACCGGTGACGGCAGGTCCGGGCCGATAGCCGGGTTTCGCATGACCCGACAAGGGGGCCAGTGTACGGCGCTCGTTGCGTTTGCAGCATGCGCCTGCGCCCGCCCAGGCCAGGCAGGATTCGGTTCGCCGTTCGCAGGCGAGGAACCGGGATCGCGGGCGGGCATGCCACGGAAAACCGGACGGATTCCATATCAGATCAGCCGGACGCCTTCGCGCGCACGAGTTCGACGACGGCGGCGGCCTCGTCCGGCGCGAGGTCGAGGTTCAATCGTTCGCGCAGCACGGCGGGCACCCACTCCGGCGGCAGGGTCTCGACGGTCTGCCCGTCCCGGTGCCGGACCCGCAGGTCGCCGCCGTCCAGCGACAGCCGGTGGTCCGGCGAGATCCGCTCAACGATGAGGCGGCCGACGAAGGGCGAGCGCGGGTGGGTGGAGACGTAGTAGTTGGCGACCGCGTAGTCCACCGCGTACGCCGGTTCGGGCGAGAACGCGTAGAGGTCGAACCAGCCGCCGTCGCGCCACGACCGCAGGACCCACTCCCGCTCGGCGGCGCGGTCCAGCCGGAAGCGCCAGCCGCCCTGGTCTGCCTCGGCGCCGTCGGCGAGCGGCATCGGCTCCAGCAGCCCGCTGCCGCCGAACCCGACGTCGGCCAGCCACGGTCCCTCCCCGGTATCGACGCGCAGCAGCGCGTGGCTGGCGGCACGCAACCGCGCCTCCCCCATCCGTACCCGCGCCGCCTGCCCGGTGACGGTAAACCCGAACCGTTCCAGCGCGGCGGCGAACAGCAGGTTCTGCTCGTAGCAATAGCCGCCCCGGCGGCGGCGCACCAGTTTGTCCTGCAGGCTGGCGAGGTCCAGCGCCACCGGCCGCCCGACGGCGGGATCGGCGTTCTCGAACGGGATTGCCAGAACGTGCGCCCGGTGCAGCGCGCGCAGCGTCGCGGCGGTCGGTTCGAGCGGCCCGGCGTACCCGATCCGGGCGAGGTAGGCGTCGAGGTCGAGGCCGGCGCTCCCCCAGCCCAGCGCCGGGTCGGATGCCCTCATCACGGCGGCGTTGCTCGTGCCCATGCGCCCTCCCCGATCTTCGAACCCGGGCTCAGTCGCCCGTGCCGCCCCGCCCGGTCGCCGCGGAATCCGGCCGGGGGTCGCCGACCCAGTAGCGCGGCCCTGGCCCGAGCCGAGCCGCGACGTCCTCCGGGTTGAAGATCGCGCAGCGGTCGAGCGACAGGCAGCCGCAGCCGATGCAGCCGGTCAGGCTGTCGCGCAGCCGCTCCAGTTCGGCGATGCGCTCGTCGATGCGCGCCTGCCAACCGATCGTCAGCCGGTCCCAGTCTTCGCGCGCCGGCACCTTGTCGGCCGGCAGTTTGTCCAGTTCGGCCTTGATCTCGTCCAGCGAAAGGCCGACGCGCTGGGCGTAGGTGACGAACGCCACCCGGCGCGCGACCGCACGGGGGAAGCGGCGGTGCCCGGATACCGTGCGCTCGGAGCGGATCAGCCCGCGCTCCTCGTAGAAGCGCAGGGCGGAGGTCGCCACCCCCGTCCGCGCCGCCAGTTCGCCGATGGTCAGCATGCCGCTCATGGCCGCGCAGTGAACCATGTTCGAGTTTACTTTTCAAGTGACCTTGAACAATGTGTGCACGCGCACGCGCCCGCGCAGCGCTCCTTCGCACCCATGACCGCCGCGTGCCGGACAATGCGCGCTGCCGGCGGCGAACGGAGCATGGTCGGCCGAAACTCACCGGATGGAGCGGCCCCATGCTGGTCCTGAACGCGCGCCTGACGGTGGCGCCGGAGGCGCGGGCCGATTTCCTGGCGGCCATCGCCGCGCTCGTTGCCGCCACCCGGCGGGAGCCTGATTGCCTCGGGTTCGCCTGCTGGGAAGACCCCTGGTCGCCGGGCGCGTTCGCCGTCTTCGGCGAGTGGCGCGACCGCGCCGCCCTCGTGGACCACGAGCGCTCGGAACACGTCGCCGCGTTCCAGCACGACGCGTCGGCGCTGGTTCGATCGCGGCAGCCGACGCTGGTCTACGAGGTTGGCGCGATCCACGCCCTCGGCGCGGTCGTTGACGATCCGCCATCACCGTGAGCCGGCCACGACGTATGACCGGGAGCAGCCCAACCGCGCCTTTGTCGCGGCGACCCCGCCGCCGCGCATGACATCGCCGATCGCGGAGCGTCCTACGATGGAAGCGCACCGCCGCGCTCCGCACCGGCGGCGACGTTCCCGGCGGCACGGATCGCGACCGGTCCGGTCGTGAGGAGGCATCCATCCCATGCAGATCGACACCACCAGCGAATTCGGCGCACGCGCCGCGCGGCGGCTGGACGACGAGCAGGTCATCTGGCTCACCACCGTCGGGGCCGACGGCGCACCGCAGCCCTCCCCCGTCTGGTTCCTGTGGGACGGCGACACGGTCCTGATCTACAGCCAGCCCGACACGCCCAAGGTCCGCAACATCGCGCGCTCGTCGCCGGTGAGCCTGGCCTTCAACGCCACGTTCCACGGCGGCGACGTCGTCGTCTTCACCGCCGACGCCGAAATCGACGCCGATGCGCCGCCGGCGAACGCGGTCCCCGCCTACGTCGCGAAGTACACCGACGGGCTCGCCTCGCTCGGCATGTCCGCCGAGGCCTTCGCGGCGGAATACGCGACGCCGATCCGGGTCCGGCTCCGGAAACTGCGCGGCTTCTGACCGGGGCGGACCGCACCGCGCCGGGTTCACCGGCCGATCCGCCACATCCGAAACGAGCGGCCGGCGCCCCGGGCGTGCCCGTGTGCTCCAGGATCGCCGCCCGTGGCCGCAAGCCGCGTAAGATCACGGCAGCGAACGCGGGCCGGGCCGAACCCCGGCGCGACGGCGAGCGAAACCGGAGGAGCGCACGATGCAGTTCGACACCACGACCGAATTCGGGGCGCGCGCCGCCCGCCGCCTCGCCGAAGAGGATGTCGTCTGGCTGACGACCGTCGGCGCGGACGGCACGCCCCAACCCTCCCCGGTCTGGTTCCTGTGGGATGGCGAAACCGCGCTGATGTACAGCCAGCCCGACCGGCCCAAGCTGCGCAACATCGCGCGCACCGGCCGCGCCAGCCTCAGTTTCAACACCGACGCCAACGGCGACGACGTCGTGATCCTGACCGGGGACGCCTGGATCGACCACGACGCCGCGCCCGCGACCGCGATCCCGGAGTTCATCGCCAAGTACGTGCGCGGCATGGCGCACGTCGGCCAGACCGCCGAGGAGTTCGCCCGCGACTACCCGGTCGCCGTCCGCGTGCGCCCGACGAAACTGCGCGGGTTCTGACCCCGCTGCCAGCCGCCCGGGGTTCGTGGCGGTTGCCAGAATAGTCCGGGCATCGGACGAGCGGGCGCGATGAATCGCGCCCCCACAGCACGGTTGATCTGCCGCAGACTGTAGGGGCG
>JAFAEX010000092.1 GCA_023423795.1 Chloroflexota bacterium | reverse complement strand
GCGCGGGCGGGCGGGCGGGCGGGATCGGCGCGGTTGCCGGAGGGCGGGCGCGGGGTGCGATGGGCGGCGGCGGGGCGCGGTTGCGCGAGGGGTACGTGGTGGAGGTCGGGGCGGCGAGCGCGCGGTTCCTGAGCGCCGCGCCGGGGGCGAACGCGCGCGGGCAGACGGCCGACCTGCTGCTGGTGGCGAACGAGGCGCAGGACATCCGGCCGGAGGTGTGGGACGCGGCGTTCGACCCGATGGGCGCGAGCGCGAACGCGACGACGGTGTTCCTGGGCACGGTCTGGACGCGGGAAACGCTGCTGGCGCGGCAGATGGCGGCGCTGGAAGCGCAGGAGGCGGCGGACGGCATCCGCAGGGTGTGGCGGGTCGGCTGGGAGACGGTGGCGGCCGACCTGCCGGCCTACGGCGACCGGGTGCGGGCGCGGATGGCGCAGTTCGGGGCGGACCACCCGTTCATCCGCACGGAGTATCTGCTGCGGGAACTGGACGAGGCGGGCGGGTTGTTTCCGCCGGCGCGGCTGGCGCAGTTGCGGGGCGACCATTCGCGGCGGCGGCGGGCGGAACCGGGCCGGCGCTACGCGCTGCTGCTGGATGTGGCGGGCGAGGAGGAATCGGCCCCGATGCTGGGAGCGTGGCGGCCCGGCGCGCGGCGGGACAGCACGGCGTTGACGGTCGTGGAGGTCGGCGAGTCGGCGGGTCGGCAAGTCGGCAAGCAAACGGAGCGGCAGGAGGGCGAGTCGGCGGATCGGTGGGGACGGGTCGATCCGGTGGGGTTGCGGATGCCTGGCGAGGTCGGATCGGCCGAGACTCCTGCTCGCCGACTTGCCGACCTGCCGACTTGCCGACTCCCGTGCTACCGGGTCGTGGACCGGATGGCGTGGACGGGGGTGGCGCATGCGGCGCTGCAAGGGCAGTTGATCGACCTGGCGGCGGAGGTGTGGCGGGCGAGCGCGGTGGTGGTGGACGCGACCGGGGTCGGGGCGGGGCTGGCGTCGTTCCTGGCGGCGGCGCTGGGCGGGCGCTCGGGGAGGGGCGGACGCGGGGGGCGGCCGGGGAGCGCGCCGCTCGTCGTGCCGTTCCAGTTTTCGGCGGCGAGCAAGAGCGCGCTGGGCTGGGAGTTGCTGGCGCTGATCGACGGCGGGCGGCTGAAGGAGTACCGCGAGGATGGGGAGGCGGCGACGCGTGAGTTCTGGCGGCAGATGTCGCTGGTGGCGTACGAGACGCCGCCGGGGCCGGGGCACCCGCTGCGCTGGGGGGTGCCGCCAGCGCGGGGGCACGACGACCTGGTGATGAGCCTGGCGCTGGTGTCGGTGCTGGACGGGCTGGACTGGGAGGAACGGGTGGCCATCGGGAGTTGAGGAAGTTTCGGGTGGCGGGGTGGTGCTGGGTGCTGGGTGCTGCGTGCTGCGTGCTCTGACGGGCATCATGGCGAGTGGCGAGTGCCGAGTGCCGACTGCTGGGTGGCGAGTGGGATCGCCTGTGAGTGCGTGCCGGGGTCTTGCGCGGAGCAGGGGCGGAGGCGGGTGTCGTGCGCCGTGCGGTTGAATCGGCTGCACAGGATGGACGTATCGGTGAAAGCGGCTGGAAACGAGAGAAGAATTGATGATTGGGCCGGTTTCCATATAACCGTAATGAGGGCTGCTATGGGGCGTGCATCCATTTCTTGATGAATGAACGAGAGAAAACTGGCTCAAATGTGGGATCTCGGGCGGGGCGCGCGGAACTAGCATTTTGGGCGTACGGGATCACGGAGGGCGGAGGACCGGGAAGCGGCGGAAACGGGGGGCGGAGACGCCGACCGCCGGCCGCGCGGGGACATCCGCCGAGCGAACGTCTGGCGCGGACGGAGTGCCGCGCCGAGGGTTGGCGGGGGCATGCCCCGGATGGGGCGGCCGGTGGGTGATCCGGGTGTTTGCGGCCGGGGCGTGTCGCCCCGAAGAGAAGTGGAGGTCGCCATGAAGGCGGCGATGGTTCGGAGGAACGTGCTGACCGTGGTCGGGGCGGCGGCGATGGGGCTGGCGATGGTGATGCCGGCGTTGGCGGCAGATCCTGAGCCGGACACGGCGGCGATGAGTGCGGTGGTCAACCCCGGCACGCTTTCGTTCACCAGTGTTTCGGTTGGGGAATTTGAGGCGACGACCATCGACGGGCAGGCGCACTCGCCCAAGGCCTCGCTCGCCACGTTTGACGTGAGCGACTTCCGCGGCACGGGCGTTGGCTGGAATGTGATGGTGCAGGCCGACCAATTCATCAATGCAGTGGAGTCTCATACGCTGCCCGCTGGCTCCTTCAGCATGGCGGCACCGACCGCCGTGGCCAAAGAGGGCACTACGTCGCCGGCACCGACGATGGCGGCCGGTCCTTACGACATCGACGTGCCGGGTGGAAAGCAGATCGGCAGCGCCGGTGCGGACGAAGGCATGGGCGCCTACACCATCAGCTCCGCAGAACTCACCCTCGAACTGCCGTCCACGATCTATGCCGGGTCGTACACCAGCACCTTGACGGTCACTGTGCAGTCGGCCCCGTAACCGTCAACGAACGCACCTCACTGCGCACGGTGGACGGCTGGCGGCGTGTCTGCAACGGGGGAGTCGCCGTCTGGCGGCTCCTCCGCCATTTTGGAGAGTGTTCATGCGTCGCTTAGTCTCCGCCGCCTTCATCCTCAGCGCATGGCTGCTGTTTCTGCCGTCACCAGAGGTGATGTTGGCGCAGGAGCCGTCGGCAACGCCGGACGCCGCGGTTGCGACCCCTGAACCAGTGTTCGGAGGGTTCGAATTCGGCCCAGTAGCGGGGACGGATCTGGCAACGACCGAGAAGGGGTACTTCGTTTTTGATATCGAACCGGGAGCGGAAGCGACCGGGCAGGTGCGGCTGAAGAACCCCGGTTCCGTGCCGGTGGTGGTGGAACTGGAGGCAGTGGACTCGCTAACGGCGCAAGCCGGCGGAAGTGCGTTTGCCGAAGGTACCGAGGCTCCTGAAGCGGTTGGTGCTTGGGTTCACACGGACGAGTCTCTGGTGACGCTGGAACCCGACCAGCAAGTGCTGGTTGAGTTTGTGGTGCGGCCACCGGCGAACACCGAGCCGGGTCAGTACCTGGCAGGGCTTACGGCGAGCGCTGTTGAGGAGAACGAGGCCACTCCGGAGGCCCTTGGGGCGAATCAGGCCGGGGCGGTTCTCGAGATTCGCAATCGCTACGTCATCGCTGTTCAGGTCAACGTGCCGGGCGAGTGGACGCCGTCGATGGCGATCACCGGTGCCGAGGCGCTTGAGCAGCCGAGCGGCACGAAGCTTGGCATCCACCTGGAGAACGACGGTGACGTGTTCTTGCAGCCAACGGGCACGCTGGTGCTGCGGAACGCGGAGGCGACGCCGATCCTCGAAGAGCGGATCGAGATGGGGACGTTCGTGACCGGGACGGACGTGACCTACCCGGTGACGTGGCCGGGCGCGCCGGTGGCGGGCGAGTACGGGGTCGATGTCGAACTGAACTATGCCGACGGCGGGATCGCCCGGTACAGCGGCACGTTCGGGGTGAGCGAGGACGCGCCGGTGGCGCCGACGCCGGAGGGCGCCGCGCCGCAGCAGCCGGCGGTGGTGACGGTTCCGGCCGAATCCCCGATCCAGCCCTGGATGATCTACGCGCTGTTGGCGCTGCTGGGGGCGATCGTGGTGTTGCTGGTGGTGTTGGTGCTCCGCGGTGGGCGGAACCGGGGCCGGGGCGTGTAAGCCCCGGCCGTGGGCTGCGCCCGGCCGACCGGCGGGGCGCGGAGGATGGGCGGCTTCCCGGCGAGGGGGCCGCCCGATGGACGACGAAGACGTGGACGAGCGGCGATCAACCGAATACGCGCAGGGCGGCCCCGAGGGGCGGCCCGATCGTGGCCCGGCGATGTCCGGGTCATGGTCGTTGCGGCGGGTGGCCGAGGCGGCGTCCGGGCATGCGGCGGCGTGGCTCCAGGCGGTGCTGGCGGTGCTGGTGGCGTTGGCGCTGGTGCTCGCGCCGTTGCGGCTGCCGGCGGACATGGGGAGCCTGGCGCGGGGGGAGGCGAACGCCGCCGTTGCGCGGGGCGAGGATGCGGTGGCGCCGGGCGACGGCGCGGCGGCCGCGGCGCGGGAC
>JAFAEX010000061.1 GCA_023423795.1 Chloroflexota bacterium | reverse complement strand
TTGACAGGGCGGGATGACGCCGGGACGGTGCGCGGATTGCGATTCGGCGCGAGGGCGCGTGGAGCGTTGACGCGCGCGCGATCGTCGTCTACACCGTAGCGGTTTGCGGCTCGGGCTTCCAGCGCCGGGCGAGCCGCCGGGGGGAGCGGGCGAGGGGGACGCGTGGAAGAGATCACCAACATCACGAAGGTCCAACGACCGAAGCAGGCTGCCTTCGACGGCGTGCTGCTGGTGCTGGCGGGCATCGGGTTTGCCGCGCTGGCCATGTTCGTCCGCTCCGGGCGCTCGAAACGGACCGACCTGCGGGCGACGCTGACGATCCAGCGCGTGAAGCATCCGTACTTCGCCCGGCTGATGCACATCGTCTCGTGGCCGGGGTTCCCGCCGCAGAGCCGGATCATTCCCGGGTTGCTGGCGCTCGTCTGGTGGGTGCGCGGGCGCAAACTGGAAGCGGTGTTTCAGGGGCTGGCGTGGGGCACCGGGATCCTCTCGTTCATCGTCAAACGGTGGATGCGCCGGCCGCGCCCGCTCGACAGCGAGGTCGCGGTGACGATCGCGCGCATCGGCGGCACCTCGTTCCCGAGCGGGCATGTCCTGAACTACATCGGGATTTACGGGTTCGAGATCTACATGCTGCTTCGGGAAAGGCCGCTGACGCCAATCAAGCGGGTGGTGGCTGCCGTGCTGGCCGCGCTGATCGCCCTCGTCGGCGCGAGCCGGATGTTCCTCGGACACCACTGGCTGACCGACGTGTCGGCGTCGTACCTGCTGGGTACGTCGTACCTGTACGGGCTGACCCGACTCTACGAGCGGATGCGGAAGGCGCGATCGGCGTAGCGGTGGCCGATCGGGGCGGAACACTTCGGCGGGGGAGGCTCACCGCCGAACGGGACCGGGGCTTTGCCGGGGGCCAGCGGCACGGCTTTCCGTCGTCGAACCGGGCGCCCTGCCCGCGAAGCGCCGAAACGTCCGGTTTCGCCGCCCCGGCGGGCCGTACGCTGGTGTATCCTTCGCGCGAACACGCCCACAGGCGTCGATGGAGGACGCGCCGCGCCCGCCGCCGCGACAAGCAAGCCCGGGACGATGCGAGCCGGGCCGCTGGCCGAGCGCAGGACATCCCCTCCGGAGCCGTCGCCCGAACGGCAATTGCCGAGTAGGCGCGACCGGGATTCGCCCGTTACCGCGATGCGTGGCCGCGCCGTCGGCCGCGACCGAGTGGCGCCGTTTGCCGGCGTCAGCGAGGTGGTACCACGGGTTCGCCCGTCCTCGACCATGAGGGCGGGCGTTTTGCTGTTCGTTGACTGGTATCGATCGATCGAACGCGGCCCGGCGCGGGATGCGCCGCCGCCCAACCCGGTGAGGTTCGACCCGTGACCCAATCCCACGCCCAGCGCATCGCCGAAGTTTCGACCAAGGTCGATTTCCCCGCGCTCGAACGCGACCTGCTCGCCCGCTGGGAGCGGGAGGACACCGTCGAGCGGTACATGCACCGCAACGACGGATCGTCGGAGAAGTGGTCGTTCATCGACGGCCCGATCACCGCCAACAACCCGATGGGCGTCCACCACGCCTGGGGCCGCACCTACAAGGACCTGTTCCAGCGCTACCACACGATGCTGGGCAAGCGGCAGCGCTACCAGAACGGGTTCGACTGCCAGGGACTCTGGGTCGAGGTCGAGGTCGAGAAGGAACTCGGCCTCAAGTCCAAGCGGGACATCGAGACCTTCGGCGTGGCCGAGTTCGTCGAGCGCTGCAAGGCGCGGGTGCTGAAGTTCGCCGACCGGATCACCAGCCAGTCGATCCGACTCGGGTACTGGATGGACTGGGACAACTCGTACTTCACGATGTCGGACGAGAACAACTACACGATCTGGCACATGCTCAAGACGTGCGCCGAGCGAGACTGGATCTACAAGGGGCACGACGTCATGCCGTGGTGCCCGCGCTGCGGCACCGGCATCTCCGAGCACGAGATCGTCACCGAGGGGTACCAGGACCGCACGCACCTGTCGGTCTTCGTCCGCTTCCCGCTGCTGGATGAGCCGGGAGCGTCGCTTTTGGTCTGGACGACGACCCCGTGGACGCTGACTTCGAACGTCGCCGCCGCCGTTCACCCGGATTTGACCTACGTCAAGGTCCGGCAGGGCGAGCACACTATGTACGTCGCGAAGGAGGCCGCGAAGACGGCGATCCGCGGCGAGCACGAGGTCGTGGGGGAGCTCTCCGGCGCCGACCTCGTCGGCCGCGCCTACGCCGGACCGTTCGACGAAATCCCGGCGGCGCAAGGGATCGCCCACCGGGTGATTCCGTGGACCGACGTGGACGCCGCCGAGGGAACCGGCATCGTCCACATCGCGCCCGGCTGCGGCAAGGAGGACTTCGCGCTTTCGAAAGACCTCGATCTCGCCGTCATCGCGCCGATCGACGAGTTCGGCGTTTACGCCGAGGGCTTCGGGCCGCTGACCGGGCGGTACGTCCACGAGGTCGCCACGCCGATTTCGGAGGACCTGCGCGCCAAGGGCATCCTCTACCGCGCCGAGCAGTACAAGCACCGCTACCCGACCTGCTGGCGCTGCTCGACCGACCTCGTGTTCCGGCTGGTGGACGAGTGGTTCATCTCGATGGACCCGATCCGGCAGTCGATGATGGACATCACCCGCCAGATCACCTGGTACCCGTCGTTCGGGCTGGACCGCGAGTTGGACTGGCTCGCCCACATGGACGACTGGATGATCTCGAAGAAGCGGTACTGGGGCCTCGCGCTGCCGATTTGGGAGTGCGTGGACTGCGGCACCTTCGAGGTCATCGGCGGCGAGGACGAACTGAAGGAGCGCGCCGTCGCCGGGTGGGACGAGTTCGCCGGGCACACGCCGCACCGGCCGTGGGTCGATGCGGTCAAGATCGCCTGCAAGGGGTGCGGCAAGCCGGTGTCGCGCATCAGCGACGTCGGCAACCCGTGGCTGGATGCCGGCATCGTGCCGTTCTCGACCCTGCACTACCGGCACGACAAGGCGTACTGGGAGGAATGGTTCCCGGCCGACCTCATCAGCGAGAGTTTCCCCGGCCAGTTCCGCAACTGGTTCTACTCGATGCTGGCGCAGGCCGCCGTGCTGGTGGACCGGCCGCCCTACCTCACCGTCTTCTCCTATGCCCTGATGCGCGACGAAAAGGGCGAGGAGATGCACAAGAGCAAGGGCAACGCGATCTGGTTCGACGACGCCGCCGAGGAGTTTGGCGTCGATGCCATGCGCTGGCTCTTCTCGACGACGAACCCCGACGTGAACCTGAACTTCGGGCCGCACGTCGTCGATGAGGTGCGGCGACGGTTCATCCTGCCGCTCTGGAACTCCTACGCCTTCTTCGCCAACTACGCCCGGCTCGACGGCTTCGACCCGGCCGACCCTGCCTGGCAGGCGCCGCTGGAATCGCGCCCGGAAGCCGACCGCTGGCTGGTCTCGCGGCTGCACGAGGTGACCGCCGACGTCCGCGCCGCGCTGGACGACTACGCGCCGGACCGTGCTTCGCGCACGATCGAGCGGTTCGTGGTCGAGGAACTGTCGAACTGGTACATCCGGCGCAACCGGCGGCGGTTTTGGAAGTCGGGCGCGGACGCCGACAAGGCCGCCGCGTATGCCACGCTGCACGAGAGCCTGACGACGGTGGCCCGGCTGCTCGCGCCCTTCCTGCCGTTCCTCGCCGAGGCGATGTACGACAACCTCGTGCGGGCGCTGGACCCGGCGGCGCCGGATTCGGTCCACCTGACCGACTACCCTGTTTCGGACCCGGTCCGGATCGACCGCGCGCTGACGGCGGACATGGCGGCCGTCCTCGCCGCCGCGTCGCTGGGGCACGCGGCGCGGCAGGAGGCCGCCGTCAAGGTCCGGCAGCCGCTGCCGGCGATCCTCGTCCACGCCCGCGAGCCGGAGCGGTTCGACTCGCTGCGCCGGTTGCAGGACCAGTTGCTGGACGAACTCAACGTCAAGGAATTGCGCCCGCTGACCGACCCGGGCGACGTCGTCTCCTTCGACATCCGGCCGAACCTGCCGGTGCTGGGGCCGAAGTA
This sequence comes from Chloroflexota bacterium, assembly GCA_023423795.1. GTDB lineage: Bacteria > Chloroflexota > Chloroflexia > Thermomicrobiales > UBA6265 > CADCWF01. Next base: position 651 of record JAFAEX010000061.1, on the reverse strand, counting down.
CGGCAAGCGGCTCGGCGCGGTGCGGCAGGCGCTGGCGGCGCTCGACCCGGCCGCGGTGGCCGCGACCGCCGCCGCCGGCGACTCCGTCGCGCTGCCGCTGCCGGACGGCGACACGGTGATGCTGGCGCCGAACGAGATCCTGGTGGACCTGCTCAAGCGGCCGGGGTTCGCGGCGGCGCAGGCGGACGGCCTGACCGTGGTGCTCGATACGAGCATCACGCCGGAACTCATGCGCGAAGGGTTTGCCCGCGACTTTGTGCGCGGCGTGCAGGACGCCCGCAAGGGCGCGGGCTACCGCGTCGAGGACCGGATCGAGGTCGGTTTCGTCGCCGATCCCGAGGTGGTGGCCGCCGTCGAGGCGTTCCGCGACTGGGTGATGGGCGAGACGCTGGCGGTCGATCTCAGCGAGAACTCCGTCGCAGGGATGAGCGACGCGGTGGAGCCGGAATCGGTCGAAGGAGCGGGCGGCGGCACCCTGACGGACGGGACCTACGTGGACCAGATCAAGGTGGGCGACCACCAGGTGCGGGTGGCCCTGCGGAAGCGGTGAGATTCGGCGCGAACCCAGGGGCCGACGGACGTCGCCCGGGGTTGATGGCGGTTGCCAAAACAGTGCGGGCATCGGCGGGGGGGGGGGGGGGGGGTGAGCCC
>JAFAEX010000039.1 GCA_023423795.1 Chloroflexota bacterium | reverse complement strand
AGAACGACGAGATCCCTCGACAGGCTCGGGATGACGGCGTTGGTGGACGCCGGCGGGCACCCAAGCGCGCCCGCATCAGGCCCGGTGCGCCTCGGCCTCGTCCTTGGTGATCTTCAGCGTGATCTTGTGGTCGAGGTACTCGTCGATCGCGGAGGCGTCCAGCCGCAGGTCGTGGTGGAACAGGAACCCGGCCTTCACGACGAGCGACTCCACGTGGCCGTCGCTGTCCAGCGTCATGTCGTCGAGGCCGCCGACCTTGTGGCCGTCCGCCGAGACGATGTCGGACCCCTTCGGCAGCATCACCTCGGTCGTCAGCAGGTTGGAGATCACTTCCAGCCGCGGCGGATCGATCGGCGCCGGATCGAACATGTCGCCGCCCGGGTAGCCGTCGCCCGTTTGCGGGTTGTCGTACATCACCGGGCCGCCGACCCCGGCGGCCGGCAGGATCACCGGGAAATCCTGCACCCGGTCCGGGTGGACATAGCGCTCCTTCACGTATTCGGGGAACGCTTCCGCCCCGTTCCGATCGACTTCCACCACGATCCGGCCGTCCGCCGACGAGGTGATCAGCGCAATGTCGGCCATGCGGTCGTTGCCGCCGAGCGGACCGCTGCCGATCAGCAGGCGGGTCGCGCGGCGCGGCTGCGCATCGACCACCACGCCGGCGACCGACCCGAAGTACTCGCCGTCGGATCCGTAGAGTTCGCTCCCGAGCGAGATGTGCATCATGCTCTCCCGTGGTGGCCGCGTAATGCGGCGACGAAACGACGCACGGTTGCGGCGCGTTTCTTCCAGCGTACGGTCGCGGGATGCGGGCGCACGCGTCCTGCCCGCGACGGTTGGGGTGGATGTTGCACACCGGCCACCGTTTGGCAAGGGAGCGCCGCCACGCCGCGGCGACGGACCGGTTTTCGGGGACCATCGGCGTGAGGGCCGCCCCGGATCGGCGACGGGAGGGACCCAGGCATGGACGGCCACCGCTTCGACGACATGGCGCGAGGACTGGCCACCGGCATGGGGCGTCGTGGCCTGGTTCGGGCGGCGCTCGGCGGCGTGCTGGCCGCGTTCGCCGCGACCGGCCCGGCGCTGGCGCAAGACGACGATCGCCGCCGTCGCCGCCGGCAACGAGACGAAAACCGCCGCCGCTGCCCGGATGGCTGCCCCGATGGTCACCGCTGTGTCGATGGCGAATGCCGCGAGGCCGCCTGCCGCGAGGACGACGAGTGCGTCAGCGGCCAGGACGCCTGCATCGGTGGGCGCTGTACGGATGGGCGGTGCACCCAGCACGCCGTCCGGTGCCAGACCGGCTACCTGTGTTGCGGCAACGGCGAGTGCTGCCCGCAAGCGTGCGCCACCGACATCGACTGCTACGTCGTCGATCCCTGCCGGATCGGCCGCTGCGTGGAAGGCACATGCTCGTTCGAAACCAAGGACCCCTGCGCGATCTGCGAAGCGGATGGGGACTGCAACGACCTCGAAAACGAGGCGTTCTGCTGCAACGGCGTCTGCACGCGCCCCTGCCCGGCGGGAACCGTGATGAACAAGGGCTGCGAGTGCGTGCTCGAATCCCTCGACGACCTCGACGCCAACGGCGTTGCAGACAGCGACGACGCGAGCGGCAGCGACGGCGGTGACCCCGAGCCCACCGATGACGCCACGTCCGACGAGCCGCCCGCTGAAGGCGAGACCGAAACCGCCGACGACGGCACGATTACGCTCGGTGGTCCGATCACGATCACCACGTCGGACGCGCCGGAATCGACGATCACCACGACGGAACCGGCCGCTGAGCCTGCCGCCGAACCGGCCACCGAGCCAGCACCGGACGACGCCGCCGCGCCCGCGGAAAGCGAAAGCGGCGCCACCGAGGGCGAGCCCGTACCCGCGGGGTAGGGGAGCCTGCGCGGCCCCGTAGCCGTCAAACCCTGCCTACTTCGGGGAGCCCGGCCAGGAACGCCGACCGCAACCGGCGATGCCTGGCCGGGTTCCTCTTGTCCTGGCCGGGCCACCCGGGCGTTATGGCCGCGCATCGATATGAAACACGATTGATCGATGCTGATTTCCGTTCGTCGGACGTAGGGGAGGGACCGGCGCCCTCCATCGCCCATGACCGCCGGCGATGGAGGCCACGGGTCCCTCCCGTACGTCCGACGCGACAGTCGTCCATCGGGCTGGGCGCCGCTCGTCCGGGTGTCCTATCTACCATCCCCGGCGAGGCGCTTGAGTTCGAACAGTTGCGTGATCGCTTCCAACGGCGAGAGCGCCTCGACGTCCAGTTCCCGCAGCGCTTCCAGCGCCGGGTGCGGCGGCGCGAAGAGCGTCAACTGGAAAGCGGGTTCCGACCCCGGCGCCGGGCGGCGCATCGCCGCCCAGCGACCGGCCGGCGAACGCTCCGGCGTCGATCCTCCCGCTTCGAGGTCCGCCAGCACGTCCTGCGCGCGCCGGACGATCGCCCTCGGGATGCCGGCCAGTTGCGCGACGTGGATGCCGTAGGAGCGGTCCGCCCCGCCCGGCACGACCCGGCGCAGGAAGACGATGCGTTCGCCGTCCTCCAGCACGTCCATGCGGCGGCAGCGGACGCGCGGCAGCACGCCCTCGAGTTCGGTCAGTTCGTGGTAGTGGGTCGCGAACAGCGTGCGGCAGCCGAGGCGCGGCGCGTTGTGGATGTGCTCGACGACGGCGCGGGCGATCGCCAGCCCGTCCCAGGTCGAGGTGCCGCGCCCGATCTCGTCCAGCACCACGAGGCTGCGCGGCGTGGCGTGGTGGAGGATGTTCGCCGTCTCCAGCATCTCGACCATGAACGTCGATTGCCCGGTCGCGATATCGTCCTGCGCCCCGATGCGGGTGAAGATGCGATCGACCAGCCCGATCACGGCGCTGCGCGCCGGCACGAACGACCCCACCTGCGCCAGTAACACGATGAGGGCGACCTGCCGCAGCCACGAACTCTTGCCGGCCATGTTCGGCCCGGTCAGGATCGTGACCTGCTCGTTCTCCGTGTCCAGCAGCGCGTCGTTGGGCACGAACTCGCCCGCCGGCAGGATCGCCTCCAGCGTCGGGTGGCGGCCGTCGCGGATGTCGATGACCCCCGAATCGTCGAGGTCCGGCCGAACGTAGTTGCGGCTCGCCGCCACCTCGGCGAGGGCCGCCAGGACATCGAGCCGCGCGATCTCGGCCGCCGCCGCCAGCAGGGCCGGGGCGCGGTCGGCGACCGCCGCCAGCACCCGCTTGTAGACGTCCGCCTCGATCGTCGCCAGCGTTTCCTGCGCGCTGAGGACGATCGCCTCGTACTCCTTCAGTTGCGGGGTCACGTAGCGGGTGGCGTTGGCCAGCGTCTGCTTGGGAATCCAATCGTCCGGCAGCACCGCTTCCCCGGGCCGTTCCCGTTCGGCGGTCGCGAGCGCCCCGGCGGTGACTTCGAGGTAATACCCGAAGACCTTGTTGTAGCCGACCTTCACCGACCGGATGCCCGTCCGCTCGCGTTCGGTCCGCTCCAGCCCGGCGATCCAGTCGCGCGCTTCTCGGGCACGGGTATGGTGGCCGTCGAGTTCGACCGCGAACCCGCCGCGGATCGCCCCGCCCTTCCCAAGGCTCGCCGGTGCGTCGTCTGCCAGTGCCGCCAGCAACAGGTCGTGGACCTCGGCGCAGGCCGAGCGCAGGTCGGAGAGGCTCGTCCCGCCGTTCGCCGCCTCGCACACGTCCGGCAGCGCCGAGAGCGACCCCCGCAGCGCCAGCAGTTCGCGCGGCCCGGCGGTGCCGGTGAGGGCCCGGTTCGCCAAACGCTCGATGTCGGCCACCGCCCGCAGCGCTTCCCGCAACGCCGACCGGGCGAGCGGATCGTCCACGAAGCGCGCCACGCCGTCCTGCCGTTCGCGCAACCCGTCCAGATCCAGCAATGGCTGCCCGATCCAGCGGCGCAGCAGGCGCGCGCCCATCGGCGTCCGGGTGCGATCGAGCACGGCGACCAGACTGTGACGCTTTTCGCCGCGCGCGCTCTCGGTCAGTTCCAGGTTGCGCCGCGTCTGGGCGTCGAGGGTCATGAAGCCATCGACGGCGTAGGTGTGCAGCGAGGTGATCTGGACCAGCCCGGAGCGCTGCGTATCCGTCAGGTAAGCGAGCAGCGTGCCGGCGGCTCGAACCGCCAGCGGCTTGCCGGCGCACCCGAAGCCGTCCAGCGATTCGACCGCGAAGTGCCGCAGCAGTGCCTCTTCGGCCCGGTCGGTCCGGCATCGCCACGCCTCCACCCGGCTTCGGGCGACGCCCTCCGGTAGCCACGCTTCGGCCGGCAGCGGGCCGTCGTCCTCCTGCCCGGCCGGAGTGACGATCTCGGCGGGACCCAGCCGCAGCAGTTCGCGCCCGGCCGCCAGCAGCGCCTCGTCCGGGGACGACGCCGCAACTTCGGTCACGGCGAACTCGCCCGTCGATACGTCGGCGTGGGCGATGCCCACCCGCGACCCGTCAACCACGACGCCGGCGATGAACGTGTTGCGCCGCGCGTCGAGCATGGCCGGATCGACCACCGTGCCGGGCGTGACGACGCGGGTCACGTCGCGCTCGACAAGGCCCTTCGTCTTGCTGGCGTCGCCGACCTGCTCGCAGACCGCCACCTTGTGGCCCGCGCCGACCAGGCGCGCGATGTGCCCCTCGGCGGCGTGGTGGGGGATGCCCGCCATCGGCACCCGCACGCCCTTTCCCATCTCGCGGCTGGTCAGCACGATGTCGAGGGTGGACGACAGGATGCGCGCGTCGTCCTCGAACGTCTCGTAGAAGTCCCCCAGCCGGAACAGCAGGATGGTGTCCGGGAAGCGCTGCTTGATCTGCAGGTACTGCCGGCGCATCGGCACGACGCGGCCGTCCGGCGGCGCGGCGTCCTGCGCGGCGAGTGGTTCGTCCTCGATGGCGAGCGGTTGGGTCGCGGTCACGGATGGCGCCGTCCTCCCGCGCGCGGCGGGGAGCGCGGCGCGGCCGATGGGCGGGTCCGGGTGGAGCGCGGGGCAGTCTGCGGGTAGGCTAACGGTCAGGGAGCCGCATGGCAAACCGAGGGGCGCCGCCGATACCGGCGCGCGCCGACGCATCGACGGGGAAGGGGAGGACCGTGGCCAAGTTCGCGCTGGTGATCGAGTTCGGGCCGGACGCCGACAAGCGGTTGGAAACGCGGCCGAAGCACCGCGAGTACCTGAAAGGGTTGCTGGAGGCCGGCAAGATCCACGAGAGCGGCCCGTGGATGGACGACACCGGCGCGCTCATCGTGTACGAGGCGGCGGACGAGGCCGAGGTCCGCGAATTGATCGCCAACGACCCGTACACCGCCGCCGGCGTCGTCGCCCGTTCGACCCTGAAGGAGTGGAACCGGGTGATGGCGGCGGAGTAGCCGCTCCGGGCCGGTTCGCCGCTGCTTCCCGCCCGACTGCGGAGCAGCCTCGCTTCGAGCGAAGCCAGCCGTCATCCGGAGCGAAGTCCGCCGTCATCCCGAGCATGTCGAGGGATCTCGCCACCCCGCTATCCTGGGGAAAACGAGATCCTTCGACATGCTCGGGATGACAGCAGGGCGCGGCGACGGCTGGGCGCGGCGACGCTTGGGAGCGGCGACGGTTGGGCGCGGCGACGGGTTCACGCCGCCCGCGCTACCTCCATCCGTCTCCGCAAACAGCACGGGCGCGGCACGCGTGCCGCGCCCGTGTCTTGTTCAATCCCCGGAGCAGAGGGCCTGGGAGCCTACAACTCCTGGTGATAGGCGTAGAGCCGGTCGCCGTCGAGCTTGCGCAGCTTCTGCAGCGCCTCGTTCTCGATCTGGCGGACGCGCTCGCGGCTGATCTGGAGCTGCTCGCCCACCTCGGCCAGCGTGTGCTGGTGGCCCTGCCCGAGCCCGAAGCGGAGTTGCAGCACCAGCTTCTCGCGCGGGCTGAGCGTGTCCAGCGCGGCGTTAACGTCGCGCTTGAGCATCGACTCGCTGGCCGCCTCGTACGGCGTTTCCGAGACGTCGTCGGCGATCAGGTCGCCGAGGCTGGTCTCGTCCTCCGAACCGATCGGCGTCTCCAGCGAGATCGTGCGCTGCGCCGCCTGCACGATCTGGTGGATCTTCTCCGGCTGGACCGCCATCGCCTCGGCGACCTCTTCCGGGGTCGGCTGGCGGCCGAGGTCCTGGGCGAGGGCATTCAGCGTCTTGCGGTAGCGGGAGATCGAATCGCCCATGTGGACCGGGAGCCGGATGGTGCGGCTCTGGTCGGCGATGGCGCGGGTGATCGCCTGCCGGATCCACCACGTCGCGTAGGTGGAGAACCGGAAGCCCTTGCGCCAGTCGTACTTCTGCACCGCCCGCATCAGGCCGATGTTGCCTTCCTGGATCAGGTCCAGCAACGTCAGGCCGCGGTTGACGTACCGCTTGGCGATGGAGACGACGAGGCGCAGGTTGGCCCGCACGAAGCGCTGCGTGGCTTCGAGTTCGCCCTTTTCGACGCGCTGCGCGAGGTCGATCTCTTCCTTGTGGGTGAGCAGCGGCGTTTCCGCGATCTCACGCAGGTAGAGGCGCACCGGGTCGTTGATGAAGTTCGGGTCCAGCCGCTGGAGGACGTCGAGGTCCCGCTCGAGGTCGGCTTCCTCCGGCTCCTCCACGTCGGCCAGTTGGGTCTGAATCTCCTCGGGGATATCGACGCGGTCCTCCCCACCCACGCCGCTCGCCACGAGGTCGTCGATCTTCTCCACGTCGTAGGTTTGCATTCGGTCGGTCATACGCACCATACTCCTGTTGGCGGTTGCGTCGGGTGGTGGTTGGTTACGCGAAATCCGGTCAACCGCCGGGCCATGACGGGCGGGGAATTCCCGCCCCGTGCCCTCCTCGCCCCCATATCGCAAGATTGGGTCCGAAAGGCGCTGCGCACTGTTGCGCCGCGCGCTGAACGGTGGTACGCCGAACCAGCGCGCGCGGATGCCCCGCGATCATAGCAGGAACGTACGGACACCTCTACACATCACGAAGTGCCGCCTGACGACGAGCCCAGTGCTTGTGCGCTGCGTCGTCCCTGTCAATGGAACGTCCCGGCGCGCAACTCCGTTCCGTGGTACCAGGCAGTGAGCACGATGCGCTGGGCATATGGAACGCCGTGCCGGGCGCACACGAAGCGGGGCGGTCCAGCGACCGCCCCGCTCTGGTCCCGATTGGAGCGGGGAATCAGCCTCGGCCGCAGCCGTGGGAGGTGCCATCGTTGCCGCCGGCGTTGAACGAATGCCCGCAGGAGCAGGACGCGACGGCGTTCGGGTTGTGGATCGTGAACCCGCCGCCCATCAGCGAATTGACGTAATCGACCTGCGCGCCGTCGAGGTACATCGCGCTGAAGTTATCGACGAGGAGGCGCACGCCCTCCATCTCGATCACTTCGTCGCCGTCCTCGGCGCTCTCCTCGATGGTCATGCCGTACTGGAGTCCGGAGCAGCCACCGGGCGCGACGAAGACGCGCAGGCCGGCTTCCGGCGTACCCTGCTCGGCGAGGAAGCCCTGGAGCTGCTTCACCGCGTCGGGGGTGATGGTGATCATGAAAGGGTCCTCCGTTGGATCGGCGCGGCAGCGGACACCCGCGCGCGGAATGCGTCCAATCCTTTACGAATGATAGTGATGGACGCCGGACTGTCAAGCCCAAATGGGCACAGCCGCCGTCAGTTCCGGGTGTGCTCCGGCGCGAAAAAAACCACGATCGACAGGTCGTCCTCGATGTCGTGGAAGCGGTGCTCGACCATCGCGGCGACGAAGACCGAGTCGCCTGGACCCACGTCGCGGACCTCGTCGCCGACCGTGATCTTCCCCCGGCCCGAGACGACGAAATAGACCTCGTCCTCGGCGTGGGGTTGCTGCGGATCGACCGCGCCGGCCGCCAGTTCGTAGAGCCCGACCGAGAGCGATCCCTCGTTGATGAACTGGAGGTAATCTTCGCCGGATTCCCGGCGCCGCCGCGCCACCTCGTCGTAGGAGAAGGCGATCATCGGTCGATCTCCCGCCCGGCTCAGGCCAGCAGCTTTTCCGCTTCCTCGCGCAGCCGCTGCTCGATTTGCCCCTTGAACGGCGACGCCATCAGCGGCAGGTTGCCCGACATCGCGACGTCCTTGTCGCCGACGCGGATGTCGCCCGATACGTCGAACCCCATCGCCTTGAACGAGAATTCGCCGTTCGGGCCGTTCCAGCGCTCCTGCAAGTTGCTGATCTGGTCGCCGTAGCTGGTCTTGAGCTGGTTCAGCATTCCCTGCACGCGGGACAGCGCCTCGGCCTGCCCGAGCGCATGGGGAATATCGACCGAGAGCTTGGGCATTCTGGCAGCCTCCGTATTCATGGTGCTGAGTGCTGGGTGCTCACCGCCGGAAATCGGAGATTCAGCACCCAGCACCGCGTCTACCAGGCGATGATCGACAGATCGACGCTTTCGCGCTCTTCCGCCGGGGTGAGCCGGAAATGGTCCATCGTCAGGCACTCGGTCGGGCACCAGTCCACGCACAGGCCGCAGCGGATGCAGGCCCGCTCGTCGATGATCATCGCCGCCGCGTTCGGGCCGAGTTCGGCGCGGGCCATCGCCGCCAGTTCCTCGTCGTTGTCGATCGAAGCGATCCGCTCCAGCGAGATCATCTCGATGCAGTTGTGCGGGCAAACGTCCGCGCAGGAGTTGCAGAGGATGCAGCGGTTGCCGTCGATGAAGATGTTGAGCTGGCACTGGAGGCAACGCTTCGCCTCTTCGAAGCCGATCGGTTTGGTGTAGCCGATTTCGACCTCCAGCGTGGTGTCGCCGGTGTGCATGCCGCGGGCGTCCACCGGCAGGCTCGGCATCATCTGCCGCCCCACCCCGGCGTAGTCGTCGCCCCAGACGAGGCGGCGGCTCATCGCCGTCAGGCTCCACTCCGCGATGCCCTCGGAGACCAGCGCGTTCGGCGTCGCCACGAACTCGGTCGGAACGCGGGTGATCTCCATCTCCTTGACCTTCGGCTGCGCGCCGCGCAGTTCCTGGTCGATGATCTCGGCGACGCGCTTGCCCTCGCCGATCGAGGAAATGAAGTTCGTCGGGTTCACCACGTAGTCGCCGGCCGCCCAGACGTTCGGCAACTGCGTCTTGAGGTTCTGGTTGAGCAGCGGCACGCCGCGGCGGTCGGTTTCGACCTCCACCCCGGTCAGCAGCCGGTTGTCCTGCCGCTGGCCGATGGCGACCAGCACCATGTCGCAGGGGATAACGAATTCCGAGCCCTTGACCGGCTCTGGCCGGCGGCGGCCCTTGTCGTCGGGCGCGCCGAGTTCGTTGCGGACCAGTTCCAGCCCGGCGACGCGCCCGTTGCCGTCGTCGATGACGCGGGTCGGGGCGACCATGTACATGATCTCCACGCCCTCGATCTCGGCTTCTTCCAGTTCGATCTCGTCAACCGGGATCTCCTGGATGGAGCGCCGGTAGGTCATGATCGACGCTTCGGCGCCCATCCGCATCACGGTGCGCACGCAGTCCATCGAGGTGAAGCCGCCGCCGATGGTGACGACGCGCTTCCCCACCCAGACGTCGTGCTGGCCGAGGGAGACGTCTTCCAGGAACTTCAGGCCGGAGACGACCCCTTCGAGGTGCTCGCCTTCCACGCCCAGTTCCGACGCGATCTGGCACCCGGCCGAGATGACGACCGCGTCGTACGAATCGGACAGTTCCTGGAGCGTGATGTCGCGCCCGACCTCAGTGTTGTAGCGGATGTCGATACCGAGATCGACGATCTGCTGCGCCTCGTCCAGGATGACGTCGCGCGGCAAGCGCCACTCGGGAACACCCACCCACATGACGCCGCCCGGCACCGGGTAGCGCTCGAAGATGGTGACCTTGTACCCCTTGCGGGCGAGTTGGCGGCCGACCGTGAGGCCGTTCGCCCCGGCGCCGATGATGGCGGCGGTGAGCCCGTTCGGCGGCGGCGGCGATTCGCGCCGGGTTTCGCCGCGGTAATCTGACGCCACCCGCTTCAGGTAGCAGATGCCGATCGGCGCGTCGATCTCCTTGCGGCGGCAGGCGTCCTCGCAGGGGCGGGCGCACATCCGGCCAAGGCAGCCCGGGAAGACGTTGTGCTCCCGGTTCAACTCATAGGAGTCGGCGTACCGCCCGTCGGCGATCAGCGCGATGTAGCGCGAAATGTCGGTGTGCGACGGGCAGGCCGTCATGCACGGGATGTTGTCCGAGAACCACTGCGGGTCCCCGGTGTAGATCGGGTAGCGTTTGCCCGAGCGGATCACGAACGGGGTGTAGAACGAGGCATCCACGAACGCCAGCAGCCGGATGCGGCGGCCGGTCTCGACCTCGATGTCGTCGAACCCCTGACCGGCCTCGCCCCAGGAGGCGAGTTCGCCGGTGACGGCGTTGATTTCGGCCAGGTCCATCGGCCGGAACCGGTCGGCGGTCGATCCGCACGACGGGCATTCGGCGGGCGGAGTCGCCCCCTCGTGGATCCACCCGCAGACCTTGCAGCGGAACATGGCTGGGGGTCACCTCTCGATGCGTGGAACGCGTGGCGCCGCGCGACGGCCAGCCGCCGCACGATCGCAATGGCGGAAGTATACAAGCCGATCCAGCGATGCAGGACCGGTTCGCCGCCGACGACAGGCACGGTTGCTGCATCAGCCGGCCGAAATCCGGCAAGTTCGGCCGCTGCTCGCGCCCGCTTCCTCGTCGTCGCCCCCACCGGATCGGCCCACCGCCGTCGCGTCGTGAAGCCTCCTGCCCGCCGCCTGGCCTGTCGGAATCACGCGGTGGCAGGCGCGGTGCAGGGATCGGGCGGCGAACTCGCGGACGCCGGCGATCGAAGGAGGCAAGGCGATGACGGCGGGGCGAATCGGCATGGCGATGGCGGTTGGGGTCGCCCTCGGCGTCGGCATCGGGGCGGCAATCGGCAACGTCGGCATCGGCGTCGCCATCGGCATCGCGCTCGCCGTCGCCGTCGGCGCGGGCCTCGATCGCGGCCGCCAGCGCGGGTAGGGGATCGCCGGTGCCGATGTCGGTAAGACGAGAGCCGTGCGGTTGTGCCGGTGGTCAGGGCAACGCGGCGTTCTCTGCATCGCCGTTGGTGGAGGGACACGCGCTCTCTCTTGTCCCACCCATTCCCGAGGGAGGGCACGTGGCCCTCCCTAATGACGACCGAGCGGCGTTCCATCGGGAGGCAGCCGGCGCCGCCGGGAGGCAGCCGGCGCCGCTACTTCCGTTCCAGCACCTCCGGGTTGACGCACGCCGGCGGCGTCTCCCCGTTCAGCACCGCCAGCAGGTTGCGCGCCGCCAGCGTCGCCATCGCGTCCCGCGTCTGCACGGTGCCGGACGCCGTGTGCGGCACGATCGTGCAATTCGGCAGCGAAACAAGCGGGTGGTCGGCCGGCAGCGGCTCCGGGTCGGTCACGTCCAGCCCGGCGGCGAAGATCGTGCCGTCGCGCAGGGCGGCCACCAGCGCGTCGGTGTCCACCACCGGCCCGCGCGCGGCGTTGACCAGCACCGCCGTCGGCTTCATCAGCGAAAACGCCCTCGCGTCCATCAGGTGGTGCGTCTCGTCGGTCAGCGCGACGTGCAGCGTCACGAAGTCCGATTCCTGCAACAGGTCGTCCAGCGGGCGGAACTCCGCGCCGAGTTCGCGCTCGGCCGCCTCGTCCCGGTAGGTGTCGTAGACCAGCACCCGCATGTCGAACCCGCGCGCGCGCTTGGCGACCTCCTTGCCGATCCGCCCGAACCCGACGATGCCGAGCGTCGCGCCGGTGACCTCCTGCCCCAGCAGCAGCGTCGGGCCCCACGTCTGCCAGCGGCCTGCGCGCACGTAGTCCACGCCCTCGACGATGCGCCGCGCCGCCGCCATCAGCAGCGACCACGTCGCGTCGGCGGTCGCGTTGGTCAGCACGCCGGGCGTGTTGCAGACGGCCACGCCGCGCTTGCTGGCGGCTGGCACGTCCACGTTGTCGAAGCCAACCGCGAAGTTGCTGACGACTTTCAATTGCGGCTCCCGGTCCAGCACCGCGCCGTCGATGCGGTCGGTTAACAGCGTCAGTGCGCCGTCGCAGCCGTTCAGCAGCTCGGCCAGTTGCTCCGGCGACGGCGGCAATTCCTCTTCCCAGAGACGCATGTCGGTCGCCTCGCGCACGAGACGCAACCCGGCCTCCGGGATGATCCTGGTGACGGCGACGGTCGGGCGGTTCGGCGCGGACATCGGGGTCCCTCCCTGCGCTGCGTTCGGCATGTCCGCCGATTGTCCGGCAGGAGGCGCGGCGTGGGAAGGGGGACACCCCGTCATCCCGAGCCTGCCGAGGAATCTCGTCGCTCTTCGATTCCCCGACTCGGCCAAGAGATCCCTCGGCAGGCTCGGGATGACGAGGATCGGTCGGGATGACCAGAAAGGTTCGGGATGGCCGCATGGGATTCAGGACGTGGGCGCTTGCCGGTCCCACACGGTTTCGGTTCCCATCTCGGCGGCGATGAACCGGCGCAGGAACTCCCCCGCGCGCTCGACGATCGAGGCGACGACCGATTCCCCGAACTCGGCGCTTGCTTCCCGCGCGTCGCCTAGCGCGCCGTTGGCGGTGATTTCGTCGAACCAGAGCGGAACGCCCAGCCGGTGCGGCTGCCACGGGTCGGCGTAGGGCAGCGCCGGCGGCAGGATCTCGCCGGGCCGCAGCGCCTCGTGGTGCACGATGTCCGGCTGGAGCGCGAGCCCGAGCGACGCTTCGAGTTCGCAGGCGTGGCCCCAGCGCCCCGTCGCCACCCCTTCCCGGATGGTGTCGCCCACCAGCGTGAAATAGAAGAGGTAGGCCGCCGGGATGCCCCGTTCGAACCGCAGTTTCGTCATCAGCACGTCGAGCGCGCCCTGGTTGCCCGCGTGCCCATCGACGATGAAGACCCGCCGCGCCCCGTGCCGCCGCAGGCTCTCGCACACGTCCAGCAGCACCGCCTGGAACGTGTCCGGCGACAGCGTCAGCGTGCCAGGAAACCGCATATGGTGGTGGCTCACCCCGAACGGCAGCGGCGGCGTGACCACCGCCAGCGGGGCGATCTCCTCGGCGATCCGCCGCGCGAGGTGGCACGCGATCGCGGTGTCCGTTTCGAGGCTCAGGTTCGGCCCGTGCTGCTCCGTCGCGCCCACCGGCACGATCGCGACTTCGGCCCGCGCCAGCGCCGCGCCCGCCTCGGGCGACGTCATCTTCGCCAGTTCGACCGTGCCGGCTGGCTCCATCGCGCGCTCGCCCTCCCCGCTATCGGGACGCGCCGGCCGTCAGCCCGCGCACCATGAACCGCCAGACCGGGATCGCCAGCAGCAACGTCGGCAGCGCTCCGAGCGAAATCGCCGCCATCAGCAGGCCCCACGAGACATCCGGGTTGACCGAAACGGTCGCGAGGATCACCGGCAGCGTGCGCCGCTCGGCGCTGGTGGTGATCAGCAGCGCGAACAGGAACTCGCCGTAGGCCAGCATGAACGCGAACAACCCTGTCCCAATCAGGCTCGGTGCGGAAAGCGGCAGCACGATGTCCCAGAGCACCCGCCACGGCGACGCCCCTTCGATCTGCGCCGCTTCGTCGATTTCGGCCGGGATGTTGCGGAAGTAGAGCGTCAGCACCAGCGTCGTGAACGGCAGCGTCAGCACCGAATAGATCGCGATCAGCGCCCAGTAGGTGTTGAGCAGCCCCATCCGCTGCACGATCGCGTAGTAGGGCACCGCCAGCGCGACGGTCGGGATCAACCGGCTCAGCAGCACGAAGTTGAAGACGCCGCCCCGCCCCGGGAAGCGCAGCCGGGCGAAGGCGTAGGCGGCGATGCTGCCGAAGACGAGGCTGACCAGCATCGTCGCAAAGGCGACGAGGAACGAGTTGAGGATGGCGCGCGGCACCTGCCGGACCTCGGTCGAGATCATGCTCCGCATCGCGCCGCGCTGCTCGTAGGTTTGCGGGATCTCGCCGGTGAAGATGTAGTCGTAGTTGCCGAGGAACGGCGGCGAGGCGAACCAGTTCGGCGGGAAGGAGACGAGGTTGCCTTCCGGGATCACGCTGCCGAGCGCGACCAGCACGAACGGCCCAAACCAGAACACCGCCAGCAGCAGCGCCCCGGCGTAGACTAGCACCCGCTGGAGCGGCGAACGCCGGTTCATCGCTCCGACCCCGGCAGGGCGTCCTTCGGCAACGCCCGCAGCAGCGCGAAGATCGCCACCAGCGACCCGGCCGCGATCACCAGCGCCAGCGCCGAACCGCGCCCGAAATCGAGCATCTTGAAGCTCTCGGCCCACGTGAAGTAGGTCAGCATCGTCGTTGCCGAACCCGGCCCGCCGTGGGTGAGGGAGTAGGTGATGTCGAAGTTTGTCACCGCCATCAGCAGTCCGTAAAGCGCCGCGATCACCAGCATCGGCCGGATGCCCGGCAGCGTGATGGCGAGGAACCGGCCGATCGGGCCGGCCCCGTCGAGCGCCGCCGCTTCGTAGAGGTCGTCCGGGATGCCCTGCAGCGCCGCCAGCAGCAACACCGACGTCAGCGGAATCTGCGTCCAGAGGAAGACGACGATCACCGCGAACCGCGCCAGGTTCGGCGTCGTCAGCCACTCGATGTACTCGTCGATCAGCCCGATCGAGTAGAGCCCGGCGTTGAGCGCGCCCCAGCTATCGAGGAACACCCACTGCCAGATGACGCCGGCGGCGCTGGCCGGGATCGCCCACGGCAGCAGCATTCCCGCCCGCAGCACCGTGTTGCCCCGGAACGGTTCGTTGAGCAGCAGCGCGACCAGTAGCCCGATCCCCACCAGCAGCGGCGTCGTGACCGCCGCGAACAGCAGCGTCGCCCGCGATGCCCCGAGGAAGTAGTCGCTGCGGAGGACGTCGCGGAAGTTCTGCCACCCGACGAACTCGGGCGGGAAGAGCGGCGACGAGATGCGCGTGCTTTCCCACGCGGCGTAGCCGAACGGGTAAAGGGTGAAGACGGCGACGAGCAGCAGGGCCGGCAGCACCATCAGCCAACCGGCGCGGACCAGCCCGCGCTCCGCCCGCCGGCGGGCGGTCATGCCGCCCCGCCCCGCCGTCGTCGCGGCCGTCGCCTGCGCCATCGCCGTCGCTCCTGCCCGGTGTCGGGTGTCGGGTGTTGGGTGTCGGGTGAGGTGGGTCATACCC
>JAFAEX010000272.1 GCA_023423795.1 Chloroflexota bacterium | reverse complement strand
GCGCGGGACGGGGCGATGTCCGCAACCCAGCGGGTAGACGTGGATGCCATCGCGACGCTGCCCGGCGTGCGCCTGCCGCCGGGACCGCTGGTGCTGGCGATGGCGCGGGTGACGCTGCCGCCGGGGGTCGCGTCGGCAGCGACCAGCCTGGCCGGGGCACGGTTGCTCGCGACCGAACGCGGGATCGTCACGCTGCGGCTGGCCGAGCGGGAACGTTCGCCATTTGGGCCGGGCAACGCGGGACGAGCCCCGGGCGGAGCGGGAGACGCGGTGCGGCTGCGGGAAGGACGGGCGCTGGCGCTACCGGCGCTGGCGGTGGACGGGCTCGCCAACGAGGGATCGGCTCCGGCGGTCGTGCTGGACGTGGCGATCTTTCCGGGTGGGGCGCGGCGTCCGCGCTCGTCCGTGGCGGCCGACGGCGTCGAGGTGCGGATGCTGGCGGTGGCGCTGCTCGACGGCGGGCCCGGAGAGCCGGTGGATTTCGCGCTGCGCCGCGTGCGCCTGCCGCCGGGCGACGCGATGCCGCCGCAGTTCGGGGACGGCATCGCGCTGCTGTGGGTGGAGCGCGGCCGGGTGGAGGCCGAGGTGACGGCAGGCGCCGCGGCGCTCGCGGTGGTCGCCGGGTCGATGGGATTGGCGGGATCGGCGGGATCGGCGCGCACGGGCCGGACCGGATCGGTGTGGTACCTGCCGGCGGGCAGTTCGGCGGCGGCCGGGCCGGGGTCGAACGTGCTGGCGCGGGCGACGGCGAGCGGCGAGGCCTCACTGGTGCTGGCGACGCTGCGCCCGACGGTGGGGCGGTCGCCTGGCGCGCATCCCAACGACGACCCGGGAAGCCGCCGGGGCGGGTAGTCGGGCCGGTTGGCGATTGCGAGCAATCGTGAGGTCGGCGGGGAAGACGCCGCGGGCGAACCGCATCCAACGCCCGAGCGTGTCGCGGAACCCACCTGACGCCGCCAAACCCGTCATCCCGAGATTGTCGAGGGATGACGGGTTTGGCGACTGAGGCGGTTATGAACCGAGCACAACGCCAAGGCCGGAGCGGCGTGGTGCTGGACAAGGGCACGTCATGGAAACGCAGACGGGGGGCGGGCATATGCCCGCCCCCCGTTGGTTGTCTGCCGCTGGCCCGGCGCGTGGCCGGGTGGGTTGACCCTACTGGGCCATCGGCACCGGCTCGAACCCGGCGCACCCGCTGATCGGCGTGACGACGAGGTGGAGCGGCGCGAGGGCCGGGTGCCCGCACTCCTCGACGAGATCCTCCGGCGCCTCCTTCTTGAGGCGGATCTGGATGACCTTCGGGTCGTTGGGCTGGTTCTCGCCGAAGTGGGCGCACAGTCCGCACTGGCCGGTCTCAACCTGGATCATGGCAGTGTTCCTCCTTTTTTAGATTAGGCGAAGGCGTAACCATCGCCCACCGGTATGCTACCAAAATACTGTATTCGTGTCAATTGGTATTAATTCATATCCACTAGGTCGGATTTACTTTTATTCTGATTCACTCGGTCGGAATTGGCGCGGCGATCTGTTCGGGTCCCCGCGTCCAGCGGGTCCGGGCCGTCGTGCAACCGGGTACGCACATCGTGGGCCGCGGCGCGCGGCCTCGATCCGGCAGGACCGCACGGTTGCCGGCAGGTCCGCGCCGCGCGGCGCCCGCGGTATGGGTTACCTCACGATCGAAAGCACAGCGGCGCGAAGACTTGTGCCGAGCATGGTGCGGGCAGCCGTGCGCCGCACGGTGGCAGGGCCACCCACCGAGACCGCGCGATCGACCCCAAACGCCGCACCGGCGCGCGGTTTCCTTGACAGGGTTTCGGCTGGTCCATAGAGTAATTCCGACTTCACCGGTCAGATATCCGGCCGGGCGCGCGCCCGGCGACGAAACGCCGCGAGGGAGGGTTCCCGATGTCGTTCCGTTCTCCGCACCCGGCCGCCGTCATCGACCGCCGCCGGCTGCTCGCCGGGACCGGGGCCGCCGCGCTGCTGGCGGCCGGCGGAATCCGCCCTGCCGCGGCCCGGCAGGATGCGGCCACCCCGGCCGCCGGCGACGACGGGTGGAGCTTCACCGACGACCTCCCGCAGACCATCGAACTGCCGGCGCGGCCGGAGCGGATCGTCGCCTACATGCCGCTGGCCGCCGGGTTGTGGGACTTCGGCATCCGCCCGATCGCCGTCTACGGCACGTTGTACCGCCCGGACGGAACCCGGGAGGTCAACACCGGTTCGGTCGATTTCGACGCGGTGGTCTCCCTCGGCGAGGCGTACGGCGAGATGGACATCGAGCAGCTCGTGGCGCTGGAGCCGGAGATCCTGGTCAACGACTACTGGTTCTCCCAGCCGGACGTCTGGGGCCTCGACGCCTCGGCGGTGGAGCAGATCGAGTCCATCGCCCCGATCGCCCACATCGGCTTCGTCGAGCGCCCGGTGGGCGTGACGATCGGGCGGGTCGAGGAGTTGGCGCTGGCGCTGGGCGCGGACCCCGAAGCGCCGGAACTGGTCGAGGCGAAGGAGCGCTTCGAGCAGTCGCGCGCGGACCTCGAGGCCGCCATCGCCGCCAAGCCGGGGTTGCGGGTGCTCTTCCTCGGCGGCAACAGCGACGGGCTCTGGGTCGGCAACCCGGAGCAGATGGGCGACCTCGCCTTCTTCCGCGACCTCGGGATGGACGTGGTGCAGCCGGACACCGATGCGCTGTGGCACGAACTGAGCTGGGAGCAGGCCAACGCCTACCCGGCCGACCTGATCATGCTCGACAACCGCACGATCACCAGCACGCCCGAGGAACTGGCGAAAATCGCCACCTGGAGCAGCCTGCCGCCGGTCGTTGCCGGGCAGGTGCGGCCGTGGCAGATCGAGTTCGTGCCCTCGTGGGGCGCGTTCGCCGACGTGCTCGACGAGGTGACCGCCGCCATCGAAGGGGCGGACCCGGCCATCGTCGATAACTGATCGCGGGCAAAGCCGACCGCGCGGTGTTCCCGGGCCTGCGCGCCAACCGGCGGGCGGACCCGGGGCGGGCGGCCGTGCGCCCCACGTCCGGGGCCATCCCGCAGGAGCCGGCCGACGTGATCTTCAACGACTACCGCTCCAACGCGCCGTTCTACCGAATCGACCAGTTGATGGAGATCCCGACCTTCGCGACGCTGCCGGCGGTCAAGGCCGGACAGATCGACTACTGGTACTACGAGTGGGGCCTCAGCCACCGCGGGTTCGCCTTCGTGCTGGAAAACCTGGCGTCCTCGGTTTGCGGCGCACGCGCCGACATCGTCTAGCACCGCCGAGGCGGATACGCCGCCCCGGCCCGGAAAGGATCGTTTCGTGTCCACCGCATCCCCGCCCGCCGACCGCATCGTGCGGCACCCGCTGGTTCCGCGCTTGCTGGAGGTCGTGCGCGTCGAGCGACCGACGCCGCGGCTGGTCCGCGTGACCCTCGGCGGCGAGGCCATCGCCGGGTTCGCCACCCTTTCGCCGACCGACCACGTCAAGCTGCTCGTGCCGAGCGGCGGCGAGCCGCCGGCGATGCCGACGGCCGGGCCGAACGGGCTGTCGTTCCCGCCCGGCACGTCGATGTCGGACGCCCGCGACTACACTCCTCGCCGGTTCGACCCGGAGACCGGCGAACTGGCCATCGACGTGGTGATCCACGGCTCGGGGCGCGTCTCGAACTGGGCGGAAACGGCCAAGCCGGGCGACCGCATCGGGGTGCTGGGCCCGCGCGGTTCGTTCCTCGTGCCGGAGGCGTTCGCCTGGCTGCTGCTGGTCGGGGACGACACCGCGCTGCCAACGATCGCGCGCTGGCTGGAAGCCCTGCCGGCCGGCGCCCGCGCGTTTGCGGTGGTCGAGGTCGAGGACGCGGCCGAGGAGCAGGCGCTGGCGACCCCGGCGGGCGCCACGGTCGTCTGGGTGCACCGCGCCGGTTCGGCGGGCGCGGCCGATGAGCGGCTGGCGGCGGCGGTCGCCAACCTCGACCTGCCCGAGGGCGACGGATTCGCGTGGATCGGCGGCGAAGTGAACGCCGCCCGCATGGTGCGCCGCCACCTGCTCAACGAGCGCGAGATGCCGCGCGCCGCGGTGGACCTTTCCGGCCACTGGAAGCGCGGCGTCGCCTCCTGGGACCACCACGAGGAGATCCCGGACTAACCCGGACAGCCGGCGGCGCGCGCCGCATCGACCACGGCACAGGAACGGCCGTCGGGCAGATCGTCGCCCGCCGCCACGACGGCAACCTGCAGGAGGAACCCATGCCCGACACGAAGCGCGCCAACGACGGGATCGATCGCCGCCGGTTGCTGGCCGGCCTGGCGGCAGGCGCGGCGGTGATGGCCGCGCCTGTCCGCCCGGCCTTCGCCCGGCAGGCGGCGACCCCGGCGAGCGCCGGCGGGGCGTGGACCTTCACCGACGACCGCGACATCACCATCGAATTGCCGGAGCGGCCGGAGCGGGTGGTCGCGCAGGTGACCGCCGCCGCGGCGCTGTGGGACTACGGCATCCGCCCGGTCGCGGTGATCGGGCCGCAACGGCTGGCGGACGGTTCGCCGGACCCGATGGTCGGGGAGATCGACCTCGACGCGGTCGAATCGCTCGGCGAGGTCTGGGGCGAGTTCGACGTGGAGTTGCTCGCCTCGTTCGCGCCGGACCTGTTCGTGAGCCAAAGCTACGGCCCGGCGTTCCCGCTGTGGTACATCCCGGACGAGGCGGTGGAGGACACGATCGAGGCGATCGTGCCGACGGTCGGCATCCTCGTGCAGGACGTGCCGATCACGCAGCCGATCGCGCGGTTCGCCGAACTGGCGGAGACCCTCGGGGCGGACATGGACGCGCCCGAATTGGTCGCCGACAAGGAGCGCTTCGACGCCGCGGTGGAGGAGTTGCGGGCGGCCATCGCCGAGAAGCCGAACCTGACCGCGATCGCGTTCGGCGCGATTCCGGATGAGTTGTACGTCGCCAACCCGTCCGTGGCCGCCGACCTCATCTTCCTGCGCGAGCTGGGGCTGAACG
Source organism: Chloroflexota bacterium (assembly GCA_023423795.1). Taxonomy (GTDB): domain Bacteria; phylum Chloroflexota; class Chloroflexia; order Thermomicrobiales; family UBA6265; genus CADCWF01. The sequence goes on along the minus strand of JAFAEX010000272.1, from coordinate 10,429 downwards.
TGGTGCAGCCGGAGAACCCGGACGGGTTCTGGGAAGCGCTGAGCTGGGAGCAGGCCAACACCTACCCGGCCGACCTGATCCTCAACGACGCCCGCACCCAGGCGCTGCCGCTGGAACAACTGAACGAGATCCCGACCTGGCGCGAACTACCAGCGGTCAAGGCCGGGCAGGTGACCCCGTGGAACCTCGAACCGGTCTACAGCTACCGGGGTTACGCGCCGGCGCTGGAGGACCTCGCGGCGGCGATCCGGGCGGCCCGTGAGGACGTCGTCTAACGCCCGTTCGCTGGCCCGCGGCCTCGGCCGTACCGTCATCCCGAGCACCCAACCCGTCATCCCGAGCATGTCGAGGGATGGCGGGAGCGCGGGATGAACACGAACGGAAAGCCCCATCGGAGCCGAAAACGACACGCGCAGCCGGTTCGGTCCGGCGGGATTACCACGCCACATGACGGCCGTGCGCGGCCGGACGCGCACCGATCGCCAGGGGGTATTCGTGATCCGTTCCAGCCGTTTCGTGAGCACTCGCCGCCGGTTCCTCGCCGCGGCCTCGGGATTGGCGGTCGTCGCCGCCCACAACGGGCGCGGCGTGGCGTTCGCGCAGGAGGCGACGCCGGCGCCCGAGGGCGGGTGGACGTTCGTCGATGACCGCGGCGCGACGATTTCGCTGCCGGCCCGCCCGGAGCGGATCGTCGCCCAATCGACCTCGGCGGCGCTGTGGGACTACGGCATCCGCCCGATCGGCGTCTTCGGGCCGCAGCGCAACCCGGACGGCTCGAACGCGGCGGATATCGGCGACGTCGATCTCGACAGCGTGGCCGGGCTGAGCGAAGCGTGGGATGCGTTCGACGTCGAGGGGCTGCTGGCGCTGGACGCCGACCTGGTGGTCGGCCCGCTCCACCCCGACGGCGACATCTCGTACCTGCTTCCGGAGTTCGAAGAGCTGCTCGGCGGGAGCGTTCCCGTCCTGGGCATCCTCTTCACCGGCGGCGTCTCGGCGAACCACATCCTCGAACGCTACGAGGAACTGGCGGCGGCGCTGGGCGCGGACCTCCAGACGCCCGAGGTCGTGGCGGCGCGCGAGGAGTTCGACGCCGCGGTGGCGGACCTCCGCGACGCCATCGCCGGCAATCCGGGCCTGACGGTGATGGCGATCGCCGGCACGTCGGACGGCATGGTCGTTGCCAACGCCTCGTTCGCCGCCGACCTCGTGTTCCTGAAGGAACTCGGGCTCGACATCGTCCAGCACGGCGAGGAGGGAATGTGGGAGCAACTGAGCTGGGAGCAGGCCGACAAGCACGAGGTTGACCTGATCCTGGTGGATGCCCGCTCCAACGCGATGACGCGGGAGGAGTATGCCGCCATCGGCACCTGGGCCTCGCTGCCGGCGGTGCAGGCCGGGCAACTCGGCCCGTGGCGGACCGAACTGCCCTACAGCCGGCGGGCCTACGCCGAGTACCTGCGTGAACTGGCCGAAGTGATCCGCGCGGCGGACGCCGGCATCGTCTAGCACCGCGGCTCCGACGCTACGTCCGCGATCTGGCGGCGCGGCACGATTTCGCGATCCAACGCAACGGAGGTTTCCAATGTTCGACGCACCCGACCGGTCCCCGTCCACGACCACCCGCCGCGCGCTGATCGCCGCGCTCTCGGTCGCCGCGCTGCCGGTGGCCGCCCGCCGCGCCTCGGCCCGGCAGGACGACGCCACGCCCGCGGCGGCGGACGCAGCCCAGCCCGCCGCCGAGGGCGAATGGTCCTTCACCGACGACCGCGGCGAGACGATCACGCTGCCGGCGCGGCCGGAGCGGATCGTCGCCCAGTCCGGCTCCGCCGCCGCGCTGTGGGACTACGGCATCCGGCCGGTCGCCGTCTTCGGGCCGCAGCGCAATCCGGACGGATCGAACGCCGTGGACATCGGCAACGTCGATGTCGAGAGCGTGGAGTCGATCGGCGAGGCCTGGGGCGAATTCGACCTCGAAAAGCTGCTGGCGCTGGACGTGGACCTGCTGGTCGGCCCGCTCCACCCGCTCGGCGACATTTGGTACCTGCCGGTGGAGACCGCGCCACTGCTGGACGGCAACGTGCCCATCGTCGGCATCTACTTCACCGGCGGCGTCTCTGCGACCCACATCATGGAGCGCTACGAAGAACTCGCCGCAGCGCTCGGGGCGGACCTCGACGCGCCGGAGGTCGTGGAAGCGCGGGAGGAGTTCGACGCCGCAGCGGAGGAGCTGCGGGCCGCCATCGCCGAGAAGCCGGGCCTGAAGGTGCTGGCCGTTTCCGGCACCCCCGAGGCGTTCTACGTCGCCAGCGCGTCGTTCGCCGCCGACCTCGTGTTCCTCAAGGAGCTGGGCCTGGACATCATCCAGCACGGTACCGAGGGGATGTGGGAAGACATGAGTTGGGAGCAGGCCGACCGATACCCCGCCGGCCTGATCCTGGTCGATGAGCGGGCCGGGGCGATGAAGCCGGACGAGTACGCCGCCATCGACACCTGGACGGCGCTGCCGGCGGTGCAGGCGGGCCAGCTCGGCCCGTGGCGGACGGAGCTGCCCTACAGCCGGCGCGGCTACGCCGAATACCTGCGCGATCTCGCCGAGGCCGTCCGCAACGCCGAGGTCGGCATCGCCTGACGCAACGCAGCCGGGCCGGGGCGCTGCCCCGGCCCGGCCTTTCATCCGCGACCCGACCATTGCGGTCCAGCACATCCCGCGAACGGAGACCAGCCACGATGACGAGCGCTGCCAGCCTGCCCGGGGAGATCCGGAGCCCGTTCACCGCCTCCCGGCTCACGTCCGCCGAACGGGACGCGCTGGACGCCGCCGACCGCGCGATCGCGCAGGCGATGGAGGACCTGCCGCTGCCCGGCATCGCGCTGGCGGTGGTCGATCGCGACGGCCTGATGGCGACGCGCGCCTACGGCTGGGCGGACTTGGCGGCGCGGACCCCGGTCACCGACGACACCCTGTTCGAAATCGGCTCGATCGGCAAGTCGTTCACCGCCGCCGTGCTGCTCCAACTCGCCGAGGAAGGCGTTGTCGATATCGACGCGCCGGTTTCCGACTACCTAACGTGGTTCGCCGCCGGCGACCCGGAACACCCGATCACCCTGCACCACCTGTTGACGCACACCGGCGGCATCGTCGGCGGCAGCGACGTTTCGCTGGACCCGCGCTACGAGGTTTGGGCGCTGCGCCACACCCAGACCGTGCCGCCGGGCGGGCGCTGGCACTACTCGAACGCGGGGTACAAGGCGCTCGGGCTGGTGATCGAAGCAGTTACGGGCAAACCGTACGCCGAGGTCGTGCGGGAGCGGCTGCTCGCGCCGCTGGGGATGGACGCATCGTCCGGGGAGATCGTGCACGAGACGCGGCGGCGGCTGGCGGTCGGCTACGCCCCGTTCCACGACGACCGGCCGTGGTTGCCGGAGCACGGGCTGGTCCCGGCGACGTGGCTGGAAACCAACACCGGGGACGGCTGCATCGCGGCCACGGCGGCGGATCTCGCCCAATGGCTGCGAACGACCCTCAACGACGGGACCGGGCCGAACGGGCGGATCATGTCCGCCGAATCGTTCGCCCGGATGATCGCGCCGCACGCGGAATCGAGCCCCGGCGCGACCTACGGCTACGGGCTGGAGACCGCCGAACAGGACGGCTGGCGCTCGCTCGGGCACGACGGCGGCATGGTCGGCTACCTCTCGACGATGACCGGCGGCCCCGAGAGCGGCGTCGGCGTCGTGATGCTGACGAACGGGATCGTCGGGGTGGAGGACATCGCGCGCTTCGTGCTGCGCTCCATCGTCGCGGCGCGCGCCGGCGATGCATTGCCCGCGTTGCCGGGGTTGCCGGATGCGCCGCCAATCGTGGACTACGCGGGCACGTACCGGGGCGACGCCGGCGAGATCGTCGTGGAAGCGGACGGCGAGCGGTTGACGATGCGCCGCAACGGCGAGATCGTGCCGCTGGTCGCGCCGATCCAGCGCGCGATCCCGGACGGGTTCGTCGCCGACCACCCGGCGTTCGCGCATTTCCTCGTGCGCTTCGGGCGGAACGAGGCGAGCGAGGTGGTCGAGGTCGTCCACGGACCCGACGTGTGGGCGCGGGACGGGCACAACCTCGCGCCGGTAGCGGAGCATCCGGCGGAGTGGGCGGCGTATCCGGGGCACTACCGGTGCTACAACCCGTGGTCGCCGTCGTTCCGGGTCGTGCTGCGCCGGGGCGACGTGGTGCTGGTCTACCCCTCCGGCCACGAGCGGGCGCTAACGCCGGACGGCGAGGCCTTCCGCGTGGGAGGCGAGGACGCCACCGACCGGCTCGTCTTCGCCACGATCGTCGAGGGCGAGGCGCTGCGGGCGCGCTGGCTCGGCGGCAACGACTACTATCGGTTCTTCACCCCGTAGCGGGCGCGCGATGGCGAACCCCGGCGGCGGCGGCGGGGAGGAGGCGAGGCGATGGCGGCGTACGTGATCGTCGATGTCGAGGTGCACGACCCGGACGCGTACCGGGAGTACACCGCGCAGGTGCCGGCGACGCTGGAGCGCTACGGCGGGCGCTTCGTCGTGCGCGGCGGGGCGGCCGAAACGGTCGAAGGCGACTGGAACCCGCAGCGCGTGGTCGTGCTGGAGTTCGCCTCGGCGGACGCGGCGCGGACGTGGCACGCCTCGCCGGAGTATCAGGCGATCCTGCCGATCCGGCAGCGGCACGCGCGGACGAACTTCCTTACCATCGTCGAGGGCGTTTGAGCGGATGCCGCCGCGGCAGCATCCGTACGGCGGGCCGGGGCGATGATGCGGCGCGGCCCGGGAAGGGACGGTCCATGGCTCCCATCGACGAACCGCTCGGCGGCGACCCGCCGTGCTGGGCGCACATGCTGGAGGACGAGGCGGGCGAAGGAGGCGCGCCGTCGGCCACGGCGGCCGATCTGACCGCGATCGCGGAAGCGGCTTCATCGCCCGGCCCGGCGTGGACGCTGGCCAGCGAGGACCTGAACGCCAACCTGCTCGTCTTCGACGACGGCGACGGCGTGGCGGAGCACGTGAACGCCGACCTCGACGTGCTGCTGGTGGGCGTCGCCGGCCAGGGGATCATCACCATCGACGGGACGGCGGCGCTGCTGAAGGCCGGTCAGGTGGTGCTCCTGCCGAAAGGCGCGCGGCGGGGAACACGGGCGTTCGGCGGGCGGTTCGCCTACCTCACCTGCCACCGGCGGCGGGCAGGGTTGTGGCCGAGCGTGGGGCAGGAGAGGGAACCCGGCCCTGAAGGACCGGGCTGAGAACGGCAAGGACGCCGAAGCGCCCCGACGACGGGTATTCGTAGCGCCCTTCAGGGTGCTTTCCTCTTCAGCCCGGTCCTTCAGGGCCGGGTCCCCGCCGCGCGGGATGACCCGAATTGTCGCCGGCAAGCGCGGTCCTACCCCCGGTGGCTCGGGTCCAGCGCGTCGCGGAGACCGGCGGAGAGGGAATCGAGGCCGAAAATCAGCAGGGTGATGAAAACGCCGGGGAAGATACCGTACCACGGGGCGTGGGAGAGCACGGAGCGGGCGTCGTAGAGCATCGAGCCCCAGGAGGGGGTGGGCGGCTGCGTGCCCAACCCGAGGAACGAGAGCGCCGCTTCCAGCAGGATCGCGGTGCCCGCGGCGAGGGCGACCTGCACGAGGATGGGCGGCAGGCAGTTCGGCAGGATCGCGCGGAAGATGATGTAGCGGTCGGCCGCGCCCACGGTGCGGGTGGCGGTGACGTAGTCGGCGCCGGATTGCGCCAGCATGGCCGCCCGCGCCAGCCGGGTCAGCGGCGGGATGCTGACGATGGCGATCGAGACCGTCACCGAGCGCGAACCGGGGCCAAGGATGGCGACGACGACCATCGCCAGCAGGATCGGCGGGAAGGCTAGCAGCATGTCGGTCAGCCGCATGACGACGGCGTTGACCGGCCCGCGGTCGAAGTAGCCGGCCAGCAGCCCGAGCGGGAACCCGATCAACGCGGCGATGGCGACGGCGACCCCGGCGACCGCCAGGGACGTGCGCCCGCCCCAGATCGTCCGGCTGAGGATGTCGCGCCCGAACTGGTCGGTGCCGAACGGGTGCTCGACGGACGGCGGGCGGAACTGCTGCCCGGGCACGGTGGCCAGCGGGTCATACGGCGCGACCAGCGGCGCGGCCAGCGCCAGCAGCGCCAGCCCGATCACGATGGCCGCGCCGACCGCCGCGAGGCGGCTGCGGCCGATCCGCGCCAGCCGGCCCCGCTCGCGCCGCCGGGACAGCGCGCCGGGCACGGCGGGCGCGCTAGTCGTAGCGGATGCGGGGATCGATGACGCCATAGGCGATGTCCGTCAGCAGGTTGATCACCACGAAGACCACGACCAGGAACAGCACGGTGCCCTGCACCACGGTGTAATCCCGCACGCGGATCGCGTTGAGCAGCATCTGGCCGACACCCGGCCAGTCGAAAACGGCTTCGGTGACGACCGCGCCGCCGAGCAGCGTGCCGAACTGGACGCCCAGCACAGTGACGACCGGGATCAATGCGTTCTTCAGGGCGTGGCGAAGGAAGACTAGCCGCTCCGGCAGCCCTTTCGCCTGCGCGGTGCGGACGAAATCCTGCCCGATGACTTCCAGCAGCGAACTGCGGAGGAAGCGGGCCAGCACCGAACTGGTGTAGACCGCCAGCGTGACCGCCGGCAGCAGGAGGTAGCGCCAGCCCTGCGCCGGGTCCTCGACGAACGAGGCGTACCCGGTCGGCGGCAGCCACTTCAACTGCACGCTGAACAGGATGATGAGCAGCACGCCGAGCCAGAAGGTCGGCACCGCGTAGGACAGCGCCAGCCACCACGTCGCCAGCCGCCCGAGCAGGCGGCCGCGGAACATGACCGAAACGACGCCGACGACGAAGGCGCCGATGGTCGCCAGCAGCAGCGCGGCGACGGTGAGTTGCGCGGTGGCGGCGAGCCGCCGGGCCAGCAGTTGCGAAACCGGGAAGCCGTTGATGAACGATTCCCCGAGGTCGCCGCGCAGCACCTTGCCGAGCCAGATCAGGTACTGGACCGGCAGCGGCTCGTCCAGCCCCATCTCCTGCTTCATCGCCTCGATCTGGGCCGGGAAGGCGTTGGGACCGAGGATGACCGAGGCGGGGTCGCCGGGGATGAGGTAGATCATCAGGAAGACGACGACCGACGCCAGCAGCACGGTGGGGATCGCTTGCAGCAACCGGCGCGCGATGTAGCGTTGCATCGTTGCCTTTCGGGCGTAGTCAGCACCGAAGCCCGTCCGGGGCTAAAACCCAGAGCGGGCGGCTGCGGAACATGACGGCCGCCACCACCTTCACGCCAACAGCCACTCGCCGGCTCGATCGAGCGCGTGAGGCGCGGGGTCCGCCATCGTCATCCCGAGCTTGTCGAGGGATCTCGTCCGCTCCCACGATCGAACGACGACGAGATCCCTCGACAAGCTCGGGATGACGATGCTGGAGACGCCCGATGCGGCCGCGAGAAGGCGAGCTAGCATTCACCCTTCCAGGCCGCGCCGAGTTTGATCTCGTCGTCCGGGCTCCAGTCGATGCCGTGGACGTCGGAGCGCCAGCCGAAGAGGGTGTACTTCCACGAGATCGGGATCTGGATGCTCTGCTCCAGCATGATCTCGTTGACGGCGCGGAAGTGTTCGGCGCGCGCCTCGGGATCGACCGTTTCGCCGGCGCCGGTGATGGCCTCGGCGTAGCCCTCGGGGAAGTCGCCCTCCGGCCAGACGGGGCTGTTGCTGATGCGGAACGGGCTGTTGTCGAACAGGCCGAGCGGGTCCTTGTGGCTGCGGCCGATGAAGGTGAACGTCGCCTGGTAGTCGCCGGCCATCAGGCGCGGCGTCCAGACCGCCGCCTCCATCGGGGTGATCTTGGCGGTGATCCCGATCTGGGCGAGGTCGGCGGCGAGGATCTGGCCCATGCTGGCCGATTCGGGGAACGAGGTCGGGGCGAGGATCTCCATCGCGAAACCGTCGGCGTAGCCCGCCTCGGCCAACAGTTCGCGCGCCCGGTCGAGGTCGAACGGGAAGCGCTCGGTCTGCTCCTCGAAGAACGCCGGAGAGGTGGCGGGGAAGGCCACCGCCGTCGCGCTGCCGACGCCGAAGAGCGCTTGATCGACGATCGCCTGCCGGTTGAGCGCGTGGTTGATCGCCTGCCGCACGAGGTTGTTGGAGAGCGGGGTCTGCTCCTGGCTGGCGTCGGGCGGGTTGATCACCAGCACGTAAAGCAGCGCGCCCTCCTGCCCGCGCTCCAGCACGACGTCGGCGCTTTCGCCGAGGCGCTGGGCGTTGGTGTAGGGCAGCGAGATCGCCGCGTCGATCTGGCCGGATTCGAGGGCCAGCGTCAGCGTTTCGCCGTCGGCGAACGGCTTGATGACCACCTCGTCGAGGTAGGGCAGCCCTTCGCGCCAGTAGTTCTCGTACTTCGCGAAAACGATCTGATCGCCGGGGATCCACTCCTTCAGCGTGAACGGTCCCGTGCCGATGGGCTGGTTCTGGATGGTTTCGAAGGCTTCCGGCGCGATGATGCTGATGGAATCGAAGATGTCGAGCATGTTCGGGGTCGGCGCGGAGAAGGTGACGACGACGGTCGAGGCATCGGCCGCCTCCACCGTTTCGACGGTTTGCACCTTGGCGAAGATGTTGCCGCCGGTCTCCTCGACGCGGGCGCGCTCGATGTTGGCGACCACGTCGGTCGCCTCCAGTTCCCGCCCGTTGTGGAACGTCACCCCGGAACGCAGGGTGAAGGTGATCTGCGTGCCGTCCTCGGAGATCTCCCACGATTCGGCGAGGCTGGGCTGGACCTCGAGGTTGTGGTCCATCGCGATCAGCCGGTCGAAGAGTTGGTGCTGGAGCGGGTAGTTGACGAACAGCAGCAGGAAGGGGTCGAAGGTCGTGAAGTCCGCGATCTGGCCGACGGTAAGCCGTCCGCCGGCCTGCCCCTCGCCGGGCGCGGCGCAGGCTTCCGGGGTGCCCTCCTGCGCGGCGGCCGAGCGGGCGAAGAGCCACGGCGTGGCAGCGGCCCCGGCCCCGAGGCCGAGCATCTGCATCATTCCGCGGCGGGTCAACGTCGTTCGTGCGGCCATCGTGCCCTCCCTGGCGCGTTCGCTCGCTCCGGCGCGGCCGTCGGTGCCCGCCGGGGTCCGGTGAACTCGTGCAGGATCGCCGGACCGCTTCCGCGCGGCCGGCGTCGATTGGCGGCCCATCGGCCGGGTTCGGGCCCGAACGGCGAGCCCGCGTCGCTTCCCGGCAATGGCGCCGCGAACCGCTCGGCCCCCAACCTTGGCGGTTCGCGTGCGGATGGGCTGTGCTCGCGGATCGTGTCGAGAAGACGAACAGTGGCACTGTAAGAAACGGCGGTTGGGCTGTCAACGGGCAGCGCGGCAATCAGTCTGGCTAACAATGCCACGGGGATTGTCGGTGCCTGAGCGCGGGTCGTTTCGTCACCATAGCGGCCCGGTCGGTTGCTGCCGACCGGGGCGGGCTGGCGAGCAGACGACGCAACGCTTGCCCCGGCGAACGCCGGCCGGAGCGGGCACAATGGGCGGACCACGGGACGATGCGGGCAGGAAACTGCCGCCCGCAATCGCGCCCGCACGGCGTCGCGGCAGCGCAAGCGGGAGGCGCGCATGAAGGGGCTCGGACTGGACGACGAGGCGGGCGCGCTCGCCTTCTACCGCGCGGTCGATGACCCGGCGGCGCGGGTGGTGCTCGATTTCCTGATCGACCGGCCCGGGCAGCGCGCCGACGGGGCGGCAATCGCGAAGGCGCTCGGCCTGCCGCGGAACACCGACGTCGCCCGCGCCGCCTACGCGATGGGCGAAATCGCCGGCGGACTCGGCCACGGCCGCCCGTGGACGGAGGCGCAACTCGGCTACGCGATGCCGGAAGAGCAGGCGGCGCTCCTGCGCGCAGCGCGGTCGCGACTGGCGGGCGATGCGGGAGCGGCGCCGGGATAAGCGGGTCGAGCGGATCGTGCCGAAACGCCGAAGCGACGCGCTACGTCGCGATGTCCTCCGGCCTGGGCACCTCCTCGTCCACCACCCAATCGTCGGTCGCGGGATCGACCGGGGCCGGGTCGCCGTCCGGCAGCGGCTGGGCGTAGTGCATGCCGTCGGTGCCGAGCAGCAGGAGGAGGGTCGGGTCGTCGCGGTGGGAGCCGACGGCGGCGAAGACGTTGGTCATGGCGGGGCTCCGGGGCTGGGTGACGGGCGGGTCGTATCCCGGTAAACGCATGCCGGTTGCCAAGCCTTTGCTTTCCGGGGTCCGCCGTGATGCCACAGAGGCGACCGGCGACGACAGGCGATACGGGTTCCGGACAGCCGTTGCCGCTTCTCCGGCCCATCGTTCGCAGGGGAGGGACCTGTGCCCTCCCGTGTCCGCTAGCGATCACGGCGGGAGGGCACAGGTCCCTCCCCTAC
>JAFAEX010000239.1 GCA_023423795.1 Chloroflexota bacterium | reverse complement strand
GATCACCCCGCCGCCGGCGACGCCCGCGCCCGCCACGCCCGCGCCGGCATCGCTGACCGTCGCCGACGCGCTCGCCGACGGCTGGGCACTGGTCGCCTCGCCGCGGCTGCCGCTGGCCGGGGTCGGTCCCGGCGAACCGGCCCGGTTGCTGGCCGGCGACATCCGCGACTGGCGCGCACTCGGCGCGCCGTTCTCGCTGCCGGTCGAGGTTCTCGCGCTGGCCGGTGCGGGCGGCCCGAACGTCGGCGCGCCGGATGCGTTGCCCGACCGCGCCGCGTTGGCGGATGCCCTGCGCTCGCGGCGGGGTGCGGTCGCCATCGTGCCGCTCGAACTGGTCGGCGCGGACGTGCAGGTGCTGTCGGTCGGCGGCGTCGATCCCCTGCTGAGCGGGAACGAACCGGCGGTCCGCATCGGCGTCGTCGGCGACATCGTGCCCGGCCGCAACGTGCACGCCAAGATGCGCGACCACGGCGACTTCACCCGCCCGTTTCGCCGGGTCGCGCCGCTGCTGCGGAACATGGACCTGACGGTCGCCAACCTCGAAGGCAACCTCTCCGACACGCTGCCGCAGCCGGCCGATCCCAACGCCTTCAGTTTCGTCTCCAACACCGCCATGCTGGACGGGTTCGAACTGGCCGGCATCGACGCCGTGACCCTCGCCAACAACCACGCCGTCTGGAACGAGGAAGGCTGGGGCGTGCAGGGGCTGCTCGACACGATGGCGGCCCTCGACGCCCGCGGCCTGCCGTTCTTCGGCGCGGGCTACGACCTCGCGCAGGCCCGCGCGCCGTGGATCACCGAGGTCAACGGCGTCCGCATCGCGTGGCTCGGCATCGACGGCGTGACCGCCAACTACGAGGTGGAACCCGGCGTCGTGAACGGCGTTGTCGATTTCGACGCCGGCGCGACCGCCGACCGGGCCGGCACGAACCCGTACGTTGCGGCCCAGTTCCTCGCCGACATCGGCGCAGCCAGCGAGGTCGCCGACGTGGTCATTCCGTATTTCCACATGGGCGCGGAGTACGTCGCGATCCCGCCTGCGTGGGCCGCCAACGGCGCGCGCGCCGCCATCGACGCCGGAGCGACGATGGTGGTCACCAACCACCCGCACGTCATCCAGGGGATGGAGTTCTGGAACGGGCGGCCGATCGTCTACTCGCCGGGCAACTTCATCATCGATCAGATGTGGGGCGTCGAGGTCCGCTCCGGGTACGCGCTGGAGGTCGTCATCCGCGGTGGCGAGGTCGCCGGGCTGCGCATCCACGGCACCGAGATCGAGGATTTCCACCAGCCGCGCCGCATGACCGCCGGCGAGCAGGTGAACCTGCTCGACCGCTTCTGGTCGTCCGTCGATCGCCTCGCCGCCACCGGGTAGGCGGGCATACTGGCCACCGACCGCGCATGGTGAACGGCGACGCCTTCCTTGGCGATGCCGTACGCCATCACGTGACAGTGCCCGGCCGTTCGCTGCCGGTTCGAATGCCCGTGCGACGATCGGCGCCGGACGCCCGCCTTCGGTCGGAGGGGCGTTTCGGACGGGCGATGCGGTGGCGATCGGGCATGTTCCGCACCGGGCTCCGCGAGAGTTTATTCGGTGTTTATTCGGTATTTTTTCGCCGTTTATTCGGCGGCGGTTTTCCCATGACCGTGCGGAAACCGGGTTTCTTCGGCGGCCCCCTGCCACCCACGAGCGCGAAACGGGGCGGATGCATCTGGGACGGCGGTCCATGCCTAGAGGCTGGGAGGGGCCGCGAAGAAACTCCGTGTCGGCCGAATCTGCGCGTACGTATGCGGCGTTCCACGATCGAATAAATGCCGAATAAATGCCGAATAAATGGTGTGTCGCAAGACCCGCCACAGCCTCACCGTGCATGGTGGAGCCGAGCCGACTGGTTGCCCGCGGCGAGTGGCGACGGCGCGGAGGATCATCCGGATGTCGTTTCGGCGTTCGCCGCAGACCCAACCCGGGCGTCATCCCGAGCCCGTCGAAGAATCCGCCGCTCTTCCACGCAGGGAGGCAACGAGATCCCTCGACAGGCTCGGAATGACGTTTGGGCATAGTCAATAGGGGTACCGAGCGACGAAGAGGGATCGGTTGCTGCACCAACGAGGGGACGGGGTCACGCCGCGTCGTTCGCGGCCTCCGGGGATGGGCCGGCTGCCCGCTCCGCCCGGCGCTGGTGGAGTTTTTCGGCGGCTTTCGCCACCGCGGCCTGGCGCTTCTCGACCCGGCGCTTGGCACGGGCCAGCCGCTCCTGCTCGGCTGACAGCCGCCGTTCGGCCTCGTCGAGGTCCCGTTCCGCCCGGCGTTCGCGGTCGAGCAACCGCCGTTCGGCCCGGGCGGCGCGCGCCACGGCCTGCGTCACGTCGTCCGGCGTGTGCATGTTTCCCTTCCTCCTCGGCGCGACCGCGCCGCCGCTGCCGGGCGGCGGTCTGCTACGCTCCCACCCGTTCTGGTCGTCGGCGGCGAGCCTATCCCACTGGGGGAAGATCGCATGGCGCACGAGCGCGCGCACGAACCGGCCGAGGCGATCGCCGCGATCGACCTCGGCTCCAACTCGATCAAACTCTCGGTCGCTCGCCGCACGCCCGGTGGCGCGGTCGAAGAGTTCGCGTGGGATCTCGAAACCGTGCGACTCGGCAAGGGGCTGGACGAAACCGGCCGCCTCGCGGATGACCGCATCGACGCCGCACTCGCCACGCTGTCGCGGTTCGCCGGCATAGCCCGCGATCTTGGCGCGACCCGCGCGGTCGCCGTCGCCACCGAGGCCGTGCGCGCTGCCGCCAACGGCCAGGCCTTTCTCGACCGGGTGCGCGCCGAGACCGGCATCGAGGTCGCGACCATCGACGGCAACCGGGAAGCGGCCCTCACCTTCGCCGGCCTCGACGCGACGATCGACCGCGGCGGAACCATCGTCGTCGCCGACATCGGCGGCGCGAGCAGCGAGATCATCGTGGCCATCGACGGGCGCGTGGACCGCTCCCGCTCGGTTCCCATCGGCTCCGGGCGCTATACCGACCGCTTCGTGGTCGCCGACCCGCCGACGGCCGCCGAACTCGGCGCCTGCCGCATCGCCGCCCGCGCTGCCATGTCGGCCGAACCGGCGCTTGGCGTCCTCCCGGCGGGGGATGCCGTCCGCCTCGTCCTCGTCGGCGGCACCGGCGAGTACGTCGGGGTCCTGGCGGAGCGCGCCGGGGAGTTGTCTTCGGCCGGCATCGACCGTGTCCTCGGCCAATTCGAAACGGTTCCTGCCGCCGACCTGGCGGTTGAACTCGGCATCGCCGAAGCCCGGGCCCGGGTGCTGCCCGCCGGGGCAGCGATCGCCGGGGCGGTGGCCGACCTTACCTCGCCCGGCACGGTGGTCGCCGCCCGCAGCGGCATCCGGCGCGGGCTGCTCCTCGAAGCGTTCGGCGCAATCGACGCGGCGGGCGATGCCCCGCTCGGCCGGTAGGGGCGGGGAGACGCGGTGGCACGGAAACGCCGGAAACGCCCGGACGAGAGCGCGAACACCTTTGCCGCCGAGATGCGCCTGCTGATCGGCGAGCGCTGGGGCGTCCTCTGGGCCACGATGCCGGCGGCGCTCGCGGGCGAAGATATCGAGGGCGTACACGACGTTCGCGTCGCCTCTCGCCGGTTGCGGGCGGCGATGGACGTCGCTGTCGAGTGCTTTCCGGCTGGCTGGTACAAGCCGCTGCACCGGTCCGCGAAGGAGATCACCCGCGCCCTCGGGGAGGTCCGCGACCGCGACGTGCTGGCCGCCGCGCTGGCGGCCGAGCGGGACGCCGCCCCGGTGGCCGAGCGCCCCGGCATCCAGCGGTTGATCGACCGGGTCGAGGCCGAGCGGACCACCGCCCGGGCCGCGATGGAGGCGTTCATCCTCGGCGTCGTCGGCGGCAGCCTGCCGGGGGAGACGGAGCGCCGGTTCGGCCCGGCAGCGGCGGTCCCGGCCGAATTGCTGGCAATCGCCGCCGGCCGCGCGCCGGAGGATGATGCTGCATGACGAAAGCCTGGTCCGTCCCGGACATCGAACCCGGCGGCAACCTCACGGCGAACGCCCGTCGAATCCTCGCGGTGCGCGTCGCCGAGTTCTATTCGTGGACCCCCGCCGCCGTTCGCGAGGACGCAGGCGAGGCCCTGCACGAACTGCGCATCGCCGCCAAACGGCTGCGCTACACCCTCGAACTGTTCCGCGGCGCGTTCGGAGCGGCGGGCGCGGTCCAGATCGAACGGGTGAAGGCGGTGCAGGAGGAACTGGGCGAATTCCACGACCACGACGTCCGCATCGCGCTGATCGAGGACGAACTGGCGAGCCTTGCCGGCGAGCAGGCGTCGGACATGGCCCATGCGCTGCGGTTCGCCGATGCGATCGAACGTCAGGCCGTCGCAGCGTCCGCCCTCCGGCCGCCGCCGGACGACCCCCGCCGCGGGCTGGTCGCCCTGCTGGCGCGGGAACACGACGGGCGGGCGGAGCGCTACCGGCGCTTCCGCGCGCTGTGGGACGATTTCACCACCGATGGGATGCGGGCCGACCTGGTCGCGCTGTCGGCCCGGCCAATCGAAGGTCAACCGGACTCCCGAGGCGAACCGGCCGCGGGACGGGACGAATCGTGAACGGAGCGAATGCCTAGATGAGCGGGAACCCGGAAACGCCGACGGCGCAGGTGGACGAGCAGGAGCGGGCAGCCCGGATCGCGGCGGCGGTCGCATCGCTGCGGCCGGCGATGACCGCCTTCCTGCAAGACCTCGTGCGCACGCCCAGCCAGACCGGCGACGAAGGCGCGGTGCAGGCCCTGATCGCCGACCGGTTCCGGGCCGAAGGGCTGGAGACTGACGTCTGGGAGCCCGAGGTGGCCGCGCTCGCCGACTGGGTCGAACACGTCACCGCCGTTCCCGACTACGCGGGGCGGCCGAACGTGGTCGGGCGGTTGCCGGGTGTGGGCGGCGGGCGGTCGCTCATCCTCTGTGCCCACATCGACACCGTGGAAGTGGGGGACCGCGCGCAGTGGACGCACGATCCGCTCGGCGGCGAGATCGTCGATGGCGCACTCTACGGGCGTGGCTCCTGCGACATGAAGGGCGGCCTCGCGACCAACCTGTTCGCGCTGCTGGCCCTGCGCGAAGCCGGGCTCGAACCGCTCGGCGACGTCATCCTGCACAGCGTCATTTCGGAGGAGGACGGCGGCGCGGGCGCGCTGTCCGCCGTCCTGCGCGGCCCCGGCGCGGACGGCGCGATCATCACCGAGCCGACGCGGCGCGCTATTATCCCGGCGCAGGGCGGCTCCCTGATGTTCCGCATCACCCTCGCCGGCCGCTCGGCCCACGCCTGCGTGCGCGACGAGGGCCACAGCGCCATCGAGTCGTGGGCCGTCCTCCACCGCGGCCTGCTGGAGTTCGAGGCCCGGCGCAACCGCGAGATCGACCACCCGATGTACGCCGGGTTCGCCAACAAGATCCCCATCAACGTCGGCACGCTGCGGTCCGGCTCGTGGCCGTCCTCCGTCCCCGAATGGCTCGTCGCCGAGGGGCGCGCCGGCATGGTCCCCGGCGAGACGCTGGACGGATTCAAGGCCGAGTTCCTCGCCGAAGTGGCCGCGATCGCGGCAGCCGACCCGTGGCTGGCCGAGCACCCACCCATCGTCGAGTGGCTGGACGGCCAGTTCGCCGCCGCCGGCATCGATGCCGACGAACCGCTGGTGCAGGCGCTCGCCGCCGCCCACCGCGCCACCACCGGCGAGGCCGTCTCGATCGAGGGCGCGACCTACGGCGCGGACCTGCGCCATTACGTGCTCGCCGGCGGCATCCCGTGCGCGATGTACGGGGCGGGGGACGTCCGCCTGGCCCACGCGCCGGACGAGTACATCGTGCTCGACGACCTCGCCGGCGCGACGGCCACGGTCGCCGAGGCCATCGCCCGCTGGTGCGGCGTGCGGCCGGTTCGCGCTGCCTGAGGGCGCAGCGCGGCGAGCGCGCCGCGCCCGCACCCGTCATCCCGAGCCTGTCGAGGGATCTCGTCGTTACCCCGATCCAGGATTGAACGAGATCCCTCGACAGGCTCGGGATGACGGTGGGTAGAAGCAGGATGACGGGTGCGGGCTCGAGATGACGGGCGCGGGCTCGGTGCTCGTTGCACGGCCGCGGCTTCACGCCGATCCAGCACGCCCCGGCGAGTGCTTCCGTATACTCCCAAGAACCTTCGATCCGGTTCAGCAGGGAGGCAGCGGACAAATGGAGCGGACGGCCGATCGCCAGGGGCGCGACGCGACGCCGGAGCAGGGCGGGAAACTGCGTGGCGAACCGGCGGTGCTGCCCCAGCTCGGGCAGGGCGGCGCGGTCGCCGGCAAGCGCGAGGTCGATCTTTACGTCCGCACCTACACCACGCTGCTCCAGAGTTCCGGCGCGATCGGCGTGTCCAGCCTCGAACCGGCGCACCTGACCGCCGCCGCCTCGCTGCACGCCGGCGCGCCGGAGCGGGAACCGGACCTCAACGCGTTCATCTATTCGACGATGCGGCTGCCGTCGGTCATCGTCGATGTCGTGCACATCGTGCTCGGCCAGTCGGCGCGCGCCTTCTCCCATGCCGGCATCCATACCGACGGCTGGGAGGTCGTTTCCGCCCCGGGCCGCCGCCGCCGCTGGCTGTTCGACCGCGACGAGACCCTCGCCGCCTACATCGCGTCGGCGTCGGACCTCGACGACCTGGTGCCGACCATCGTCGCGTATCAACTCGAATGGACCAAGATGCACCGGCTCCTGCGGTCCGACCGGGAGTTGGTGGCGGCCCTGCGCGCCGCCACGCCGGACGCGCCGCCCGATGCGGAGACGATGGAGAAGATCCGCACCCGCCTGCTGATCCAGCCCAGCGACTGGGCGCGGCTGCTGGGCGCGTGGGGCGACCGCGCGGTGGACAACCTGCGCAAGATCGCCACCGAGCGCAAGCGCTACACCCTGCGGATGCTCGGCGGCAGCCACCTCGGCTATGCGCGCTCGACCCGCCAGTGGTGGTCGCCGGCCGCCCGCCTGCTGGGCGACCTCGGGCTTGCCGACCGGCCGGTCTACTTCATCTCCTCCAACACCCATTCGATCGTCAATGTCCTCTCCGGCACCTCCCGGAGCCGGCGCGACGCGCTGATCGACCACATCCGAACGGCAGGCGACGAGGAGGTTCGGACGGAACTCGAACGCCTCGAAGCGGGCGAGAGCCGGTCGTCGTGGGACAACCTGATGTACTTCGTGGCCCGGTCCTTCTTCGCCGGACGCAATCGCGCCCGCGACCGGGCGCTGCGGGCCGAGGAGGAGCGCGCGGTCGGCATCCACCACCTCGACCCCGCCGGTTCGATCGACGTCGGCATCCAGATCATCGAACTGGCGAAACTCGACCCGGCGCTGTTCGATCCGCGCCTGACGGCGGACGGCGGCGACCGCCTCGATCCGCGCGAGTCCGACGCGATCATCGTCAACGTCAACTATCCGCTGGGGTTGGCCGCCTACAACATCATGACCCAGGTGGGGATGAGCACAGATCAACTCCGGGGCGTCTACATCCTCGGCAAGGCCGCCACGCTCAACGGCCGCATCGGCGACGTGATGATCTCCAACGTGGTCTACGACGAGCACTCCGGCAACACGTACTGGTTCGGCAATTGCTTCTCCTATGCCGACATTGCGCCGTTCCTCGTCTACGGCGCGGCGCTCGACAACCAGAAGGCGGTCACGGTCAAGGGCACGTACCTCCAGAACCAGGGGTATCTCGACTTCTTCTACCGGGAGAACTTCACCGTCGTCGAAATGGAAGCCGGGCCGTACCTCAACGCCATCTACGAGGACCTGTTCCTGCGCCGTTACCCGGTGGAGGAAGCGATCAACCTGCACACCCACCTGCCGAACATGTTCGACCTCGGCATCATCCACTACGCATCGGATACGCCGTACACCCGCGCCCAGACCCTCGGCGCGCGTGGCATGTCCTACTACGGCATGGACTCGACCTATGCCTCGACGATCGCCATCCTGCGCCGCGTGTTCGACCGCGCCACCCGCGCGGAGGCCGCGGCACGTTCCCTGCATCGGTAGGAATCGGGTCGTCCGCTGCGCCAACGAGGACTCGAGGCCGGCCCGTGAACACAGGAGGAGGCCAGACGATGGTGGACAGCATGCTCGGCGGCCTGTTCGGCGGCCCGGACGGCGACCGCGTGCGGTCGCAGGCGAAGGATTTCGTCAGCCGCTACGAACAGGGCCAGCCGCACGAGGGGCTGGAACGGGACGAGGTGCTCGCCAACTTCCGGCGGGCGAGCGAGTCCGTCGGCGACGACGACATGCGCGATGCCGCCCGCGAGGCGTTCCGGCGGATGTCGCCGGAGCAGCGCCGCGAGTACCGGAAGGCGATGCGCCAGCGCAACGCGCGCGGGTTCGAGCGCGACGACGATGACGACGATCCCGACGTGCTCGCCCAGGCCACCCAGACCTTCATGAAGGAGCGGCCGGCCCAGCAGGACGCGGGTGGCGGTGGCGGGCTGTTCGGCGGCCTCTTCGGCGGCGGCAACGACCAGCCCGAGGCGCAGGCCCAGCAACAGCAGCAGGACGACTTCTTCGACAACCCGGCGGTGAAGGCGGCGATGGCCGGCATGGCCGCGTTCGCGATGAAGAAGATCCTCGACAACCGCTAGCGCCTACGGTCCAGAACGCGGCCTGCCGATTGGGACCGGCGGGTCGCGTTCGCGTGTTCGAGAGGATTCCGGAATGGACCACCCAGAGCGCTGGAGCAGGATAATCTCTAACCCGATAGGGAGATTGTACTAATTGTCCGTAGGGGAGGGACCTGTTGTTAGGTGCCGTAGGGTAGGAGCGCGGCGGTGCCGTCCGGGCGGAGCGGGGCGGCGACGCGGGAGCGGCCGAGGATCGCCGCGGGTTCGAAGGCCGGGCAGCGGAAGC
>JAFAEX010000155.1 GCA_023423795.1 Chloroflexota bacterium | reverse complement strand
GGTGATGCGCTCGGAGGTCGTGCCGGCGCTGCCGGCGGACCAGCGGCACGCGCTCGCCGCCGCGGCGGTCGCGGACCCGGCGCCGCCGGCGCTGGTCGATCGCCTCGGCGCGGAACTCGGGGTTGCGGACGCGATGCAGGCGCTGCGCGCGGTCGCGACAACGACCGGCCTCGTCGCGTGCGGGGACGGCGCATTGCCGGAATGCCGGCTCCACCCGTTGCTTGCGCAAGCGATCGTGGCGGCGGGGGAATCGCCGTCCGGACGGGACCTGCGTCGTCGGCTGCATCCAGCGGCCAGCGCCTGGTTTGCGGCAGAAGGGAGGATTCCCGAGGCCGTGGCGCAGGCGCTGGCGGCGGGCGATCCTGACGGCGCGGCGGCGATCGTCGAGGCGGCGGTTCCGGCTGCCCTCGCCGACGAGAACGCGGCGGTCGTTGAGGGATGGCTGGCGCTGCTGCCGCCCGTGGTGCGCGACGAGCGGCCGGGTCTGTGGCTGGCGGAGGCGCGGGTCGCCTGCCTGCGCGGCTCCTCACCGGAGGCCGAAAGCGCCGTCGAGCGCGCCGTGGCCCGCCTCAGCCGGACCGGGCCGACGAACGCGGCGGCGCTCGGTGATGCGATGGCGCTGGCAGCGGCCATCTGCCGGGAACGCGGCGACGTTGCCGGGGCGCTGGCGTCCGCGCTGTCGGCCCTGGCCCTCCTGCCGGACGCGGGCGCGTGGGGCGCCGTGCGCGCCGCGGTGCTGCCGGACCTCGCCATCGCCGGGGCGCTGACGGACCGCGCCGCCGAGGTGGAGCCGGTGGTGTCGGCGGCGCTGGTGGCGGCGCCGGGAGTCGGCGGCGCCGAGGACCTCGCGCCGTTGCTGGCCGCCGGCATCGCGCACGCGCTCGCCGGGCGGCTCGACGAGGCGGATGCGGCCCTCCGTCGGCTGGCGAACCTGGCCCGGCGCTCCCGTCGCTGCCCGATGACGAGCGCGCGCGGGATGGTGTGGCTGGGGCGGGTCTGCTACCAGCGTAACCGGCTGGACGAAGCGGCCGCCTGCTTCGCGGCGGCGCTTGCGCCGGGCGCGGTGGTGGGTGCCGAGACGCGGCGGGAAGCGGCGATGGGCGCGGCCCTCGCGTCCATCGCCCGGGGGCGCCGGGCGGAGGCCGAACCGACGCTGGCGATCGTGGCGCGGGATACGGCGGGGTCTGGCCGCGACGATCCCGGCGGCCTGCTGGCGCGGTCGTTCGGTGCGCGGGTGGCGCTGCTGGACGGCAACCTGGCGGCGGCGGTCCGCTGGTTCGCCGGGGACGATGCCGATGCCGCGCCCGTTATCGGCGTGTCCATCGAATGTCCCGGCCTGACGCGGGCGCGCATCCGGTTGGCGCTGGGCGGTCCGCAGCAGGCCGGCTTGGCCCTGCGGGACGTGCAGGACCTCGTCCTGCGCCCGGATGTCCGCCTCGTCCGCGAGCGGGCGGTGGAGGCTGCCGCGCTGGAAGCGGTGGCGCACGATATGGCGGGGAATGCCGATGGCGCGGAGCAGGCGGTCGTCCGGATGCTCGCGCTCGCCGAGCCGGGACGGTTCGTCCGTGCGGTGCTCGACGCCGGGCCGTCGGTCGGGCGGCTGCTCTCGCGCCACCCGGACCGGTTCGGGGCCGGGCCGTTCCTCGCCGGGCTCGTCGAGGCGGCCCGGCGGACCGATGCCCGGCGCGATGCGGCGGCGGCGCGGTGGCAGGAGCCGGCGGACCTGCCCGGCGGCGCGCTGTCGCAACGCGAGCGCGAAGTGCTGGACGGACTCGCCAGGCGGCTGACCGACAAGGAGATCGCGCAGGAACTCCGGATCTCGCCGCTCACGGTGAAGCGGCACGCCAGCAATCTGTACGCGAAACTGGGCGCGAGTGGACGCCGGGATGCCGTGCGGAAGGCCCGCGACCTGGGGTTCGTGCTCGACGACCGACCCGGGCTCCTGTCCAGAACGGCCGGTCTCCGGTAGAGTCGCCAGCCGAAGCGGCGCGCGGCCAACGCCCACCCGAGGGCCGGCCGGTTCGCGGCACGGTGGCGACGCGACGAATGGACGCCGTCCGCGCTTCGGCGCCGTGACGGCGAACGGGGAGGGATGCATGGCCGACGAAACCGACGTCGCCGCCGCGGAGAACGAACCGCCGAAAAAGAAGATCACGCGGCCCCGGGCCGGGTTGTTCGCGACCGCGCTGCTCGTGACCATCGTGCTGGTGGCGCTGCCGTTCGCGATCCGTTCGATGGTCGTCGAACTGTTCGGCAAGCAGCAGGACGCGCTCTACGACCTGGCCACCAACACCATCGTGCCGGCGGGCGTGGCCGCGATCGACGGGTCGGAAGCCCACTACTACAACATCGCCATCGTCTCGATTTCGGAAACCGCCGGCACCGCCACGCTGGCGGTATCCGGCAACCGGGAGTGCCCCGGCGAATGCGCGACGGTGACGATCACCCTCTTTGCGCTGGACGACAACGCGGCCCAGCGCCGGGGGTTGCCGCCATCGGCGTCGATCACGCTCCAGCCGGAGGATCTGGCGTTCAGCGAATCGGTGACGCTGCCGATCCGCGGGCGGCCGAGCATGTACCCGTTCGACACCTACGAGTTGTGGCTCGGGTTCGCGGCGACCGCAAAGAACGCGGCCGGCCAGACGGTGCCCGTCGATCCGCAGCGGATCAAGGAAAAGTTCGTCTTCACGTTGCAGAACCAGGATTCCGGGCTGGTCATGCAGCCGCCTTACCGCATCGATCCGGCGCAAGTCACGGCGGCGACCGATCCCGACTTGCTGCCGCTGGTGGAGGCGCTGGAGTTCCAGCGGCCGGATTACATCAAGGTGCTTTCGGTGCTGCTGGTGCTGCTGATCACGGTTTCGGGAGGCATCGCGCTGGCCACCCGGTCCATCGACGATCTGGTGCTCGGCGTCGGCGGTCTCATCCTCGGCATCTGGGGCGTCCGGTCGGTGCTGGTCACCCAGCCGTTGCCGGGGATTTCGGCGGTCGATCTCGCCTTGTCGCTGGTGATCCTGTTCCTGCTGCTGGGACTGGCGATTCGGCTGGTGCGCCACTTCCACCGCCAAAGCGACCTACCGGTGCGCTGGCCGGTCCGGAAGGCGTGATCCCCGGGCCGATCTGGTGAACGAAGCGAAAGGATGCGCGTGGCTGCCGTAGACGATCTCCCGACCGTAGGGTTCGCATCGCGGGACGCGTGGGCCGAATGGCTGGAGGACGCGCACGCGGACGCGGCCGGCGTCTGGCTGAAGATCCCCAAAGCCGGTTCGGGGGAGACCGGCGTCTCCTACGCCGAGGCGCTGGAGGTGGCCCTCTGCTTCGGCTGGATCGACGGCCAGAAGCGCAAACTGGACGACCGGTTCTGGTTGCAGCGCTTCACGCCGCGCCGGCCGAAGAGCATCTGGTCGCGGATCAACCGGGACAAGGTGCTGGCGCTGATCGAGCGCGGGGAAATGCGCCCGGCCGGGCTGCGCGAGGTCGAGCGCGCGCAAGCGGACGGCCGCTGGGATGCGGCCTACGAGCCGCAGAGCGCGATCGGCGTTCCGGATGACCTGCGCGCGGTGCTGGACGCCAACGAGGCGGCGGCCACCGCCTTCGCCGCGCTCGATTCCGCGAACCGGTACGCGATCCTGCACCGGGTCCACACCGCGAAGAAGCCCGAAACGCGGGCGCGGCGGATCGTATCCTTCGTGGAGATGCTGGCCGGCGGCGGGAAGATTCACTCCTGACCGGGCGGCGGCAACGCAGGATCTGCCGCTGCCCGGGTCTCTCCCGGCTACCGGTCGAAATCGGTGACCTGGAGGGTGGCCCAAAGCACCACGGACGTGGCGACGACCGCCGAGCAGGAGTCGAGACGGCCACCGCGCGGTGGGCGCCGGCGGTACCCGGCACAACGCCGCCGGGCTTCAAACTCGGTCGCGGCAACGGGACCGGCGCCGATTGCAGAACTCGTCGTCAGCGCCGTTCGGGCTCGGATGCACGTTCCGGGTGGCGCCAGAGGTTCTGCGAGGGGATGCGCAGGGCGCGGTTGAACGTGCTCGATGCGTTTTCCCAGGCGATGGTTGCGGTGAGTTCGACTAGCGCATCGTCGTCGAAGCACCGGCGCAGGCGGGCGAACAGGGTGTCGTCCACGTCGCGGTCCGTCATCGTCATGGCGTCGGCGAAGGCGAGCGCCGCCCGTTCGATTTCGTCGAACAGGTCGCTGGCCTCCCAATCGGCGAGCGCGAGGATTTTCGCGGCGGGGATGCCGAGATCGCTGCCGACGGCAGCGTTGATGTCCTGTCAGAACTCGCACCGGTTGAGGATCGCGACGCGGCGGTTGAGCAGCGCGACCAACCGGGGATCGAGCAGGCCCGAGGCATCGAGCCCGCCCCACATGCTGCGGGCCGCCCGGAAGATGCTCGGGCGGCGAGCGTACACGAGGTGGTTGAGGAGCGGCGCGCCCCACCGTTTTGTCTGCGCCGCGAACGTCGCCGCGATCGGCCCGTCGGCCTCCTCCGGCTTCAGGCCTTCGATCCGCGCCACCGCCCGACTCCTTTCCGCCGTTCGCGGGTCCATCCCGAACGGCATGGTCGCAGCGTACCAGCCGAGACCGACCGCTCGTGCATGGTGAACGCGAGAGCGCCCGGGTTCGCCGGATGGGCGGTTCCCATCGCGTCCGGATGGTGCGATGCTGCCGCCCGCAACGGAACGGAGGATGCCCGGCCGGCTCGGCCGGGCCGAAGGAGGATTGGGTGTTCACGCCTGACACGCTTGCCGGCAAGGTCGCCATCGTCACCGGGGGCGGCACGGGGATCGGCGCGGGCATCGCCGCGGCCTACGTGGCCGCCGGCGCGGCGGTGACGATCGCGCCGCACGCGAACGTCGAACGCGGCGAGCGGATCGCCGCCGGGTTGCGGGAGCAGGGCGGCCGGGTGCTGGTGCGCCCGTGCGACGTTCGCGACCCGGAGCAGGTGACGGCGCTGATTGACGCCACGGTGTCGGAGTTCGGCCGCATCGACGTGATGGTCAACAACGCCGGCATCACCGAGCCGCACCCGCTGCTGGAGATGACGCCGGAGGAGTGGGACAAGACGCTGGGGATCAACCTGCGCGGCGCGTTCCTCTGCACGCAGGCGGCGGCCCGGGCGATGATCGCGCAGGGGTCCGGCGGCTGCGTCATCAACCTCAGCAGCGTCCACGGGTTCGGCGGCGCGCCGGAGCACGCCCACTACGAATCCAGCAAGGGCGGGATCAACCAACTCACGCGGGCGAGCGCGGTGGAACTGGGGCCGCGCGGCATCCGCGTGAACGCGATCGCGCCGGGCGTCATCGAGGTCGAGCGGTACGCCGGGTTCGAGAACTACGACCCCGCCGCGTGGGGCCGGCGTTTGCCGGCCGGGCGGGTCGGGCGCCCGGACGACATCGCGCCGCTGGCGGTCTTCCTCGCTTCGGACGGCGCGGGCTACATCACCGGGCAGACGATCCTCGTGGACGGCGGCCTGACGACGCTGCTGTCGGGGCTGAGCGAGTGGTGATCCGGCACTGGCCGGACCGGTAGCAACGGGGTGGATTGGAAGGCCGCGGTAGCCGCGACGGTGCGGCGGCCGCGGCCTTGACACGCGACGCGGCGCGGCGATAGGGTGGAGATATCTGACCGCACTCATCGGATATCTCCGCCTGCCGCGTTACGTCATCCGGAGCACGCCCCGTGGTCGTCGAAACCCCGTCCGCACCGGCCGAACCGGCGCTCCGGCTTTGCTCGCTCGTCTCCGAGGCGGGCGGCGAGGACCCGGCCGGTTCGGCGTGGTCCACCCCGCGCTACATGCTCGTCGAACTGGCGCTGCCGTGGGAGTACGACCTGCTGGCGGGCAAGCGCATTCCGGCGGGGCTGCGGGCGTTCGTCGAAGAGCGCTACGCCGCCGGCGACGACTGGGGCCTGATCGGGATGGCCCCGGATGAGGCGTGGTCCGTGCCCGGGTTCGTCCGGGTGATCGACCTGCGCCTGCCGGACGCGCCGTTCCGGGCTTACGCGCGCGACGAGTACCTGATTCCGGAGGAGGACCTGGTCGCGGCGCTGCGGATCATGGCCGACGACCCGACGGCGCTGGTGCTCGACGCGTGGCGGCAGCCGGAAAGCGACGTGCGCGACCTGCTGGTGTGCACACACGGGGCGGTGGACGCCTGCTGCGCGAAGTTCGGGTATCCGGTGTACCGCCGCCTGCGCCAGATCGCCGAGGAGACGGCGGGCGCGGTGCGGGTGTGGCGCTGCACCCACTTCGGCGGCCACCGGTTCGCGGCCACGCTGCTGGACATGCCCGAAGGTCGCTACTGGGGACGCCTCAAGGCGGAGCACCTGCCGCGGCTCGTGCACCGGGACGGGCCCGCCGCCGACCTGCGGGGATGCTACCGGGGATGGGCGGCGTTGCCGCACCCGTTGCAGCAGGTGGCCGAGGCCGAGGCGCTGGTGCGGGGCGGCTGGGCGTGGACGGAATGCCTGGTCGAGCCCGGCGCCGCGCCCGAAGCGTTCGATGCCGCCGAGGCGAGCCTCTCGTTTGCGTACAACCATCCCGGACGTGGGGAGCGGGGCGAAATCGCGATCGACGTGCTGCCCGACGGCGAGAAGCCGTCGAAGCACTCGACGGTGGATGAGGAACTGGTGCAGATTCCGCAGTTCCGGGTCGAGGTTCGCCGCGTGACGCCCGAGGGCGGGTTACTGGGCGGTTCCCGGTAGGATTCCCGATCTGGCTTGACGGCGCTTGCCGCGTTCAGCGCAGCCCGGCGAACAAGTCGGTTTCGGGTGCGCGGCCGGGGACGGTCGGGGCGAACACGCGGAGGCAGGCTTCGGTTCCCCAGAGGCGCCGATGCTGGGCGTCGGTGATGCCGCCGAGCACGCGCGGATCGGGAAACTGGGAGCCGTGGCAGGCGACCGCACCGCGGACCGCGCGCCAGTGGTCCGCGGTGTCGAGGCGGGCCGAGGGCATCCAGTCCGGGAACTCGACATCGTCGCGGACGACGCCAGCGATCGTCATGCGGGTCGGGCCGAACGCGTCGGCGAAGCGCGCGCCGTCGGCGATCGTCCAGATGCGGTGGTAGTACGTCGCGACGCGGTGCGGCGCGCCGGCGGCATCGGTGTACCCGGCGTCGGCCGCGCAGACCACGGCGGCGGGCGTGAACTGCGAAATGGCGATGTGGTCCGGGTGGCCGTAGGCGCCTTCGACCCCGAAGGTGACGACGACATCCGGCCGCCGGTCGCGGACGACGGCGACGAGGCCGGAAACGGCGTGCGCCGGATCTGCCCGGTCCAGTTCGCCGTCGATGAAATCGAGGAATGCGACGTGGCCGATGCCGAAGATCGCGGCGGCGGCGCGCGTCTCCGCTTCCCGGCTCGCGCCGAGCGCATGGAGGCCGGGATTGTCCTCGGCGGGACCGGTCAATCCCCGTTCGTCGCGGGTGGCGACGACGAGGGCCGTCTGGATGCCGGTTGCGGCGTAGCAGGCGAGGGTGCCGCCGAAGCCGAGCGATTCGTCGTCGGGGTGGGCGGTGACGAAGAGCAGCCGATGGCTGGTCATGCGAGGCTGCCGGTTGCGTGGCGCGAGCGGGTCGCGTGGGGCCGCCGCTGCCCGGCAGTGGCGTCGGCGGCAGCGTGCGGTCGCGGTGCGATGAGCCGGTGGGGCGGCCAGGCGGCCTCTGCCGCGCGGCGGATTCGGGTGGCAGAGTTGCGCGCGCCGGGCTGTCGTGGCCAGGCTGGTTGCCCCGAACGGGCGCCCAACGGTGATGCAGGAGATCGGGAGACACGGATGACGGCGTTCGAGGTGCGTGCGGCGGGCGCTCGGGCATGAGCGGGGTCAGGCGGTTCCTGGCGCTGACGCCCGGCAACCCGATGAACCCGGCGACCCTGCTGCTGCTTGCATTCTTCGTTGTGACGCTGGTCGGGTTCCCGCCGCTGGTGCTCGCGCTGGGGATGGGGTGGGGCGAGGTCGCGCTGATCGAGGCGGTGGTCCTCGTTGCCGCCGCGGCGTGCCTCGGACTGGTCGTCTGGATCGGCCGCCGGTACGCGAGCGACCATGCCCGGCTGCTGGCCGGGGATTGCTGGGCGCGGTGGACGCCGACGGCGGACGTGCGGGCGCGCTTCCTCGCGCAGGATCGACAGCGGGCGCGGGCGGAGGCGCGCCGGTACCTGCTGTATGCCGCCGGGGCGGCGCTGCTCGGGGCGCTCGCGATGTGGGTCCAGGTCCGGACCGTCGCCGGGGCGGCGATCGGGCTGGCGGTGTTCGGCGGGGCGGGGTTGCTCGTCGTGGTCACCACGTGGTTCTGGGGTGCGACCGGAGCGAATCCCGGCGGGGTCGATCCTGACGGCGTGTGCCTCGCGGCGGACGGAATCCACCAGTTCGGACGGTACACGCCGGTGCGCGGGTTCAACCTGTTCCTGCGGCGGGTCGAGTTCGTTCCCGGGGAGCCGGCGGCGATCGCGTTCACCGTCGGGTCGCGGATGCGGGGCGGCGGCGTCCGCACGACGGAGACGCGGGTGGCGATCCCGCCGGGGCACGAGGCCGAAGCCGCCGCGCTCGTCGAGCGATATCGTCGGGAGTTTGCTCTCGACGGGTGACGCGGCTTCGAGCGGTACGATGTCCGTCGTTGGCGGGCCGCATCAAGCTCGATCGTGCGCCCAGTCCCTTTGCCGGCTGGGCGAGGGGGAGGGGCGCACGACCGGGCGGTCATCGAGCGGATCGGGGGCCAGCAGCGCCAGGCTCTCTGCGAACGGGGGCCATCGGACCCGGTTCGCAGCTCCTGGTCAGGCGTTCAGGAAATCCAGGAGGTCAGCGTTGAACCGATCCTTGTGGGTTGCGGTGAGGCCGTGGGGAGCGCCTTCGTAGACCTTCAGCGTCACGTCACGGACGATTTCCGCGGCGAGCGGGGCCGACGCGACGAACGGCACGATCTGGTCGTCGTCGCCGTGGACGATCAGGGTCGGGACGTCGAAGCGCTTCAAGTCTTCGGTCAGGTCCGTCTCGGAGAAGACCGCGATGCAATCGTAGGCGCCCTTGAGTCCGACCTGCATGCCCTGGAGCCAGAACTGGTCCAGGATGCCCTGCGACGCCGCCGATCCGGGGCGGTTCGCCCCGTAGAACGGTGCGCCGAGATCCTTGTAGAACTGCGAGCGGTCGGCGGCGACGCCGTTGCGGATGGCGTCGAACGCCTCGATCGGCAGCCCGAGCGGGTTGGCGTCGGTCTTCAGCATGAGCGGCGGGATGGCGCCGACCAGCACGACCTTGGCCACCCGCGACGTGCCGTGGCGTCCGATATAGCGGGTCACCTCGCCGCCGCCCGTCGAATGGCCCACGAGGACGGCGTCGCGCAGGTCGAGCGCGTCCATCAGCGTTGCCAGGTCGTCGGCGTAGGTGTCCATGTCGTTGCCGTGCCACGGCTGACTGGACCGTCCATGACCGCGGCGGTCGTGGGCGATGGCGCGGAAGCCGTTCGCGGCGACGAACATCATCTGGTCGTCCCAGGCGTCGGCGTTGAGCGGCCAGCCGTGGCTGAAGACGACGGGTTGTCCGCTGCCCCAGTCCTTGTAGAAGATGCGCGCGCCGTCCGCCGTGGCGACGAAGGCCGAGCCGCTGGCTGGGCGAGAGTCGGTGGCGACCATGTGGATGCCCCTCCTGGTGGGCGCCGATTGCCGGCGAGGCGATTGACGGTGATGGTGGTGCGCGGCCGGCGGCAGCGGACCTGCCGCCGGCCGACGCGGTCAGGCGAGCGAGCCGAGGGCGGAGCGGATGAGGTCGGCAACCGCCTGCGGCTGCGACATCATGGCCACGTGCGAGGCATCGACCTCGGTGATGATCGCGCCGGCGCGTTCGGCCATGAAGCGTTCGCCGCTCGGCCCGATGGTCAGGTCGTTGGGCGAGATCATTGCCCACGACGGCAGGGTCTTCCAGCCGACCGGACCGGACGGTTCGGCGAAGCCGAGCCCCGAACCGGGCCGCTGCGACACCGCCATGATCGCCGCCTGCTCGGCCGGCAGGTCGGCGCAGAACACCTGGTGGAAGGCGGCCGGGTCGATGTACAGCTCGATGCCCGGCTCGTCGCCGCCGCTCGGGTACTGGGCCGGGCGCAGGTTCGGTCCCAGCAAGCTGTCGGTGGATTGCTCCGCGAGCGCCTGGATGGATTCGCCTTCCTCAGGGATGAACCCGCAGATGTAAACGAGACCGACGACGTTCTCGGCCATCGCCGAGGCGTTGGAGATCACCATGCCGCCGTACGAGTGGCCGACCAGCAGGACGGGACCTGGGATCTGGCTCACCACGCTTGCGATGTAGGCGGAATCGCCGGACACGCTGCGCAGCGGGTTGGCCGGGGCCATCACGGCGATGTCGTCGGCCTGCAGGAGGGAGATGACGTCGGCCCAGCCGGAGGCGTCGGCGAACGCGCCGTGGACGAGGACGACGGTGGGCGTGCCGCTTGCCGCGGGCGATGCGTCGGTCATCGGGGTTCCTTCCTGGGCTGCGGATGCGGGGGCGCCGTTCCGGACGGACGCGGCGAGCGCGGCGGCCGCGCCGGCCCCGGCCACCCGGCGGAGCGTCGCGCGGCGCGTGAGCAGGCGACCGAAAAGACCGGGCGGGCTCTCAAGGCCGATCGATGGCATCGCGGGTTCCCTTCTTCAGGACCGGCATCCGCCGGACGCATGCGCGGCGTAGCGCAGCCGTAGAACGACGCGGCCAACGGGGGCAGCGGCATGGTGAGGAGTGGCTTCGGGAGCGAGGTGTGCGCATCACCCGGCGCCTGCGCTCGTCCTTGGGGTTTCCGCGCCGCTGGCCGATCGCCGGCGTAGCCTTACGATGCCGGGCCGGCAACGTCAGCGCGCCGGGAGAACTACGGGATTCGTCGTGTGCCCGTTGGAGATCGGAACAGGTAATCCTGCGGGGCCTCGCGCGCGGCTACGTGACCAACCCCCGGCGGAGGGCAGCGGCGGTGGCGGCGGTACGGGATTCGACGCCGAACTTGGCCAGCACGTTGGCGACGTGGAATCCGACGGTGCGCGGGCTGATCGAAAGCGCGGAGGCGATGTCGCGGTCGCTGAGGCCGTCGGCGAGGAGGCGCAACACATCCATTTCGCGCGCCGTCAGCCGATCTGTGGCGGAGTCATCCGCTGCCGGCGCTTCGTCGGTGTCCGTTGCCCCGGCTTGGGCGACGGCGAGCGCCTCGGCTATGACCTCCCCCAACGGCATGGTTTCGCCGGTCGCCCAGGCCCGCGCAAACACGTCCGGGGCGAGGTCGGCGCGGACGAGCGCGACGGCCTGCTGGTGGCGGACTTGCTGCCACGATTCGATGCCCGCGCCGATCTGGGCATGGTGGATCGTGGCGGCGGCGCAGAGGTGGGCGGCGCGCACCGGATCGGCGCCGCTGGCCGCAACGGTGGCGATGCCGGCGATCGCGTTGGCGAGGAAGCGGCGGTCCCCGATTTCGCGCGACAGGTCCACCGCCTCGCCGTAGGCGGCCAACGCGCGTCGTCGCTCGCCGCGTTCCCGGGCAACGTCGCCGACGATCCGCATCGTGTCGGCGAGCGCCCAGACGAACCCGAGCGCCCGCTGGCTTCGCGCAGCCGCCTCGGCATGCTCGCCGGCGCGCTCGGCGTCGCCGTTCGCGAGGCAGACCTGCGCCAGGTTGGCATGGGCGAGGCTTAGGCCGCGGGCGTGTTCCGGAAGCAGCGATCCGGCTGCCTCGTACAACGCCAGCGCGTCTCCCATCAGCGCGACCGCCTGCTGGTAGTCGCCGCGGTGCATGGCGACGAGCGCGAGTTCCTGCACGATGCCGGCGGCGGAAGCGTCGTCCGCGCTCTCCCGGGCGGTCGCCGCTGCCGCTTCCTGGTATGCCTGCGCGGCGTCCGTTTCACCCTGGAGCCGGGCCAGCCAGCCGGCGTTTCGCAGGGCCGCCGCGCGGGATGACGATGCCTCCGTGGACACGGCCAACATCCGTTCCAGCCAGCTTCGTCCTTCGCGGTAGTACCCCCGGATCGCCCAATACCGGGCGAGGCCGTTCGCCAACCGCAGCCCGCGGTCGGGATCGCCCGTGGATTCGGCCCACGCCAGCGCCGCGCGGGCGTTGTCGTGATCGGCGTCCAGCCGCGCGACCGCGGCGCGGAAGTCCGCGGAGACGATCTGGTCGGACGTCGATTCCACGAGCGCCAGCATGTGGGCGGCGCACGCCGCCCGCACGGTTCGTTCGTCACCGCTTGCGGCCAGCCGTTCGAGCCCGAACTCGCGGACGGTTTCCAGCATCTGGTAGCGCGGTTCGTCCGACGACGGAAAGGTTGCCGGCTTGAGCAGGCTGTTCTCCACGAGCGATTGAATGGCATCGAGCATCGAGTGGGTCGGCGGCATCCACTCTGGCCACTCCGGCGATCGCGGGGGCCCACCCTGCGCCAGCAGGGCGCAGACCGCCTCGGCGGAGCGCAACGCGAACCCGCCCTCAAAGACTGCCAGCCGGAACATGACGCCGCGTTCGACCGTCCCGAGCAGATCGACGCTCCATGCGATCGCCGCGCGCATCGTCCGCAGGCGATCCGGGTGGTCGCGGGCTCCGCCGGTCAGCAACGGCAGCGCGCGCTCGAGGCGGGAAAGCAGCGCAGCCGGGGCCAGCACCGGGACGCGCGCGGCGGCTAGTTCGATGGCGAGCGGAAGACCGTCGAGCCGGGCGCAGATCGCGGAAGCCGTTGCCGCGTTGGTGGCCGTGAGCGTAAACGACGGATCGGAAGCCTTCGCGCGCGTCACGAACAGCTGGACTGATTCGGGTATCGGCAGTGGGTCGATCGGCACGTCGTGCTCCCCGGTTAGCCGCAGCACGACCCGGCTGGTGGCGAGGATTTTCAGCCCCGGGCACGACGCCAGCAGCGCGGAGAGGGATGGCCCCGCCGCCACGATCTGCTCCACGTTGTCGAGCACGAGCAGGATCTCGCGCTCCCGCAGGTGCGCCCGGAGGAGGTCGGCCGGCAATGCCGCGCCCCGGTCGGGGAGGCCGAGCGCGCGCACGATCGCGGGCAGCACCATCTCGGGATTGCGCACGGAGCCGAGTTCGACGAAGCAGGCGTCCTCAGCGAATTCGCCAGCGAGGTCGTTGGCGACGCGGATGGCGAGGCGCGTTTTTCCGACGCCGCCGGGTCCGGTCAGCGTGACGAGGGCGACGTCGTCGCGCCGGAGCAGGTTGGCGATCGTCTCCGCGTCCTTCTCCCGACCGATGAGCGGGGTACGAGGCCGCGGCAAGGAGGCATGCCGGCTCGCCGCGGGCTCGATCGCCCGCGACGGCCGAACCATGCGGGATGGGTTCTCGGCATCCTGCGCGCCATTGCCCATCGGCGGAGCGGATCCGATCGCGTCCTCGACCCGACGGTTCGTTCCGTTTCACGGTACACCGCTCGGCCATCCTGTCAATTGGAGCAGCGCCAACGGCGGGATCAGTTCAGGCGTTGGTTGTTCGGACCGGGTGAACGTCGGCGACGATCAGCGCCAACTATCGAACCAGAGTCGCAGGTCCAGTTGCTCCGGGGTGACGGGCAGGGCGGCGAGGACGGGGTAGAAGAACGCGAAGGCGGCGACGACGGCGACGGCGTAGGCGCCCGCGACGAAGCGTCCGAGGCGGGCGCGGCTCCAGAGCCCGACGAGCACCACCGCGAGGGCGATGCAGCCGAGGGGGACGACCGGCAGGAAGTGGTACAGAAATGTGCCGCGCGGGGAGAGCGCCCACGGCAGCCATTGGCCGGCGAAGCCGACCGCGAGCACGAGGAGCGCGCGCGGTCGGCGGCCCCACCAGTCGATGGCGACCCAGGCGACCGCCGGGACCATCGGCCAGTAGAGCAGGGGGTTGCCGTTGGCGATGACGAACGCGCCCTCGGTCCCGCGTGGGGCGGTGTAGTACCAGACCGGTTTCGCGGCGAGCGGCCACGTCCACCAGGGCGACGAATCGGGGTGGGGTACGCCGATGCCGGCGTGGTAGGCGAGCATCGCCCGATGGAGGGCGACGAGGTCGGCCAATCCGTTGCCGACGAGGAAGAAGTGCAGCCAGGACGCGGCGTAGACGGCGGCGGGGAGGGCGATCAGGGCGAGCGCCGCCGTGCGTGCCAGGGCGTTGGCGTTTTCGCGCTGGCCGGTGCGCCAGAGGATCGCGACGCGCCAGCCGATGGCGAGGCCGACGAACCCGATGAGGGCGGCCGCGCTCCACTTGGTGGCCAGCGCCAGCCCGAGGAACAAGCCGGTGGCCAGGAGTGGCCCCAATGCAGGGGCCGGCGCGGCGAGCGCGCGGGCGAAGGCGAAGAGGGCGGCGTTTGCCAGCACGGCGTAGAGGATGTTCGACATGCCGAGCCGGGATTCGACGAACCACAGGCCGTCGAACAGCAGCAACCCGGCGGCGACCGCCCCGACGACGGCGCTGCCCGAGAGGTCGCGCCCGAGCAGGTAGGCGAGGGCGACGCCGAGCGCGCCGAGGAGGGCGCTGGCGATGCGCCAGCCGAAGGGCTGGTCTCCGAAGACGAGGATGCCGCCGGTGATGACGAGTTTGGCGAGGGGAGGGTGGGTCCACTCGATCGCCGGTTCGTCGCGCGGCAGGACGCTGGTGTCGTAGAGGCCGGGGTCGTTGGCGGCGACGTGCCCGGCGGTGTGGGCGTAGTAGAGCTCGTCGAAGACGTATTCGCCGGGGAAGGTCAGCCGGGGCAGCGTGAGCGAGAGGGCGAGGCAGGCGAAGAGCAGCGGCGTCGCCCATACCGGCCACGCCCGGGTTCGGGACGAGGCGGCCGGGGCGTGCGTCCGGCCGTGGTCCTGAAAATGTTCCCGCGCGTCATCTCGCTCCCCCTCCGTGTCATCTCGAGCCTGTCGAGGGATCTCGTCGTTGCTGCGGTCGCCGGTGGTGGTGGAGCCCACGAGGACGAGGGAAAGGGGGTCCGGTTCGGCTTTGGGCGTCACACCGCACCGCATCGGGCAGATTCTCCGGGCCTTGCGTGTTTGGGCGTCCTGGGGACCGCGGTGGATGACTTTTCGGTGCGGCAGGTGTTGCTGATTGGTGCGATGACGTCGCCTGCGACCGCGGGCGGGGAGTGTGCCGGTGCCTTCCACCCGACGCGGCGTCGGCAGGGGATATTCCGGGGAATTCGTTGCCGCAGGGTACCGGCGGTCGTGTCGCGCTGCCCGACTGCCTCGTGGTCATCCCGAGCTTGTCGAGGGATCTCGTCGTCCGCATGAAAGCGGGGAAAGCGAGATCCCTCGACAAGCTCGGGATGACGTACGGGACGACGCATCGGGATGACGTAGATGAAGACGCCGTCGTGGGTGTGGAGAGCGCCTCAGCGACTCTGCGCCTCGGGGTCGAGGCCGGCGGCGTGATGCCGCCGACCCTGCCCAGGATCGCTAGTCGTCCCAGGAATCATCCCAGGAGTCGTCCCAATCGCCGCCGCCGGAGCCTCCGGAGCCGCCGGAACCGCCGAAGATCCAGCCGCCGCTGTCGCCGCTGCCGCCGGAGCCGCCGCTCGGGAAGACGACATCCCAGCCGTCGCCGATTCCTCCGGAACCGCCGGAGCCGCCGGAACCGCCGCTGCCGCCGGAGCCGCCGAAGACCCAGTCGTCGTCGTGGCTGGCGAGCGCGCCGCCGAGGCCGGCCGCGCCGAAGCCGGCCACCGCCGCGGCGATGACGGCGGCTTTGGCGAAGCGCCGGCGGGTGGATGTCGCGTTGCCGTTGGCGTCGTTCGTCTGCATGACGGGATCGCTCCTTTCATCGCTGCGATCGCGGCCGGGGCGGCTGGTTGCCGTCCCGGTCCGTCGTCGGATTCCGCAGCCGGCGTGCCCTCGGCACGGCGCCGGGGTGCGTCGGCGGGAACCGTACGCCCGAGTAGAGGAGGGGGATGGCGTCGCTGATACATCCGGCGCGGCGGATCGTCGCGGCGGGTTTGGTGTCCGGGTAAATGCGCTATCGGGAGCGTGGTGCGATACGGTCCCGGAGCCACGCCTCGAATGCGTCGGTGGCGGCATCCCGCTCGCCGGGGCGCTCGGCGACGAGTTCAAGTTGTCGGGCCAGGTCGAGTGGTTCACCGACGAAGTCGATCCCGTTGGCAGCGAGGAACGTGTCCAGCGTCAGGTAAGCCGACCGCTTGTTGCCATCGACGAACGCTTGCGCCTGCGAGATGCCGACGGTCATCAGCGCGGCCTGCCGGACGATATCGGCGTCCTCGTAGTGGGCCGCCATGCGGGCGCGCATGATGGCGGATTCGAGGGCACCCTCATCGCGAAGACCTTGTGACCGCGTCCCCATGGCGCGCATCATTTTGTGGTGGAGGGCGACGACTTCGGCAAGAGTCAGGTATCGCGTCATCGATCAGCGATCCGCGAGGTAGCGCAGCGCCGGTTCGTTGCGCTCCCAGCGCTCATCGACGATGGCTTCCAGGTCGGCTGGGAGTTTGGGGAGGATCTCCATCTCCGTCAACGCGACCGCCAGCATCTGGCCCTCGCTCCAGCCGTTGCGCTCGACCTCTTCCTTGGGGATGGTCACCACGAAACTGTTTCCACTCTTCCGCAGTTGCTGGACGATCATCATCGGCCTCCGTACAGGTTAGTTCTCTCGTATGCACCGAGTATACGACGATTACAGTGCTGGCGGTTTCCTGCTCTCGACGGCCCGGCGCGATATACCCGACAATCCGCCGATAGTCGCCTGCAAACTTCGCCGATGGATGGACGCCCCGATGACCGAAGCCACGCTCGACCCGACCGCCGCCAACGCCGCCGAACCGGGCGGCCTCGCCAAGGCATACGACCCGCGGGCGGTCGAGGCCGGCGTCTACGACCGCTGGGACGCGGCGGGGTATTTCCAGCCGAACGGCGACCCGTCGCGCACACCGTTCGTGGTGGTGATGCCGCCGCCGAACGTGACCGGCGAACTGCACATCGGGCACGCGCTGTTCGTGACCGTCGAGGACATCATGGTGCGCTGGCACCGGATGCTCGGCGACCCGACGCTGTGGATGCCCGGAGCCGACCACGCCGGGATAGCAGGGCAGTGGGTGGTCGAAAAGGAACTGCGCGCCGAGGGGCTGACCCGCCACGACCTCGGGCGGGAGGCGTTCCTGGAGCGGACGTGGGCCTTCATGAACCGCTACCGGGGCCGCATCCGGGAGCAGATGCGCATCCTCGGCGCGTCGTGCGACTGGTCCCGCTTCGCGTTCACGATGGACCCGGGGCCGGCGCGCGCCGTCCGCACCGCGTTCAAGCACCTCTACGACAAGGGGCTGATCTACCGCGGCGAGCGGCTGATTTCGTGGTGCCCGCGCTGCATGACCGCGCTGTCCGACCTGGAGGTGGTTCACGCCGACGACCCAGGTCACCTCTGGACGCTGCGCTACCCGGTGGAGGGGAGCGACGAGGCGATCACGGTGGCGACGACCCGGCCGGAGACGATGTTGGGCGACACGGCGGTGGCCGTCCACCCGGAGGACGAGCGCTACCGCCACCTGATCGGGAAGCAGGTGCGGCTGCCGATCACGGGGCGGCTCGTGCCGATCGTGGCAGACGACACGGTCGATCCGGCGTTCGGATCGGGCGCGGTGAAGGTGACGCCGAACCACGACCCCAACGACTTCGAGATTGGGCGGCGGCACGGGCTGCCGGGCATCACGGTGATGAACCTCGACGGCACGCTCAACGCGGAGGCCGGGGAGTTCGCCGGGCTGACGGTGGCCGAGGGGCGCAAGGCGGTCGTCGCGCGGCTGGAGGCCGACGGGGCGCTGATCAAGACCGAGCCGCACCGGCACAGCGTGGGGCACTGCCAGCGCTGCGACACGGTGGTGGAACCGCTGATCTCGGCGCAATGGTTCGTGAAGATGGCGCCGCTCGCGGAGCCGGCGGTCGCCGCGGCGAAGGACGGCTCGCTGGCGTTCGTGCCGGAGCATTTCCGCAGCGTCTACCTGAACTGGATGGAGAACATCCACGACTGGACGATTTCGCGCCAGTTGTGGTGGGGCCACCGCATCCCGGTCTGGACCTGCCTCGGGTGCGGCGAGATCACCGTGACCGACGAGGAGACGCTGGCCGGCTGCCCGCACTGCGGCGGCGCGGTGGAGCAGGACCCGGACGTGCTCGACACGTGGTTCTCGTCCGGGTTGTGGCCGTTCTCGACGCTCGGCTGGCCGGAGCAGACGGCGGACCTGCGGCGGTTCTATCCGTCGTCGGTGATGGAGACGGGGTACGAGATCCTGTTCTTCTGGGTCGCCCGGATGGTCTTCTTCGGCATCGAACTGATGGACGAGTTGCCGTTCCACACGGTCTACCTGCACGGCACCGTGCGCGACGCGGACGGCGCCAAGATGAGCAAGACCAAGGGGAACGTGATCGACCCAACCGAGGTGACGGCCGAGTACGGCGCGGACGCGCTGCGGTTCGCGCTGATAACCCAGTCGTCGCCGGGGATCGACCTCAAGCTGGACATCCAGAAGGTCGAGGACGCCCGCAACTTCGCCAACAAGCTGTGGAACGCGACCCGGTTCGCGCTGCGGCCGATCGGCGAGGCCGACGTGGCGATGGGACCGGACGGCGGTCCCGCGCGGCCGTCCGGTTCGCTGGCGCTGGCCGACCGCTGGATCCTGTCGCGGCTGGACGCCACGATCGCCGAGGCCAACCGGCTGATGGGCTCGCACCTGTACGGCGAGGCGGGCAAGGCGATCCGCGAGTTCGTCTGGTCGGAACTGTGCGACTGGTACATCGAGGCGGCCAAGGTGCGGCTGCGCGGCGACGACGCGGAACGGGCCGCGGTGGCGCAGACGCTGGCGTTCGCGCTGGAGCGCAGCGTCCGGCTGCTGCACCCGTTCATGCCGTTCGTGACCGAGGCGCTGTGGGCGGAATTGCCGCACGGCGGGGACGCGCTGATCGTCGCGCCGTGGCCGGCGGCGGGCATCCCCGACGCGGAGGCGGAGGCGGATTTCGGGGCGCTGATCGAAACGGTCCGCGCGATCCGCAACGCCCGCACGGAGGCGAACGTCGAACCGGGCAGGTGGATCGCGGCCGAGGTGTACGCGGGGCCGCGCGCGGCGGCGTTCGAGGCGTCGCGGCGCGACCTGGCGGCGCTGGCGCGGCTGGCGGACGCCGACCTGGTGATTTCGGCGGAGCCGGCGCGGACGGCGCAGGGCGCGCTGACGGCGGTTGCCGGGGACGTGGTGGCGCTGCTGCCGCTGGCCGGGATGGTCGATCTGGAGGCGGAGCGCGAGCGGCTGGCGAAGGAACTGGCCGAAGCGCAGCAGGAGCGGGAGCGGGCAGAGAAGCAGCTCGGCAACGAGTCGTTCGTGGCGCGCGCCCCGGCACAGGTCGTCGAGGTCCAGCGCAAGCGGCTGGCGACGGCGCAGGAGCAGATCGCGCTGCTGGAGCGGCGGCTCGCGGAGATGGGGTAGGGGCGGGCGCACCCCACGCTCAACCGTCATCCCGAGCTTGTCGAGGGATTTCGTTTGCGAGTCGAGGAGTCGCGCAGCGACGAGATCCCTCGGCAAGCTCGGGATGACGAGGGCGGCGGGTGGCGTTCGCCGGAACGAGGAAGCCCGCCGCGACTACGCGGCGGGCTTCCTCGTTTGCGCTAACTCGCTTCCTCGGCGACGGGGAGGCCGAAGCCGCCCGGTTCCGGGTGGACCTCGATCCAGCCGTGACGCAGGGCGTGGATGACGGCCTGGGTACGATCCTGGACGCCCAACTTGCGCAGCATGCTGGTGATGTTGTTCTTGACGGTTTGGTCGGAGATGCCGAGGACGGCGGCAATTTCCTTGTTGGACTGCCCTTCGGCGACCAGGTGCAGGATCTCGTTTTCGCGGCGGGAGAGCGGCAGAGGACCGTCCTTCGGGCGGCGGGCGCGCGCGGACGGGAGGGCGCGCAGGGTCGGCTCGGCGCCGGAGGCCGAGCGGGCGGCGGCGAGGCCGTCGCGGACGTGCCCCTGGAGGACGTCCGGTTCGATCTCCTTGCCGGCGACGCGGTCGAATCCGGCGTCGAGCGCGGCGCGGCGGCCGAGGTCGTCGGCGTGGAGCAGGAGCGCCAGCAGGAACGCCCTCGGCAGGCGGCGGCGCAGGCCGCGGGCGACCTCCAGCCCGGCGAAGACCGGCGGGTTGACGCCGATGATGACGACGTCCGGCTGGACCGCGACGATGCGGTCGATCATGCCGGCCTCGCCGGCGGTCTCGCCGATGACGTGCAGTTCCGATTCGGCTTCCAGCGCGGCGCGGACGCCGCCCCGGTAGAGGGGCTGGTCGTCAACGATCACCACCCCGCAACGCGCCATGCCGTCCCTCCATCCCTGGGGCAGGCCAGTGGCCGCCACTCCGTCCCTGCGGTCAGCATACCGGGGTGTACGTACACTATGCAAGTGCGGCGAGAACGCACGCACGAAGCGGGGCCGGCGGAATGCATCCCGCCGGCCCCGCGACCGCGAACGTGGATTGGGGAACTGATCAGGCGGTGGCCAGCCGGTTGCCCATGCCCTTGATGCGGAACGAGAGCAGGACCAGGGTGACGCCCAGCACCAGCGCCCAGATGCCGATGACCCACGCCACGGCGAGCAGGCCCGCCAGCACATTGGTCATCATCAAGATGCCGAAGATCACTGAGGCGAGGCCGCCGAGGATGAGCCAGAACTCGTTGTCGATGGCCTCGCGCATGCGGATGCCGGTGACGATCTCCATCACCCCGAAGATGATGGCCCAGATGCCGATGAGGACGCCGATCGTCAGCACCGAGGCGAACGGGTTGGTGAAGATGGTGATCCCGGCGAGGATGCCGATGACGCCCCAGATGACCAGCGGCCAGCGGCTGCGACCTTCGGGCTGCTCGCCGAACCCGTGGAACAGCGACACGACGCCGTCCACGAGGAAGTAGGCGCCGAGCCAGATGGTGAGGCCGACGAGGGCCGCCGCGGGCTGCGCCAGCGCGATGATGCCGAGGATGATGGCAAGGATGCCGCGCAGCAGCCAGAGCCACCACTTGTCCGAGATCGCCGCGAGCGTTGCTTCCATGCTTCGGTTCTGCATGGCGAAAACTCCTCCCTCGGGGCGGCCCTCCCCGGCCCGCCCCAGCCGTCCCGCTCGTGCGCCACGCGCGCCCGACGACCGGGGCCGGTGCCCCGCTGTCGCCGCGACGACCGCACGATAGGACGATCCTATACCTGTACGGACATTTTGGGAATGGGTACCGGAGGCGACTTTGGTGCCTCGGCGGCACACGATCGCGACCCGCGTTGTCGGAGACGCTGCGGCGACCGGGGCGGGTGTGCCCCGGACCGTGCGCGGGCTCGTGGCGGTGGCATGGCTCGCCGCCGGCACGTGCTGACGCGAGCCGGCGATGGAGAGCGGCAGCACATGTGTCCGCTGATCGACGACAACCTCGATGCGATCCGTGCGCTGGCCCGCCAGTTCGGCGTGGCGCGGCTGGAGGTCTTCGGCTCCGTCTGCACGCCGGATTTCGATCCGGAACGGAGCGACGTCGATTTCCTGGTCGAGTACCCGTCGGGGTACGACTTCGGGCCGTGGATGGGCCGACGGCACGCGCTGCGACGCGCACCTGAAGATGTTCTCTGCCAGCCGGTCGATCTCGTCACCACACGAGCGTTGCGAGATCCCATCTTCCGGGACGAAGCCGGAGCCATGCGGAGGCTGATCTTCGATGCAACCGCGAACGCTTCGACTGCTTAGTGACATCCTGGCGGCTTGCGATCTCCTCACGACTCGCCTTGCCGCCTACACCGCTGAGGAGTACGAGGCGGGCCCCTGGTTGCAGGGCGCCGCCGAGCGACAGTTCGAGAACATCGGCGAAGCGATCCGCCAGTTGGAGCGGAGCGATCCGGCGGTTGCTTCCCGCATTCCAGGTCACCGCGATGTCGTCGTTTTTCGGAACGTGCTGGCGCACCAGTACGACGACATCGATCGGGACAATGCCGGATTCGATGTGCCGCCGTTGCGAGCAGAAGTTGCCGCGATCATGGCGGAACGATCGGCGTTCGTCGCTGAAAGGGTGGATGGATGATTCCGCTTATCGAGCATCGGTTGCCCGAGGTGGCGGTACTCTGCCGAAGGTTCGGTGTCCAGCGGCTCGACCTGTTTGGTTCGGCGGCGACGGGTCAGTTTGATCCTGAGTCGAGCGATCTGGACTTCATCGCGACCTTCCGCAACACGCGACGACCCGGGTACGCCGATCGGTACCTGGACTTTGTCGAAGCTCTGGAAATCCTGTTCCAACGTCCCGTCCACGTCGTGACCGAGCGGTCAATCCGCTCGCCGCGGTTTCGTCAAGCAGTTGAGGCCGTGCGGCAGAAGGTCTATGACGAGCGAGACAACGCGCAGGCTGCTTGATGCCATCGATGCCTGCGAGACCATCCGACAGTACACCGCCGCGTTGGATGCCGACGAGTTCGCGGGGAACCCCGTGGTGCGCGATGCCGTCGTCTTCCGATTGGTGGTGCTCGGCGTAGCGCTCAATCGTCTGGCGCAGTTCGATCCGGTTGTGGTCGATACGGTTCCGGAACCTCGCAAGATTGTGGGCTTGAGGAACCGAATGGTCCACGCGTACGACGCTATCGACGACGAAAACGTTTGGGACATCGTGCAGACGAAGTTGGTCGTGCTCCGGGAGCAACTCTACCGGCTCGTTGACGGAAGCACATAGGCGGGAAGGCGAGAACCAATCTTGCCTCCCCGCATCCATGTTACGTGGGTTCGCCCGTCTCGACCGTCTCCGGGTTGAGGCGGTCGAGGAGCGCGGCGAGTTCGTCGTCGTCGAGCTTGCGGAAGAGCGGTTCGGGTTTCGGGAGCGACGTGCCGGCGAGGATCGGGCGCGGGGCCCACGGGAGGTCGTGGACGCTGCCGTCGTCGCCGAGCAGGGCGTGGAGCTTCTCGGCGGAGAAGGGGAGGAAGGGCGCGGTCAGCACGCGCAGCGCGCCGATGACCTGCAACGCCACCCAGAGGCTGGTGCCGGCGCGCTCGGGGTCGGTCTTGATCGACTTCCAGGGCGCGGCTTCGTCGAGGTAGCGGTTCAGGGCGGAGGCGAGCGCCATCGCGCCGCGCAGGCCGTCGCGCAGCTTGACCGCTTCGATGTCGGCGGCGACGGTGGCAAACGCGCCGTCGGCGAGGGCGAGCATCGCACGGTCCGCGTCGGTCAGGTCGCCGGGCTGGGGGACCGTGCCGGAAAAGCGGCTCTGGAGGAAGCTGAGCAGGCGGTGGACGGCGTTGCCGTAGGTTGCCACCAGTTCGTCGTTGTTGCGGCGCTGGAAGTCGTCCCACGAAAAGTCGGTGTCGCGGTTCTCCGGGGCGTTGATGGTCAGGAAGAAGCGCAGCGCGTCGGCGTCGAAGAGGTCCAGCGCCTCGGGCAGGAAGGGGAGGCGGGCGGTGTACATCCGCGACGAGGACAGCTTCATGCCGTCGATGGTCAGGAATTCGTTGGCGGGGACGTCGTAGGGCAGGGCGAGGCCGCCGTAACCCATCAGCATCGCGGGCCAGATGATGGCGTGGAAGGGCACGTTGTCCTTGCCGATGAAGTAGTAGGCGCGGCCGGGCGGGTTGCCGTTTTCGTCCAGTTCCCACCAGGCCTTCCAGGCGTCCGGTTCGCCGCGTTGCTCGGCCCATTCGATACTGGCCGAGAGGTAGCCGATGACCGCGTCGAACCAGACGTAGATGCGCTTGTCGTCGTATCCCGGCAGGGGGATCGGCACGCCCCAGTCGAGGTCGCGGGTGATGGCGCGGGCGCGCAGGCCCTCCTTCAGCCAGCCCTGGACGAAACCGGTGACGGCGGGCCGCCAGTGGGCGCTGGCCTGCGCGACCCACTTCTCCAGCGGCTCTTGAAACTGGGGCAGGTCGAGGAAGAAGTGGCTGGTTTCCCGCGTTTCCGGGGTCGCGCCAGAGATCTTGGAGCGCGGGTTGATGAGGTCGGTCGGGTCCAGCGTGCGACCGCAGTTGTCGCACTGGTCGCCGCGGGCGTCCTCGTAGCCGCAGTGCGGGCAGGTGCCCTCGACGTAGCGGTCGGGCAGGAAGCGCCCGGCCTGCGGGTCGTACATGGCGGTCTGCGACGCTTCGAAGAGGTAGCCCTTTTCGAGCAAGCGGGTGAAGAAGTCCTGCGTCACCCGGTAGTGGGTGGGGGTCAGGGTGGTCGTGTAGTTGTCGTAGGAGAGGCCGAGCCGGCGGAACGAATCGGCGATGCCGGCGTGGTTCTCCTCGGCCAGCTCGCGGGCGGAGATGCCGCGCTTGTCGGCGGCGACGGTGATCGGGGTGCCGTGCATGTCGGAGCCGGAGACCATCAGGACGTGGTTGCCGGCCATGCGGTGGTAGCGGGCGAAGATGTCCGGCGGCACGTAGGCCCCTGCCGCGTGGCCGAGGTGGCGCGGGCCGCTGGCGTAGGGCCAGGCCACGCTGACGAGGATGTGTTCGGGGGTGCGGGAAGCAGTCGAAGGGGTATCCGTCACCGGTAGCGGCCTCGCCTCGCGTTCGTCCAAACGGCCAGCACGTCGCGGATATTGTGCCAGCTATCACGCAAGGGTTGCACTTTGCTGCCTTCGCCGTAGGTCCAGACGACCGGGATCGGGCAGACGCGCCAGCCGCGGGCGCGGGCGACGGCGAGCAGTTCGACGTCGAAAGCCGTCACCCGCGGGCCGAGGATCTCGCTGCCATCGTTGTAAAGGAGCGCGTGGTCGAGGATGTCGGCGGCGGTTTCGCGGCGGAAGAGCTTGAAGCCGCACTGGGTGTCGTGGATGCCGGGCAGCAGCAGCGCGCGCACCAGCAGGTTGAAGGCGCGGCCCATCAGGTGGCGGTATTCGGGTTCGCCGAGCCGGCGCGCGCCGGCGCCTTCGCGGGAGCCGATCGCGACGTCGCAGCCGCGCGCCAGGGCCGCCCGCAAGTCGGCGAGCGCAGGAAGCGGC
Organism: Chloroflexota bacterium; assembly: GCA_023423795.1. GTDB lineage: Bacteria > Chloroflexota > Chloroflexia > Thermomicrobiales > UBA6265 > CADCWF01. Next base: position 17,644 of record JAFAEX010000155.1, on the reverse strand, counting down.
ACCGCGAGGTCGGCGTCGGAGAAGGCGACCTGATCCAGGCGGGCGGCGCGCATCCCGGTGCGGAGCGCGGCGGCCTTGCCGCCGTGGGGGATCTCGATCACGCGGGCCGCGCTGTTGCCGGCCAGCGCTTCGCGGGCGAGCGCGGCGGTGCCGTCGGTACTGCCGTCGTCCACGACGAGCAGTTCGGTGGGGTAGGGCTGGGAGGAGAGGAACGCGGCGGCTTCTTGGGCGGTGCGGGCGATGCGTGCCGCCTCGTTGTAGGCGGGGATCACCAGCGAAAGCGACGGCTCCCGTTCGTCGTGCGCCGTGCCGTCCGCCGTCATCCCGCCCTCGCATCGCGCAGCCGCGCCCGCGCCGGGCTGCCGTTGGCGATGCTAGCACGAAGGGAAGGATGCGGAACCCGCGCTTGGGGTGGGTGGGCGGCAAGGGTCGTCGCCGGGGGGCGCGGGGCCGTTCCCGACGACGACTGGCATGCCCGAACGGTCAAGCAGGATGGTGGTCCGGCGATTCCTCGCCGTGCGACGCTGCTTGGTCGTTGATTCCTTCGGTCGCGAACGCACGCTGGGCGATGCGGGACGCTATCGCCGCTTCCGCTTGTCTCTGAGCACTCGGACCACCACATCGGCGGAATCAGCGGAGTTGCCGTTGGTGTCGAAGGCTCGCGCGACGAACACGTAGACACCGGTTGCATTGAGCCTCAGGCTGAAACCGTAGGGAGCGGCGGTTGCGGTGGTCACGAGCGTACAGGTCGTGCCGGCGGTGCAGTTGTACAACTCGACCTTGGAGATCCCGGCGGAATCGGTTGCGGTTGCCGAAATGGTGAACGGTTGACTCCTCTTGACGGATGCCGGGGCGCTGGCCGAGACGGTCGGCGGCGTCGTATCCGATGGTCCGGGCGTGGTGGTCGGCGTGGGCGGTGGGGTGGTGGTGGGACCCGGAGGTTGGATCGGGCCGGCCCCCGGGGCCGCGTTGCGGATGAAAGCGTTGATCGAGGGATCGCTCAGGCGCCCAACAATCCCGCCGACGGGACCTGTGCTCGGACAGCCGGCCGGGCCACCACTGTGGACGCCGACCTGGACGAGCCCTCCGGCGTTCACGAAGAGGGGCGCGCCGCTGTCGCCTGAGCAGGTATCCCGCCCATCGACGACCGCCGTGCAGAACTCCGTGGCCGCACTCCGGCGACAGACGGCGGCGTCGAGAATGGGGACCGTGGCCTCCAGGAGGATGGTCGAACTGGAACCGCCGGTAGTCGTGATTCCCCAGCCGGCGGCGGTGACGGTCCGACCGGCGGCAGTGAGGTCGCTTTGGGTGGTGGCGACAAGGGCGATGGGACGGGCGATCGCGGGATCGACCGCGGAATCGAGCGTGAGCACGGCGACGTCGTGCGGCCGAACGCTCGTCGAGTTCAACCATTCGGGGTCGCGCGAGACCGCCGTTACCCGTTTGCGGCACGCCGTACAAGACGTGGATGTTCGGTCGATCTGCCCGACCACCACCGTGTACGCGCTGGCTTGATACGGGGCGCCGGTGTCGTTGACGGTGCAGTGCGCGGCGGTCAGCACATGGGTGGGGTCGATCAGGCTGCCGCTGCACAGGATGCTGCTGGTTGGGCTCACCGCGACGCGGATGGACGCCGCGAATGGGTACTTGCCCTGGGGAACGGGCGTGCCGTTCGAAATCCGGCCGTTGACGCCGTCGGCGGTTCGTCGAGCACGCTTGTCCTTCGGACGACCGTCGTTCCGGTCTCGCCGTTCCATCCGGCGCCGCTTCTTGCGTTCGGCGCGCCGTTTCCTCGCGACCTCGGCTTCGTTGAGGGCGAGCAGCGCGGCGATGCCGCCGCCGGCAAGGGCGGCGAACAAGCGGCGGCGCGATCCGAACCTGGTGAGTTCCCTGGCGAAGGCATCGAATCGTGTGGCGTCCATGCCGACTCCCGGAGTCATCAGCGGCGATGACGTCGTGACGCCCGTTGCCGTCTGGCGGGGCGAATGACAACCGTAACGAGGACGAACGCCATTCTAGACAACCAGATCTATTTGTCAACACCTTTCGTTTGTGTTTCGTATCGCAAGGTTGGTCGAGATGCGACTCCACGGCTTCCCGGGTCGAACCGGAACCACGCGGCGCAGCACACGTCCGAGGCGATGCACGTGAACAAAATGCTCGCGTCGTTGCGGACGCCACGCGCCCGCGGCTCGTACCCGGCCCGTCACCGCCGGGCGGTAACGGGCCCGTGCGCCGGTGCTGTGCTACGCTCGGGTGCCCCGCCACGATCGTCCACGGAGGCGCACGGTGCTCGAATTCGGCGCGCACATGTCCATTTCCGGCGGTCATCACCTGGCCATCGACCGCGCGCTGGCGTCGGAGATGTCGGCGTTCCAGGTGTTCACCAAGAACCAGCGGCAATGGAAGGCCGCTCCGATCGATCCGGCGGCGGCCGAGCGGTTTCGGGAGTCGTGGGCGGGGTGCGGCATGAAGCACCTCGTGGCGCACGATTCCTACCTGATCAACGTCGGGTCGCCGGACGACGAGCTGTGGGCCAAGTCCCGCGCCGCGCTGGAGGACGAACTGCTCCGCTGCGACCTGCTGGGGGTGCCGTACCTGGTCAGCCACCCGGGCGCCCACGTCAATTCCGGGGTGGATGCGGGGATCGCGCGCATCGCCGAGGCGATCGACCGCATCCACGACGCGCTGCCGGACGGGCAGGCGATGATCCTGCTGGAGACGACGGCGGGGCAGGGGACGACGATCGGCCGCAGTTTCGAGGAGTTGGCGGCGATCATCGACAAGGTGGCCGACAAGTCCCGCGTCGGGGTCTGCTTCGATACGTGCCACGTTTTCGCCGCTGGGTACGAACTGCGGACGCCGGAGGGCTACGCGGAGACGATGCGGGCCTTCGACGAGACGGTCGGGCTGGACCGGATCAAGGCGTTCCACCTCAACGATTCCAAAAACGGGCTCGGCAGCCGCAAGGACCGCCATGAGCACATCGGCGAGGGCGAACTGGGGCTGGAGGCGTTCCGCAACCTGGTCAACGATCCGCGCTTCGCCGGGTTGCCGGGGATCATGGAGACGCCGAAGGACGCCGACGACGACGGCAACGATGTGCGCAACATGGCGTCGCTGCGGGCGTTGATCGCGGCGGCGGAGTAGCAGCGGAACGATGACGGGGAGCGGCGGCCGACCATCGCGATTGCGCTTGCGCGGGGAGTGCATCTGCCGCCGGGTCCGGCGGATGGGTGCGTTCGTTCGTCTCGTGCCGCACGTGGCCAGGCCGAACGCCCTCGCGCTGCGTTCCGTCGTCCCGGCGGTCGTCATTCCGGCGGGGCGGGAGCGCGTTCACCGGCAACGGGCCGCGTGCTGATGCAACCGGAGGACGAGGCCCCGCCGACGGCGACGATCCGCCGCCCGCCGCCGCGGCTCGCTCGGCGCGACGACCGGCCGCCGGCGATCGTGCTGCTGCTGGCGGGGTGGGCGCGGCGGATCGATGCGTCGCTGGATTCGGTGCGGTTCGTGCGGGCGGCGGTCGCCATCGTCGCCGGCATCGTGCTCGCGCTCGGCGGGGCGCTGGCGGACGCGACGATCCACCGCGGGGTCGAATCCGGGGCGGAGTCGCCGGTCGTCCGGCAGGTGAGCGGGCGCGACCTCGCCACCAACGCCGACCTCACCCGCTTTTCGCCGCAGCAGTTGCCGGACGTGGCGGCGGCGTTGCAGGCGAACGGGTTCCGCTTCGTGCGCCAGTCGTTCGCGTGGGCGGAGATCGAGCCGGCGCCGGGCGCGTACGTCTGGGACCGCTACGATGCCATCGTCGAAGAACTGGGCCGCCGGGGCATCGTGCCGATCGCGGTGCTTCACCGGTCGCCGGCGTGGGCGCGCACGGCGGCGACGGTGGATGCCTTCGACGCCGCGCCGACCGATCCGGATGCCTACGCCCGGTTCGTCGGGGCGGTGGTCGCGCGGTACGGCGATCGTTTGCCGATCGTCCAGGTTTGGGACTTGCCGAACCGGGCGGACCGTTGGGCCAACGGTCCGCCCGACCCGGCCGCCTACGTCGGGCTGCTGGCGATGGCGTCCAACGCGGCGCGGGCGGCAAACCCGAACGTGTCGGTGGTGCTCGCCGAATTCGATCCCGCGCCGACGCCGGGGTCGGCCGCCGGGGATTTGCTGTTCCTGAAGCGGGTGTACGCCGCCGGGGCCGCGCCGTTCTTCGACGTGGTGGCGGCGCGGGTGGACGGCGGCGTCCGCTCGCCCTTCGACCGGCGGGTGACGGCGGCCGCGCCGAGCCTGTCGCGGGCGATCCTGTTCCGCGATGCGATGGCCGATGCGGGCGACGCCGGAAAGCCGGTCTGGGCGACCCACTACGGGTGGCGATTCGCCGCGCCGGGCAGCGCGGGGCTGACGCCGGCCGAGCAGGCGGCGTGGACGGTGGCCGGGATGGAGCGCGCCCGGGCGGAGTGGCCGTGGATGGGGCCGATGTTCGCCTGGGGACTCGCGCCGGGGCCGGACCTCGGCGGGGAAACCGCGCCGGAAGCGGCGCTGCTGGGATCGGACGGGTTGCCGACGGCGCTGCTGACGGCGTTGGGCGGGTTCCACGCTGCCGGTGGGGATGCCGCCGCGCCGACCGGTTTCCTGCCGGTGCGCGCCCGGCAGTTCGTCTACGAGGGCAACTGGAGTTTGCAGCACCTCGGCGCGGAGACGTACCGCACGACGAACGAGGTCGGGGCGCGGCTGACGGTGCGGCTGCGGGGCACGGGCGTGCTGGCGCGGGTCCGCCTCAGCCGGGATGCGGCGGAATTGGAGGCGGCGCTGAACGGGCGGCCGATCCAGATCGGGCTGGGCGCGTTCCAGGCCGCCGATACGGAGGTAACGTTGGCGTCGGGGCTGCCCGATACGGTGCACGAGTTGTCGATTCGGTTGGTCGAACCGGGGCAGTTCACCATCGGCGGCATCGTGGTGGAGCGGGCGGTGCCGTTGCGGTGGCCGATCGTGATGCTGATCGGGGCGGGCGCGGGGCTGCTGGCGTGGGGACTGCGCCTGCTGCTGTTCACCCTGGCCGAACGCTCCGGCCGGTTGCCGCGCCGTGGCGGGCCGGACGTCTGGCCGGAACTGCCGCAATTGCCGGACTGGAAACCGGCGCGGCGGGCATGACGACGGGGCGTGCCGGCGACGACGACCGGGGTTGGCCGGCCGGAGCCGGGGCTATACTCCGCGGCGGACGGGGACGCCCGTCCCGCGCCGCCACTGGGATCGGGATTCCGCCGCGCATGAGCCGCCACGCGCCCGCCACCGTCCAATGCCAGCCGCGGGCCGCCGCGTGAGCGACCAGCCGCCCGTGACGGACACGCGGGACGCCATCGTTCCGGATATGCCGGAGCAGGACCCGGCGGCGCCGCAGTCGCTTGGCAAGCGCTTCCTGCGGCCGGAGACGTTCGTCTCCTTCGCGATCGCCGCCGGCATCCTCGTGTTCTCGTTGCGGTCGCTGCGAGTCGATCCGGCCGCGATCTGGGAGAACGTGCGCTCGGCCAACCCGTGGTGGTTCCTCGCCGCGCTGGTCGTCTGGTACGCGACGATCGTGGGGCGGGCCGCGCGCTGGCGCTGGATGCTGAGGACGGCCGGCATCGACCCGGCTCACGGCTACCGGCTGCCGAACGTGGCCGAGACGACCGAGATCGTACTGCTGGCTTGGTTCGCCAACTGCGTGGTGCCGGCGAAACTCGGGGACGCCTACCGCTGCTGGCTGCTGAAGCAGGACAGCGGCGCGTCATTTTCGTCCGGGCTCGGTTCGGTCGTGGCGGAGCGGCTGGTCGATCTGGTCGTGCTGTGCCTGACGATGACGGCGGTCGGATTCGCGGTCTTCCACGGCCACCTGCCGGCGGAGACCGCCAACGCGTTCATCTTCGGCGTCGTCCTCTTCGCCCTCGCGGTCGTCGGGCTAGCGGTGATGTGGTTTTCCCGCCACGCCATCCAGCGCCGGTTGCCGGAGAAGATCCACGCCCAGTACGCGCGGCTGCACGCCGGGTTGTTCGGCAGCATGCGCCGGCCCGGCTGGCTGGTGTTGATGAGCGTGGTGCTCTGGCTTGCCGAGGGGGTGCGGTTCTGGATGGTGGCGCAGTCGCTGGATGCCCACCTCGCGTTCCCTACGGCCGTTTTCGTGGCGCTGATGGGATCGCTGCTGACGGCGGTGCCGATCACGCCGGCCGGGTTGGGCGTGGTCGAGGCGGGAACGGGCGCGGTGCTGGTCGGGGTGCTGGGGATGAACGCCGACCTCGCCTTTTCGATCATCCTGCTGGACCGGGTGGTGGCGTACTGGAGCGTGATCGCCGTCGGCATCGTGCTTTATGCGCGACGTTTCGGGAAGGACGCGCGGCGGGTGGTGGCGACGGCATGAAGCCCCGACGGCGCTGGCTGCCAGACCCCTACCGCCGCTTCGCGCCGCCCGCGCCGCCGGAGGACGAAGCCGGGACCGACGAGGCGGCGCCCGAGGAGCCGCCTCGGGAGTTCACGCCGGAGGAGCGGGCGGCCCAGCACAAGGCGCGGATGCAGGTGGTGCTGATCGCCGGCATCGCCGTGGGTGGTATCGTCTGCATGATGGTCACGACCGCCCTGGTCGTCTGGGGCCTTTCCCGCTGACCTGTCCCGATTCGCCGAATGCGCCGCTGCCCCGGCCCGCCATCGCCGCACCGGTTCGCGGCCCCGTCCCGGCACTCGGCGCCCGGCACGTCGTGCAGAGGAGCGATCGGCATGACCGCGACCGATCCGCAGGCGCCCGCGCAGGCGCCGGCCCCGCCGTTCTCCCACGCCGAGTTCCGCGACGTGGTGTCGCGGATCGAGGGCGAGGTGCGGCAGGTGATGGTCGGGCAGGCCGACGTCATCCGCGACGTGATGATCGCCTTGATCGCCGGCGGCCACGCGCTGCTGGAAGGAGTGCCGGGGCTCGGCAAGACGATGCTGGTGCGGACGATCGCCGACGCGCTGGACTTGCGGTTCGCACGCATCCAGTTCACCCCGGACCTGATGCCGGCCGACATCACCGGCACCAACATCCTGGCCGAGGACGCGGCGGGGCGGCGGCAGTTCGCGTTCCAGCCGGGGCCGGTATTCGCCAACCTGCTGCTGGCCGACGAGATCAACCGGGCGACGCCGAAGACGCAGTCGGCGCTGCTGGAGGCGATGCAGGAGAAGACCGTCACGGTCGCCAACCGGATGCATCCGCTGGAAATGCCGTTTTTCGTGCTGGCCACCCAGAACCCGCTGGAGATGGAGGGGACGTACCCGCTGCCCGAGGCGCAGCTCGACCGGTTCTTTTTCAAGCTGGTGGTGCCGTACCCGTCGCACGACGACCTGACCGAGATCGTGCGGCGGACGACGGCGACCGCGATCGGGGAAGTACACCCGGTGGCGGGCGGCGAGACGATCCTGAAGATGGGCGCGCTGGCGCGGCAGGTGCCGATCGCCGCGCCGCTGACGGACTACGTGGTGCGGCTGGTGCTGGCGACGCATCCCGACGGGGAGGCCGCGTCGGCGTCGGCGAAGCGCAACGTGCGGGTGGGGGTGTCGCCGCGCGGGGCGCAGGCGATCGTGCTCGGCGCGAAGATCCGGGCGCTGATCGAGGGGCGGCTGAACGTGGCCTACGAGGACATCCGGGCGGTCGCGCTGCCGGCGTTGCGGCACCGGCTGATCCTCACCTTCGAAGCCGAATCCGGCGGCGTGTCGGCGGACGACGTGCTGCGGGCGTTGCTGGACGTGGTGCCGGAGGAGGTGTGAGCCTGCCGTCGGCGCGAGGCGCGGCGTCGAATCCAGGCGGTCCCGCCGTGGACGCAGCACGATTGGTTGATTCCGGCGGCGGCGCGCATGCCCCGGCGTATGCGATCATCGGGCCTCATCGCAATCCGTCATTGAAGCCGGAGGCGATCGGCCGTGCGCCCAACGAGGAGGCGACCCCCGATGATCGACCCGATTCCGAACCCGAACCGCGTGGCGCCCGCCGAGCCGCGCACCGTCGATGAACTGGTCCAGGCCCGGATCGACGGCCGCCTGTCGCGGCGGGGCCTGATCCGCCGCGCGGCGGCGCTCGGGTTCGCGGCGCCGCTGGTGGCGACGATGCTGCACGCGACCTCGGACATGGCGTTCGGGCGGGCGACGGCGCGGGCCGCGTTCCAGGCGCAGCCGATCGACGTCACTGGCCCGACCGCGCCGGAGGGCGAGCGGCAGGACGGCGGCACGATCACCGCCGGCACCAACGACGAGCCGGATTCGTTGCACCCGTGGATCTCCCAGACGGTGACCGGGGCAGACGTGCTGGCCGCCGTCACCGAGGGCTTGCTGGCCTACGACGCGTCGCAGCAGCTCCAGCCGTCGCTGGCGACCGAGTACTCCATCGGCGAGGACGGGAAGACGTACACGTTCGTGCTCCGCGAGGGCGTCAAGTTCCACAACGGGGACACCTTCACCGGCGACGACGTGGTCAATTCGTGGCAGATGATCCTGAACCCCGATTTCGGGGCGTTCAACCAGAACGGCTGGGACCGGATCGAGGACATCGCCGTCGATGGCCAGACGGTCACCATGACGCTGAACGACGTGTACGCGCCGTTCCTGTCCTACGTCGGCATCAGCGACATCCTGCCGTCGTCCGGGATGGCGATGGGGGTGGACGAGTTCAAGCAGACCTACACCCGCCAGCCGATCGGCACGGGGCCGTTTTCGGTGGGTGAGTGGGCGGCCAAGCAGCAGATCGTGCTGGAGCGGTTCGGCGACTACTGGGGCGGGCCGGCGATCCTCGAGCGGATCGTCTACCGGGTCGTGCCGGACGACAACACGCTGCTGGTGCAGCTCCAGACCGGCGAGGTGGACCTGGTCGGCAGCTCGTTCACGGTGCCGGCGCCCCGGGTTGACGAGGTGCTGGGATACCCGAACGTGGTCGTGCTCCAGCACCCGACGCAGTCGTGGCAGCACATCGACCTCAAGCACTACGACTTCCTGCGGATGACCAAGGTGCGGCAGGCGCTGGATTTCGCGACCCCGACCAAGGACATCATCGAGAAGTTGCTCAAGGGGCGGGCGGTGCCGAGCGTGGCCGACCAGGCGCCGGGTTCGTGGGCGTTCGACCCCAACATCGAGCCGCGGCCCTACGACCTCGAGCAGGCGAAGGCGCTGCTGGCCGAGGCCGGCCTGACGCCGGGCGCCGACGGGGTGCTGGAAGGCCCGGTGCCGACCGACGATCCGCAGGTCGGCGACGGCGAGGTGAAGCCGTTCGCGCTCGAGCTGTGGTTCGTGTCCGGCAACTCGGACAACGAGCGCATCTGCCAGGTGGTGGCCCAAAGCTGGAACAGCATCGGGGTCAAGACCGACGTAAAGAACCAGGACATCTCCACGATCTGGGGACCGGAGGGCTACCAGTTCACCGAGGTGATGACCGGGGCGCTCTACACCTGGTCCAACGGCAACGACCCGACCAACCGGTTCTACTGGCACTCGACGCAGATCCCCGACAGCCCGACCGGCTCCGGCGGCAACCTGCCGGCCTACTTCCACCCGTACAACTTCCAGGAAGAGATCGACCGCCTGACCGACGAGGGCGACCTCGAAACGGACCAGGAGAAGCGCAAGGAGATCTACTGGGAGATCCAGGCGCTCCTGCACGAGGAAGTGCCGGTCATCTTCATGTACTGGGACATCGCGTTCCCGGCGGCGCAGAAGAACGTGGGCGGCTTCCAGCCCAACCCGTTCACCTGGCTGATGTGGAACGCGGAGCAGTGGTACAAGACGGCCTGAGTCGAGTGCCGAGTGCCGAGTGCCGAGTCGAGAGGCGGTAGGCGAGGGGCGGTGGCCGGTACGTCCTACACCCGCTCGGCACTCGGCACTTCCTGGGGTTTCCCGTGCTGCGATTCACGATCCGCCGGCTGATCGGGGCGGTGCCGCTGCTGCTGGGCGTGGCGGTGCTGTCGTTCCTGTTCATGCAGCTCGCGCCGGGCGGGCCGGACGCCATGTTCGCCCGCAACGCGCGCATGACCCCGGAGGCACTGGCGCAGATTCGCCATAACATGGGGCTGGACCGGCCGCCGCACGAGCAGTTGCTGGTGTGGATCGGCAACCTGCTGCGCGGCGACCTGGGCATGTCGTATTCCCAGTACCGGCCGGTGACGGAGGTGATCGGCGACGTTTTCCCCAATACCGTGGTGCTGATGGCGGCGGGACTGGCGATCGCGCTGGCGTCGTCGCTGTTTTTCGGCATCGTCGCCGCGCGCAACCCGTACGGCTGGTTCGACAACCTGACCTCGTTCGTCAGCTACTTCGGGTTGGCAATGCCGGTCTTCTGGTTCGGGCTGATGCTGCAGATCCTGTTCGCGGTGCGGCTCGGGTGGCTGCCCTCGGCGGGCATGTATTCGCCGGACGGAGGCGGGCTGGGCGACCTGCTGCGCCACCTGGCCTTGCCGGCGATCACCATCGCCATCGGGTCGATTGCCGCCTGGAGCCGCTACGTCCGCTCGGCCACGCTGGAGCAGTTCGGGCAGGACTACGTGCGGACGGCGCGGGCCAAGGGCGTGGGCGAGCGGCGGGTGCTGACCGCGCACGCGCTGCGCAATAGCCTGATTCCGCTGGTGACGGTGGTGGCGATCGACGTGCCGCTCTACCTCACCGGGGCGGTGCTGACCGAGACGGTGTTTTCCTGGCCGGGGATGGGGCGCCTGTTCTTCGACGCGCTGACGATTCGTGACTATCCGGTGCTGATGGGCATCCTCCTGCTGGGCGCGGTGCTGATCGTGATCGGCAACCTGATCGCCGACATCCTGTACGGCCTGCTCGACCCGCGGATCTCGCTCCAATGAGTGCGCCGAGCGTTTCCGAGTGGGACCTGACCGCGGCCGAGCCGGCGGATCCGGCATCGCTGGGGCGGCAGGCGGCGCTGACCGCGCGGCCGCCGCGCTCGCCGTGGCAACTGGCGCTGGCGCGGTTGCGGAAGGCGAAGCTGGCCCTGGTCGGGCTGGTGGCGCTGGTGCTGCTGACGCTGGCGGCGGTGTTCGCGCCGGCGATCGCGCCGTATGGCGAGAACGAGATCGACCTGTTCAACATCACCGCGGCGCCGTCGGCGGAGCATCCACTGGGCACCGACGACCTCGGGCGCGACCAGCTTAGCCGCCTGATCTGGGGCGGGCGGGTGTCGCTGCTGGTGGGACTGGCAACGGCGCTGCTCTCGACCGTGATCGGGGTGCTGGTCGGCGCGGTGGCGGGGTACGCCGGCGGCTGGGTGGACACCGCGCTGATGCGGTTCGTGGACGTGATGCTGGCCTTCCCGGCGATCTTCCTGCTGCTGATCCTGTTCTCGATCGCGGGCAGTTCGGTCGGCGGCGTGATCCTGTTCCTCGGATTGTTCTCGTGGATGTGGCTGGCGCGGATCGTCCGCGGCGAGTTCCTGTCGCTGAAGAAGCGGGATTTCGTGGACGCGGCCCACGCGATCGGCGCGCCGGGCGGCCGGATCGTGCTGCGTCACCTGCTGCCGAACGTGGTGGGCGCGGTGGTGGTGACGACGACGCTGAACATGGCGTACGCGATGCTGTCGGAGGCGACGCTGTCGTTCCTCGGATTCGGGGTGCCGCCTGGCACGCCGACCTGGGGGAACATGCTGAACGCGGCCCGGCCCTATTCGACGACCCAGCCGCTGTTGATCATCGCGCCCGGCATCACGCTGACGGTTGCGGTGCTGGCGATCAACTTCCTCGGCGACGGACTGCGGGATGCGCTCGACCCGAGGCGATAGGCGACAGGCGACGGGCGACAGGCGACAAGCGGCAGGCGACAGGCGACAGGCGATAAGCGCTACGGGTGTCGAAAAGGCGAGCGGTTCAGCGGGGGACTACGGAACCGTCTTTCGCCTGTGGCCGGCCGCCTCGTACAGGAGGTCGCATGATCCCGTTGATCGAAACCGGCGGCAGCGCGCGCGAGATCGGCGTGGATGTCGGGCGCGGGGCGCAGGACCAGATTCGGGCGGCGTGCGCGCAGAGCCGGGCCGAACTGGGCGGGGTCGATCCCGACGCGGCGCTCGCCAACATCGGGCCGTACGTGGCGGCGGCCGAGGCGGTCGCGCCGTGGCTGGTCGCCGAGATGCGGGGGATGGCCGAGGGCGCCGGGGTGGCGTTCGAATCGCTGTTCGTCCTCAACGCGGCGGCGGAACTGATGCAGGCGGCCGGGGTGTTCGAATGCACCGTCTGCGGCGTGACCGGGGCCGGGACGGCGGACGGGCACGTGCTGCTGGCGCACAACGAGGACGCGACGGTGGGCTGGGGCGAGTACGCCTACGTGGTCCGCGCGGAACCGGACGGCGCGCCGGCGTTCGCGGCCTTCGCCTACGCCGGGCTGATGCTGCACCAGGGGGTGAACGCCGCCGGGCTGGGTTCCGTGGGCAACGCGCTCTATGCCCGCGACGCTCGGCCCGGCATCCCCAAGCTGCTGGCGTACCGGCGCATCCTGGCCGAAACGACGATCGAAGGGGCGATCCGGGCGGCGACCGAACCGGGACGCGCGTTCGGCAACAACCACCTGCTGGCCACCGCGGACGGCGACCTCTACGACGTGGAGGTGTCGGGCGCGGAGTGGGCGCTTATCCCGGGCGGCAACGGATTCCTGGCCCACGGGAACCATTTCGGCTCGCCGGAGCTGCGCCACCTCGACCGGGAGGAGGACCTGCTCAATTCCCGCCTGCGGACGCACCGGGTCGAAAAGCTGCTGGCCGCGCGCTGGGGACGCATCGACGTGCCCGGGCTGAAGGAGGTCATGGCCGACCACGCCAACTGGCCGAAGGCGGTCTGCAAGCACCACGCGCCGGAGAGCGAGCTGGATTACGGCACGATCGGCAGCGTGGTGATCGACGTGACCGAGCGGGTGATCTGGGCGTGCGCGGGCAACCCCTGCCGGGGCGAGTGGCGGGAGGTGCGGGTGTGAACCGGCAGGACCATTTCGCCTTGACACCCGGCGCCGGGGTTTGGTATTCTCGCCCGCGCTGGAGGCGTGGTGTAGTGGCCTAACATGCAGCCCTGTCAAGGCTGAGATCGCGGGTTCGAATCCCGTCGCTTCCGCCGACGCACCATTTGACGGTGCGAAAGAATGGCAACAGGTCCGGTCGTGGCTTCACCGCCACGACCGTTCTGTTTTCCACGACGGCTTCGGCGAAGAGTTGCCGGGCGATCCGGTTCCGTTCTTCCGGGGTCGCGTCACGCCATGCAGCGGCGAGGTCCGCGAGGTAGGCGGCGAGCCGCCCGGCCACGGCCGCGCTCGGTTCCGCCTCTTTCGGCAGCGCCGCTAGCTCCGCGGTGAGCGCCGCCTTCCGCTGCTGGTACTCGCCCTTTTCGAGGTCGCCGTCGAGGTAGGCATCACGCAGCCGGTCGAGCTTCCGGCGCACGCGGTCCCGTTCGGCCGGCGGGTTGCCGCGCTCACCCTGCTGCTTCACCCACGCCGCAACCAGCCGCTTCCGGCGCGACTCCGGCAGCGCAAAGCGGCCGACGATCCCGGCGAGTTGGTCGTCGATGGCGTCTTCGTAAAACGACGGTTCGTCGCAACCGCTGCCCTGCGCCCGGCCGTAGCATCGCAGGCTCCGTCGCCCGCCCGGACGCCCGTTGGCGACCATGCTCGCCCCGCAGGAACAGACCGCCACGCCGGAGAGCGCCCACGGCCGCCCTGCATTCCCCGTCCGGATCGGCCGCCGGGTGTTGCGCGCCCGCGCCGCTTCGGCCGCGGCGAACAGGTCCGGATCAATCAACCCGTCGTGCTTTCCCGCGACCCAGCCGCCGTCTCCATCCGGCAATTCGCCGAGGTAGAAACGGTTCTGGAGGATCACCCGCACGCTGTCTTTGGTGAACGGATTCGCCCCGCGGTTGCCGGTCGTGCGGTATCCGGCGGCGTTGAGCGCCTGGGCGACCTCCCGATCGGTCTTGCCCGCCGCGGCCAGTTCGAAGGCGAGGACCAGTCCGGCGTGTGCCGTCGGATGCGCCACGGGCAGCCCGTCCGTGCCCTTTGCGGTCCCGAACGGAAGCACGCCGTTGTACAGCCCCTGCCGCTTGCGCTCGTGCTTGCCCTTCTTGGTCTCGGCGCTTAAGTTGTCGGAATAGAACTCCGCGAGGCTGCCCATCGTGGACAGCACGACCCGGCCCATTGGCGTGGCGAAGTCCATGTTCTCGTTCACGCTGACGAACCCGACGCCGGCCTTTTCCAGCCGGTCGAGCGTTTCCAGCGTCACCCGAAGGTTCCGCGCGAAGCGGTCGAGCTTGTGGACGATCACCGCGTCGAACGACCCGGCCTCGGCGGCGTCGAGCATCCGCTTGAACGCCGGCCGCTTGTTGAGGTCGTCGGTCCGCGCGCTCTTGCCCTCGTCGCGGTAATCCGCGACGACCTGGAACCCGTGGAAGGCGCAGTAGGCGTGGATGGCCCGCTCTTGCGCCGACAGGCTGTACCCCTCGACCTGTTCTTCGCTCGAAACCCGGACGTACAGCGCCGCCCGCTTGCCCTGGTCTGCCTTTGCCCGCTTCGCCGACCCCATCGCCTCGACTCCGTGCTACGTTCCCTACGCCTCACCCGACGTTAACCTCAGCGGGTGGAGGTCTCTTGATGAAAAGCTGCGTGCCTGCTCGCTCAAGCCACGGTTTTTCCCGATTCGTCCGGGTTCGTGAACAACACTTCGGGCTCGATGCCGAGCGCCGCCGCCAGCTTCCGCACCGTGGACGGCCGCGGCTCCTGCTTCCCGACCTCGATGGCGTGGATGGCGTCGTAGCTCACCCCCGCCAGCTTCCCCAGGTCGCGCAGGCTCAGCGCCCGTCCCTTTCTCACCTTTCGCAATCGGGTCCCGTCAAACTCCACGCTACTGCCTCCGTCGGACCAGTTCTCACTGAGCGAAGGCTAACAAAAAACAAACGTAGTGACAACAATCAAAGTAGGGGGCGACCGCGTTGGTTTTGGGCACCACTCTCATTGTGGTCCTCCGTGAGAGACGACAACCGAGTCTCCAACCAGTGCGGCCATCCGGAGCCGTCAGTACACTCCGGTCCCGCCTCACGCCGTCGCACGAGTGGCTGCCAATGAACCGGTTGCGCTATGCAAAGCAGGCACCCTGCGCAGGCCCTTCCTCTCAGGCTCCGGTTGGGTGACCGCCAGCAGGCCCATGGTTGGGGTCACTTGCACTCGGCACTCACACGTCGGTTCGCCGCCATCGAATTGGTTATACTGTTATAGTTACTCTGCACGTGAACATGCGAGGAGGTGGCGGGGAGTGAAAACGATCCGTGAGCTGCGGCTGGAGCGCGGCTGGACCCAGTTCGAGTTGGCCATCCAGATCGGCGTTCAACCGCAGGCGGTTTACCTGTGGGAGTCCGGACGGCGAACCCCCCAAGTGCCGCAGTTGCGCCGCCTCGGTCAGGTGTTCGGCCTCTGCTCCGACGACATCGTGCTCGAACCCGTCGGGCAACCGGCATCGGGCGGTCCTCACTGGCCACGCGCGGATCGGACGGACGGGGAACCGGCGCCAGGACGGAACCCCGCGGGCAAACCCGTGAGTCGTCGGACTCCGCCGTCGCAATCGACAGATGAACCATGAAGCCTTTTTTCGGCCGTTGCGCCTTGAGGCGAAACGGACGATAGGCAACCCCGGCAGCGCGATCGGAGTCTTCATCGTGACTACGACCTCGACACACCGCGACGATCTTGCAACGTCGAATCCTTCTTCGCTTTCACACCCTGCTGGCAGCAATCCCGGGACGCCGATCGCTGGCCCGTACGACATCGTTCTCGTGGCTGACCGGCAGGAGGGGACGCTGTACCGCTTCTTCCGCAACTGGCGGTTCGAATCGCGGTGCGCTTTCGACTCGCAGGAGGACAAGGTGGTAGCGGTGCCGATCGACCCGCAGGCGATGGTGTCCTCCGGCACGCGGTACCTGATGGAGTACATCGGCGAACGGGTGGCCGCGACCGAGGGCGGCACGGCCGCGTTCACCTGGTCGGTCGCCTTCGCCGGCGCGTCGGATCCGCTCGCCGAAGGGCTGGCGCAGGCGAAGCGCTTGCTGGCGCAAGCCTGCCCGGCGCCGGACGCGCTGCTCCCGACGTTCCCCGCCTGGGAATCGGCGTGACCGCGAGCGGGTTCGGCACGTCTCGGTGGGAATCAACCACCCGTCAAACGACCGGGCTCGCTACCGGAATCTTGGCATTTCCGCCGGGCGCAGCGAAGCCGCAATTTGGTCGGCCCGCCTGATTGGAAGACGAGCACCACGGCCAACCTCGTCTGGAACCGTTGGAATTGCGCGGCCCGGACCGCTTCTCCTTCTTTCCACCGACGCCGACTTCATTGGCGCCGCCGTCGCCACGCGCGTGCGGATGGTCGATTGAGGCGCCGAGCAGGACATGACCGCGCGAGCCATATCGACACGAAATGGGGGTCAGCGAATGAACGACCGTCGCAAGCAGTTCGAGGTGGTGTTGGTGCGGGCCGACGGCGGGCCCGACGTCCATCTGGACGCCGCCGTCGATCAGAAGGATGCCCAGGAGTTGTTCGCGGCACGCTGCGAGGAACTCGCCGGGAATAGGGGGACTGGCCGCAGCCGCGGGAGCTTGGAACTGCGGGACACCGGCCCACTCCGTCGCGTGATGGAGAGCGTCCAGGTCGGCTAGGGCGGGTGGACGACGCCGGTCCCGCCGACCTGGGTTCGATCCCGCCGGAACCCGTGGACACGAACCCCATGGGCGGCAGGTGCTCAGGATCGGGGCCTTGGTATTCTAAGGCCCCGATCCTGAGGTTGCCCGACGCGGCGGATGCGTCGGTTCTGGCCGAGAAGAATTCGCATCTTTCTTGTCGGAATAGCGTATCATCACTTCGCAACATGCACGTGCCGTGCAGTTGATCCGCCCCGTGTGGCCGCCCGTCGGAGAGCGACCCCACCCCGCGCGACCCTCCAGTTCGCTCGGGCGCTCTTCGGAGACCGACGTGACTTCCATTCCTGCCCGGCGCTCGTGCACTCCGGAGCGTCGTCCACCGCACGTTATGGTCGTCAACAACGACCCCGAAATGCTCGCGCTCTTCCGCGACCTCCTCGAAACTGAAGGAGCCTACCGTGTGACGACGAGGGCCTACGTTAACCGTGGCGTCGACGAGATCGCGGCCCTCGCTCCCGACCTGATCGTCCTCGATTACATGTGGGCGGGTGAAGATGGGGGATGGACCCTGTTGAACATGCTTCGGGCGCACAACGCCACCGCCGCCCTGCCGCTGGTGCTTTGCACCGCGGCCGTTCGGCAAGTCGAAGCGCTCGAGCGCCACCTCGCGGAGCTGGACGTGCGGGTCGTGCTCAAGCCGTTCCGAATCGCGCAGCTGATCTCAGCGATCGAGGCTGGCTTGGGGTCGACGGAGGAGGCGTCACCGTAGAATGGGACGATGCGCCTGACCAGGTCGGGCACCAACTCGAATCGGGCCAGCAGAGGCCATTGCCGGCGCACGACCTGCGCGGACCGCTGGCGGTGGCGTCGGGGCGTGCGCAAATGGCCCGAGCGCGGATTGCGCGTGGCGACAAGTGCCCCAAACGCGTCGATGCCGATCTGGCCGCAATCGAGGCAGCGTTGGCGCGAGCGCTGGCCGCGGTCGAGCGCGTCGAGGAGGCCGAACGCATCCTCGACG
>JAFAEX010000118.1 GCA_023423795.1 Chloroflexota bacterium | reverse complement strand
GCGCGGGCCTCGTCGCGCCGCTCCGGCGCTTGCGCCAGCAGCAGCGCCAGATTGCCGAGCGTGGCCGTCGTGCGCCGGCCGTCACCCCGCTCCTCCCAAACCGCAAGCGCGGCGCGGTAGCCGGCCTCGGCCCGGATCATCTCGCCGAGGTAGGTCGCGACCGAGGCGAGGTTGGCCTGCATGTGTGCTGCCCGCCAGCGGTCGTCCAGGTGGTCGCAGATCGCCAGCGCCTCCTCCCACAGCGCCTCCGCCCGCCGGTGGTCGCCCTGCGACAGCGCCACCCCGCCCAGGTTGTTGAGGGCCACGATCTCGGCCGCCCCGTCGCCGGTCGCCCGCGCCGCCGCCAGCCCGCGTTCGAACCAGCCGGTCGCGGCGGCGTACTCCCCGCGCGCCGAGGCGAGCGTCCCGGCCGCGACGAACGGCGTCGGGCCGAGTACGGCGGGGTCATCCTGCCCCAGCCGGATCACCTCCTCGACGCGCCGCAACCCCTCCGACAGGTGGCCGCGGGCATTCCAGAACCGCCACAAGGTCGCAACGAACCGGGTCGCGCCCGGCAGGTCGCCCGTGGCCACCGCCCAGTCCAGCCCGGCGCGCAGGTTGTCGTGGTCGGTCGCGAGGCGGTCGAACCACGTGCCCTGCTCGGCCCCGGTCAGGTGCGGCGCCGCCTCCCGCGCCAGCGCCAGGAAAACCGCCGCATGGGCCGCGCGGGCCGGCGCCGTCTCGCCCGCCGCCTCGAGCCGGGCGCGGCCGAAGGCGCGCAGGCTTTCCAGCAGGTCGTAGCGCGCCGGGGATTCGCCCGGTGCGCAGCGCACCATGCTGGTATCGACCAGTGCCACGAGCGAGCGCGGCAACGAGCGCGGCGCCGGGTCGGCCGCGGCCACGACCGGCTCGGCGGCCGCGCCGGAGAATCCGCCGGCGAACACCGCGAGCCGGCGAAACACCGCCTGGTCCGCCGGATCGAGCCGGTCGTAACTCCAGGCGATCGTCGTGTCCAGCGCGCGCTGGTGCGGCAGCAGGTCGCGCGCGCCGCCGACGAGGAGGTCGAACCGCCGGTCCAACTCGGCCAGCAGTTCGGCGAGCGACAGGCCGACGACCTGCGCGGCGGCGAGTTCCAGCGCCAACGGCAACCCGTCGAGGCGGCGGCAGATCGCGGCGACGGTGGCGGCCTCGGCTTCGGATACCACGAACCCCGGCGATTTCGCCCGCGCCCGGGCCATGAACAGCGCCGCCGCGTCGTTGGCCGCAAGGTCGGCGAGGGACGGCCTGCGCCCGCGCCCGTCCGCGGGCGGCGTCAGCGGCGCCAGCGGGAAGACGCGCTCGCCCCGGAGGCCGAGCGGCGCGCGGCTGGTGGCGACGATCGTGAGGTCCGGGCAGGCATCCAGCAGGTCCGCAAGGTCCGGCCCGGCGTCGAGCAGGTGCTCGGCGTTATCGAGGATCAGCAGCGCCGTCCGCTCCCCGAGGTAGTCGGCCAGCCTGTCCGCCAGCGGTTGCCCGCCGCCTTCGCGGACGCCGAGGACGCCGGCGACGGCCGGCAGCACCAGCGCCGGGTCGTCGAGCGCGCCCAGTTCCACCAGCCACACGCCGTCCTCGAACCAGTCGAGCACATCGGCCCCGGCCTGCACCGCCAGCCGCGTCTTGCCGACGCCGCCGGGCCCGGCGATGGTGACCAGCCGCGCGTCCGGGTCGGCCAGCAGATCGGAGAGCGCGGCCAGTTCGCCGGCGCGGCCAACCAGCGGGGTCGGCTGCCGCCCGATGTTGGTCGGGTAGCCTTCGAGGCTCTTCAGCGGCGGGAAATGGCCGTCCAGCCCGCTGATGACCAGTTGGGTCACCCGCTCCGGTTCCAGCAGGTCGCGCAGCCGGTGCCGCCCGAGGTTCTTCAGCGAAACGCCCGGCGCCAGCCGGTCGGCCACCCGGCGCCGCACCGCGTCGGACAGCAGCACTTGCCCGCCGTACCCCGTGGAAAGCAGGCGCGAAAGCCGGTTGAGGCAGGCGACCTGGTTGTAGTCGCCGGCGGCGTTGGGCGCGGCCTCGCCGAGGTGGATCGCCATCCGCACCAGCAGCGGATCGGCCGTGCCGATGCCGGCCGCGAACGCGCGCTGCGCCTCGGCGGCCGCGACCACCGCCGCCGCCGGTTCGGCGAACGCCGCCTGGATGGCGTCGCCGACGTGCTTGTACAGCCGCCCGCCGTGCCGCGCCACGATGTCGGCCAGGACGGCATCGTGGCGGGCGGCGGCCGCCCGCATCGCCTCCGGGTCGCGCTCCCAGAGCCGCGTGCTGCCCTCGATATCGGTGAACAGGAACGTCACGACCCCGGACGGCAGCACGGCCACGGCGCGCTCCCACGGTCTCCGCGCTCTCGCCGGCCGCGCGTCGTGGCCGGACGCCGCCGCATTATCGGGCAGGCCGGACCGTCGTTGGCGTTACCGCGAATCGCCTCCACTCCGCGCTCGGGCCTCGAATGCCGCAACCCCGTCATCCCGAGCCCGTCGAGGGATCTCGTCGCTCACGTTCAGAGCGCGTTTCATTACCGCCTTCATCGTCATCCCGAGCTTGTCGAGGG
>JAFAEX010000097.1 GCA_023423795.1 Chloroflexota bacterium | reverse complement strand
GGGGCGCGATTCATCGCGCCCGCCCCTGGGCTGCCCGGACTGTTTCGGGAACCCCACACGGCTCGGGCCTTTCGATTCGACGCGTCTCCCAACCCCTGAGCCAGCGAAATCCGCGTCTGGTGGGCAGATTCCGCACCGCACTTCATCACAACCCGGATTGCGCGCAATCACCCATAGGCCGTCCCGCACGAAATCCGTGCCGCGCCGGACGAAACGATCCGGCACCCAGCGGCGATTGCCGCACTCACGCCCGAACGGCGAACTGGAGGGAACCCACATGACCCGCAAGGTCGGGGTCGGACTCATCGGCTGCGGCAGCCTGTCGCTGATCGGCATCCTGCCGCAACTGGCGCTGCCGGACGCCCGCGAGCACATCGACCTCGTTGCCGTCTGCGACGTGGTCGGCGAGCGCGCCCGCGAAACGGCCGCCCGCTTCGGCGCCGCCCATGCGTACGAGGACGCCGCCGACCTGATCGCCCGCGACGACATCGACCTCGTGCTGATCGTCACCCCGATCCGCTTCCACCACCCTTACGCGATGGCCGCCCTGCAAGCCGGTAAGCACGTCTACGTCCAGAAGACGATGGCGATGACCTACGCCGAGGCGAAGGAGATGGTCGAAACGGCGCGGGAACGAGGTCTGGTCCTCGTCGCCGCGCCCGGCCAGATGCTGAACGCCGCCAACGTCGCCATGAAGCGCCTCGTCGATGACGGCGCGCTCGGCGACGTCTACTGGGCGTGGGGCAGCACCGGCGGCTGGCACCACAACGAACCGACCCGCCAAGGCGACGACGTCATGTCCACCGTCGATCCCTCCTGGTACTACCGCGCCGACGGCGGCCCGCTGCGGGACGTCACCGTCTACGTCCTGCACACCCTCACCGGCGTCCTCGGGCCGGCCGAGCGGGTGACCGCGATGTCGGGCATCCGCGTGCCGGAGCGGCGCTGGCGGGACAAGACGATCTCGTTGGACGTCGATGACAACTCGCTGCTGCTGCTCGATTTCGGCGGCGCCCGCTTCGCGATGGCCGGCGGCCACGCCAGCCGCACCGGTCCCCTCCTCCAGTGGGGGTCGCTCGGCGTCTATGGCACCGGCGGCACCGTCGAAACGCTGGAGATCGAACCGCTCTCCGGCCACCCCTCGAAGCTGCACGTCAACGCCGCCGGCGAGATCGACCCGGCCCTGCTGCGCCCGCTCGGCGGCGACGCCTACGCCCCGGCCGGGTGGCTCGAACACGTCGATGACGCCCACGCCGCCATCCCCGAACCGCACGTCTACGCCGACATCATGCACGCGGTGGCGTGCATCCGGACGGGCGCGCCGCCGGTCGCGTCCGGCGAGCACGCCGCCCACGTCGTGGAGATCATCGAGAAGGGATACCTGGCCGCACGAACCGGGCAAACCCAGACGCTGGAAAGCCGATTTTCGCTGCCGGACCTGTAGCCACCCAGACGGCAGCCGGGGATCGCGCGGCGCGGATCGGTCATCGGAGGCAATCGTGGGACGCCTGAAACTCGCGCTGCTCGGGTGCGGCGACGTCGCCCAGCGCGACTACTTGCCGGAAGCCCACCGCCTCGGCGACCGCGCCGAGATCGTCGCCGTGGCCGGTCGCGGGGAGGAGCGCGCCCGCGCAACCGCCGACCGCTACGGCATCCCCGCCTGGTACACGGACGCCGAACGGATGTACGCCACCGAGGAGATCGACGCGGTCGTCAACCTGACGCCGATCCAGATCCACGCCGAAACGACGCTGGCCGCGCTGCGCGCCGGCAAGCACGTCTACTGCGAAAAACCGATCGCCGGGTCGGTCGCCGACGCCGAACGTTTGCGCGACGAGGCAGCCGGCCGAAACCTGGTGCTCGTGTGCGCCCCGTCGATCCTGCTCTTCCCGCAGGTCGAACGCGCGCGCCGGTTGCTCGCCGCCGGCGCGATCGGTCCCGTCCACGCCGCCGTCGGCCGCGGGTTTGGCGGGGTGCCGCCGTGGCCGGGCTTCCCTTCCGATCCCAGCCAGTTCTTCGCGCGCGGCGGCGGTCCGCTGGCCGACATGGGCGTGTATCCCCTCCACGCCCTCACCGGGCTGCTCGGCGAGGTGCGCCGGGTGGCCGCGTTTGCCGGCCGCGCGCAAGATGGCTTCACCGTCGGGGACGGCCCGCACCGCGGCCTCCGGGTCCCGATCGAGACGCCCGACAACTGGCACCTGCTGCTGGATTTCGGCGACGAGCGCCTCGCCTCGGTGACGGCCAACAACGTCGCCCACGCCAGCAGCGCACCCCAATTGGAACTGTTCGGGTTGAACGGCACCATCGCGCTCGACCTGCTCGACGTCTCCGCGCCGGTCAACCTATACGAGCCGGGCCGCGGCTGGCGCAGCGAGGCGACGGGCCACGCCCGGGCGTCCGGGCCGGACCACATCCTCGGCGTCGAGCACCTGGTCGAATGCGTGGCGACCGCACGCAAGCCGGTGGCGAGCATCGGCCACGCGATTCACGTCCTCGCCATCCTCGAAGCAGCCGCCGAATCGGCCGCGACGGGCCGAGCCGTCGAGGTCGCCCGCGGGATGGACTGATACAGGAAGCGCTTTTCACAACCTCCTCCATCGTCATCCCGAGCTTGTCGAGGGATCTCGTCGCTCCTCGACTGCTCGACTCCTCGACTCCTCGACTCGTGAACGAGATCCCTCGACAAGCTCGGGATGACGTCGGCGGCAGGTCAGGATCACTCGCCCGGGCTGGCCGATGACCGGGCGGACGGTCCATCATGATTCCGCCAACACCGATGCCATGCACGACGACAGGAATGACCGCATGACCGCGAATCCCGCCGAAACGGACGCGAACCCGGCCGCGCCCCGCCGCTGGGCGATCGGGATCGACGTCGGCGGCACCAAGATCGCCGGCGGGCTGCTGGACGCCGAGAGCGGCGAAACCCGGTTCGCCCGCACCATCCCGACCCGGCCGGAACGCGGCGGCGAGGCCGTCCTCGCGGATGCCGTCGCCCTCGCCGAGGCGCTCGCCGCCAAAGCCGAGGCCGAGGGATGCGCCGTCCATTCGGTCGGCATCGGGGTGGCCGAACTGGTCGATCCGTCCGGGCGGGTTGCCAGCGCGCAGACCATCGGCTGGGCGGGGACCGACATCGCCGCCGCCTTCGCCCACCTCGCGCCGGCGCGGGCGGAAGCCGACGTGCGCGCCGCCGCGCTCGCCGAAGGCCGCTTCGGCGCCGGACAAGGCATGGGGCTGTGGGCCTACGTCACCGTCGGCACCGGCATCGCCTCGACGATCGTGGTCGAAGGAAAGCCGCTGGCCGGGGCGCGCGGCAACGCGCTGGTGCTGGCCACCGGCCCGGTCAGCCTGCCCTGCCCCGGCTGCGGTTCGCTGGCCACGGTCGCCATCGAGGAGGTCGCCTCCGGCCCGGCCATCGCGCGGCGGTACCGGGACGCCACCGGGTACCCCGTGGACCGCGCCGAGGGCGTCATCTGCTCGGCCGACGCCGGCAACCACGCGGCGCGGGCGATCGTCGATTCCGCCGCGGTCGCGCTCGGCAGCGCGATCGGCTGGCTGGTCAACGTCGTGGACCCCGAGGCGGTCGTCGTCGGCGGCGGGCTGGGCAGCGCCGGCGGCCGCTGGTGGGATCGCGTCGTCGCCGCCACCCGCGCCCACGTCTGGGCCGAAGAAACGCGCAGCCTGCCGCTGCTCCCGGCCGCACTGGGCCCGTCCTCCGGCTGGATCGGCGCGGCACTTGCCGGGGCAGGCGCTGCCGGACCAGCCGACTGCGAGTAGAACGGAACCCGGCACGTCGCTGCCGGCTCGCCCGCCCGTGACGCCCAACGAACGCCGCACGGCATCCGCGTCGATCGGCCGGGGTTCGTATATCCCAATCGGGACGCCGAGCACCGGCGCACTGGCCGGAGCCCGAACCGAGATCGGCGGTCAGGATGGGCCGGGGCTGCTGATCAGCCATTGGATGCCGTACCTGTCAACCAGCGAACCGAAGTAGGCGCCGTCGGACATTTCCTGGAAGGGAAACTCAACGGTGGCCCCGTCGGAAAGGACGGCGAAGACGCGGTCGGCCTCGGCGTGGGTGTCGAGTTCGACACCGATGTCCATTGCGTTGCCGTGGACGAGGTTGCCCATCCAGGCGGGGACGTCGTTGCCGACCAGCAAGTGCCCGCCCGCGATCGGGAGTTTCACGGTCATGACCTTGTTCTTCTCGTCGGCGCCCAATTCGGGCTGGCCGGGCTGGGCCGGGAGGTCGCGCATCCGCTCGATCGGACCGGCGAACTCGCCGCCGAACGCCTCCTTGTAGAGCGCGAACGCGGCCTCGGCCGTGCCGCCGAAGTGGAGATAGGTGCTGGTGCGCGCCATGGAATACCTCCCGCCGTGCGATGGATGCAACAAAGCCTCGTTCGCGGCGACGCCGACCGTGTCGGCCCCGCCGAATACCCGGAAGCGGCTCCACCATCCGGCGACCACCGCATCCGTTTGGTTGTCGAACGCAACCGTTCGAAAACGACATGCGGGCCGCGGGCAATTCGGACGCGATTGCCGGGCCGTCCCAGTCTCCGCCGCGGCCGCCCGGCCCGGCACTCCCCTTCCCGCGCCAACGCTCACCGGGCGGGGCACGTTGCCCACCCGCCGCCTGCTCGACATCTGCGGGGTGACGCCGGCAGGGGCGTTCCCACGCCGCTTCAGGTCGGCGGCCGACGGGTGATCGCCCGACGCTCAGGTCGGAACCGCCTCCGTCTCCTCCCAGCCGCCGCGCTACCATCGCGGCATCGGCACGCGGCGACCGCCGGAGGGCGGCGCGAATCGGGGGGACGACGATGGGCACGCTCGACGGGCGCGCGGCGCTGGTGACCGGCGCCGGCATGGGCATCGGGCAGGGGATCGCGCGGGAACTCGCGCGGCAGGGCGCGAAGGTCGCCGTCCACTACGGCAGCAGCGCGTCCGGCGCGGACGCATTGGTGGCCGAGATCCTGGGCGCGGGCGGCGAGGCGTTCGCGGTCCAGGGAGACCTGCGGTTGGTGCCCGAGTGCGAGCGCGTCGTCGATGCCGCCGCCGAACGCTTCGGCGGGCTCGACATCATGGTCAACAACGCCGGCGTCACCCGCGAGCATCCGTTCGAGGAAACCGACGAAGCGGCCTACGACGAGATGTTCGACCTGAACATGAAGGGGTACTTCTTTTGCGCCCGCCGCGCCCTGCCCCACCTCGTCCGCTCCGGGCACGGCGTCATCCTCAACATCTCCAGCGTGCACGGCGGCGGCGGTTTTCCCAACCACGCCGCCTACGCGGCCACGAAGGGCGCGATCGTCGCCTTCACCCGCACGCTGGCGATCGACCTCGCGCCGCGCAAGGTCCGGGTGAACGCGATCGCGCCCGGCATCATCGAGGTGCCGCGCTACTTCGACATCCCCGGCTACCACCGGGCGCAGGGCGACGCGATGGTGCCCTGGGGCCGCGTAGGCACGCCGGAGGACATCGGCAAGGTCGCGGCGTTCCTCGCCTCCGACGGGGCCGATTTCGTCACCGGGCAGACGCTCTACGTCGATGGCGGCACCAACGCGCAGATGGGGCTCGTGTGGGACCAGGGCGTCGGCGAGGGCTGATGCGCCCACGCGCCCCAAGTCATCCCGAGCCTGTCGAGGGATCTCGTCGTTCCCACGATTCGAGCGAATATCGAGATCCCTCGACAGGCTCGGGATGACATTGTTGGCTGCCCGAATCAGCAGCGGACGTTCGCCCTGGGGATGGGCCGAGAGACTATCCCCGGTCCACCACCTCCACGACCTGCATCATCCCCAGTTCCTCGTGATTCATCATGTGGCAGTGCAGCACGTAGCGGCCGGTGAAATCGAGGAACCGGCTGCGGACGGCGATGCTGCCGCCGCGGGGCACGATGACGGTATCCAGCCACGTCGGCTCCGCCACCGCCTCGCCGTTGACCGCGACGAGCTGGAACGGGTTGACGTGGATGTGGAAGACGTGGTCGTTGTGCTCGTCGCTGTTGGCAATCGTCCACTCCTCGACCGCGCCGAGATCGACCACCTGATCGACCCGCTCGTGATCGAAGAGTTGGCCATCGACCAGGAAGGCGAATTCGCGCCAGTGGCCGGCGGCATCGACCTCGGGCGCGTGGCGGGAAAAGACGAGGTCGCGGCGACCGGTCAATTCGTCGTCGCCGATCGGGGCGAACGGGGCCGGCGGCAACGCGGCCGGCAGCGCCATCGCCAGCGGCTCGCCCTCGACGACGACGGTCGCCAGCGGACCGGTCGGCGCGTCGTACCCCTGGAAGTACGGCAATGCCGCCAGCGGGTACGTTCCCGGCTCCCCGGCTTGCACCAGCACGTCCACCCGCTGCCCCGGCGCGAGCAGGATCGCGGCGGGGTCGGTGTCCGGTACCGCGCCGGGCCGCACCTCTGCTTGCCCGAGGCGCGAAAGCGGGATGCCGTCGCGCGCGATCTGGTGCAGGTCGTGGCCCTCCAGCGCGAGGAAGATGTCGTCCTGGTAGCCGGCGTGGAGGACGCGCCAGCGTTGCACTTCGCCCGGCCGCATGCGGATGATTGGCTCGCGCTGGCCGTTGACGCTGAGGAAGCGGGTCGCGCCTTCGGGGAAGACGACGCCGAAATCCTCGACCGTGCGGTATTCGTCGAAGACGACCTGGCCGAGCACGAGCAACCGCTCGCGGGCGGCGGCGATCTCCGGCACATCGTCGAAGTCGCCCTCGATGATCGCCGCGCCCGCCATCCCGCTGGCGATCTGGATGTCCGCGCCGCCGTGGTGGTGCGGGTGGTACCAGTACGTCCCGCTCGGGTGGTCGTCGGGGATGTCGATCTCGATCGGGTAGGTCTTGCCGGGCTGCATCTGCCGGAAGATGTTGTCCGAGATGCCCTCCGGGCTGACGTGCGCGCCGTGGAAGTGGAAGTTGGTCGTGTTCAGCGCGTGCGGCAGGTCCTCGTCGAGCGGCGTCTCGGAACGGTTGGGCGGCAGGTCGTTGGTCAGCGCGATCTTCAGCGTATCGCCCGGCCGCAGGCGCAGCGTCGGGCCGGGGATCGTCCCCTCGTAGGTGCGCGTGAAGATGCGGTAACCGCCCGTGTCCGTGTAGGCGTAGGTAGCGCGCAGCGTGGTCTCCAGCACGCCATCGACCGCGCGGCGCTCCTCCGGCTCGGCCAGATCCCGCGGCTCCCACGGCCCCGGTCCCGGAATCAGCCCGTCGGCGGCGGGGTCGTCGTGGGCGGCATGGCCGGCTGCAGGCGTCGCCGACCGGCCGACCGCCGGGATGCGGGTCGCGCCGGAAAGCACCAGCGCGCCGCCAAGCCCGGCCGCTCCCGCCGCCAGCCGCCGGCGGCTCAGCAGCAGGCGTTCGCCGCCGCGCGGTGCGCCGGTTGAACGACCGGCATCCTCGGATCGATCCACGAGCATCGGCAGGAATCTCCTTCGATCGACGCGCACGCGGCGACGAGGCACGGCGCGGAGCCCTCTCCCGCGATTCGTTCGCGGAACCCCGTCACCGCAGGCTCGGCGGAAACAGCGCAAAGGCGAGCAGGAGCAGGGCGTAGAGGACGAGCAGGATGGCGATGCCGATGACGGTTCGCTGCCGCGTCTCGCTGCCCGCCGGTTGCAGCCACCAACCGAACCGGCCGCTGATCCACGGCACCAGCCAGTTGAGGATGACGACGCCGGCCACGTTGCCGATAAAGAGCACCAGCCAGAACGGCAGCCCGAGCGCCTCCGACAGCAGCGGCGTCCCGACGAAGAACCCGAACAGGAACACCACCGGATACAGCCCGAGCAGCACCAGCATGTTCTGCTTCCAGGCCGGCGCCTGCGCCGCGCCGCCGACGCGGAACCACTGGTCGAATCCGGAGCGCACCGTACGGTAGTGCGTCTCCGTCGTGAACGGCTGCGCCTCGTCGAGCAGCCGCTGCCGCTCGGGCGAGGTCATCCATGCGTCGAGGTGCTGCTCGGTGTCGAACTGGAGGACCGTGACCCAATCCTCCTGCACGCCGGGAACGGGAGGATTGACCCGGAACCCCTGGAAACCGGGGAACTGCGCCTGGGCGGTGGCGATGCGCTGACCCCAGACGCGGTAGGCCTCCTCCTGCCCGGGCGCGATCCGCTGCGAAATGACCGCCGACACCGACTCCGCCGGGGCGTTCGCCTCCCCCTCGATCACGTGGATGTCGTCGCGGCCGACGAGCATCGGCTGCGCGATATCGACCAGCCGCTGCCGCTCCGGCGAGCGCAGCCACGCCTGGGCGTCCTGCGTGCTGGCGAAACGCTGGACGACGACCCAGTCGGTCTGCGACGGCGGGTTGGGCGGGATCACCTTGTCGTCGATAAAGCCGGGAAAGGCGGCAACGGCGGCGCTGATGCGCTGCTGCCATGCGCCAAAATCGCCGTTGAGCTCCGGCAGCACGCGGGTCTGGGTGATGAGGGTGACCGGGCTCGCAGCAGGCGCCGCCGGTGTGCTGACCACGGATTGCCCTTTCCGGAATCGACCCACACAGGCTCGTCGCGCCCGCGGCGTGAGCGCCGCCAGCGGCGGCAACACACGCGACGACGGCGAGCAGCCACGACCGCTCGCGAAGGTTTCCCGAAACGCGATCACGACACGGTACACCCTGAGTCGCCAAAGTCAATGGGCGAATTCCGCTTGCTGTCTTGCATCCGTCAGTGTCCGGGTGTAGCGTGCGCGTTGCGGTCAACGAAAGACACATCCGGATGCTGGCGGCCGAATCGGACCGTCGCCTCCCGTTCTGGTTGGTTCGCGCCGCGCCAATCGAGGCCCGGCGAGCGTCAGTGGCGCGACGGAACCGCGTCGGTCCCGCGTGTCCGTCACCGCGAAACGGCGCGGCCGAAGACGACCGCGCGGGAGCAGCATATGAACCTGAACACCGTCGAGGCGGTCCGCGGCGCCGCGGCCGTCGCCGCGGACGGCGGCTGGCAACCGGGCGACAGTTGGCTCGCCGGCGGCACCTGGCTCTTCTCCGAACCGCAACCCAACGTGCGCCGTCTGCTCGACCTGCGCGAGTTCGGCTGGACGCCGCTGGAAGTCGGCGACGACGGGCTGCGGATCGCCGCCACCTGCACCATCGCCGAGCTGTACCGCTTCGAAGCGCCGCCGGACTGGACCGCCGCGCCGATGATCGGCGAGTGCTGCCGGGCGTTCCTCGCCTCGTTCAAGATCTGGAACGAAGCCACCGTCGGCGGCAACGTCTGCATGTCGCTCCCGGCCAGCCCGATGACCTCGCTGGCGGCGTCGCTCGACGGCCGCCTGACGGTGCGCGCCCTCGACGGCAGCGAGCGCGAAATCCCGGCGGTCGAGTTCGTCCTTGGTCCCCATCAGACGCTGCTGGGTTCGGGCGACCTGCTGACCACGATCCACCTGCCGACGGCGGCGCTGCGGTCGCGGGCGGCGTTCCGGCGGTCCTCGCTAACCCACCTCGGGCGCTCCACCGCGCTGGTGATCGGTCTCGTGCCGCACGGCGGCGGTCCGCTCACGCTGACCGTCACCGCTTCCACGCCCCGGCCGGTGCAGATCGTGTTCCCGGACCTTCCCGATGCGGGAACGCTGCGCGACCGCATCAACGCCGAGATCCCGGCCGGCGCGTGGTTCGACGACGTCCACGGTGCGCCGGACTACCGGCGGCACATGACCCTGCACTTCGCCGAGCAGATCCGCGCCGAACTGGCCGGTTGAGGAGACGATCCATGGCGTACCACGTCAACGGCAAGACGTTCTCCGAGGAGCCGGCCGCCGGGCAGTGCCTGCGGACCTTCCTGCGTGATCTGGGCTGGTACGGCGTCAAGAAGGGGTGCGACGCTGGCGACTGCGGGGCCTGCACCGTCCACCTCGACGGCAAGCCGGTCCACTCCTGCCTCGTGCCGGCCTTCCGCGCCGACGGACGGCAGGTGACCACCGTCGAGGGGCTGGCGCAGGACGGCGAACTCCACCCGATGCAGCAGCAGTTCCTCGACGCCCAAGGGTTCCAATGCGGGTTCTGCACCGCCGGCATGATCCTCACCGCCGCGACCCTCTCCGGCGGCGACCTGGCCGACCTGCCGCGCCAGATGAAGGGCAACCTCTGCCGCTGCACCGGCTACCACGCGATCGAGGACGCGATCCGCGGGGTCAAGACCGTCGAGCACGACGCGCCGGGCGCATCGGTCGGTTGCGGGGTCGGCGCCCCGGCCGGGCCGCAAATCGTCACCGGGCAGGCGCGCTACACCCTCGATACGGCGATGGAGGGCATGCTGCACCTGAAGGTGCTGCGCTCGCCGCACGCCCACGCCCGGATCGTCTCGATCGACACGTCGGCGGCGAAGGACGTGCCCGGGGTGCACGAGGTCTTCACGTGGGAAGACGTGCCGCGCAAGCTGTACACGACCTCGATCCACGAAGATTTCCGGGTCGATCCGAACGACACCTACATGCTGGACAACGTCGTCCGCTTCGTCGGCCAGCGGGTCGCCGCCGTCGTCGCCGAAAACGAAGCCGCCGCCGAGGAAGGCTGCCGCCGGATCGCCGTCGAGTACGAGGAACTGCCGGCCGTCTTCGACCCCGAGGAGGCGATGCGGGCCGGCGCGCCGACCGTGCACGACCGCGGCGTGGATGCCTTCATCCGCCAGCCCGAGCGCAACGTCCTGATCGACGTCCACGGCGGCGTCGGCGACATCGACGCTGGTTTCGCGGAAGCCGACGTCGTGCACGAGGCCACCTACGCGACCCACCGCGGCCAGCACGCGCACCTCGAAACCCACTGCTCGATCGCGTGGGTAGACGACGACGGGCGGCTGAACGTGCGGACCACCTCGCAGTCGCCGTTCATCTGCCGCGACAAGATCTGCTACCTGTTCGGGCTGGGGTTGCAGGACGTGCGCGTCTTCTGCGCCCGCGTCGGCGGCGGTTTCGGCGGCAAGCAGGAAGTGCTGACCGAGGACCTGACCGCCCTCGCCGCGCTCAAGACCGGCCGCCCGGTGCAGTGGGAGTTCACCCGCGAGGAGCAGTTCGTCGCCAGCACCTACCGCCACCCGATGCGGACGACGGTCAAACTCGGCGCCACCCGCGACGGCGTGCTGACGGCGATGCAGCTGCGCATCGTCTCCAACACCGGCGCCTACGGCAACCACGGCGGCGAAACGCTCTACCACGCCTGCAGCGAGTCGGTCGCGCTCTACCGCTGCCCGAACAAGAAGGTCGATGCGTTCGCGGTCTACACCAACACCGTGCCCTCCGGCGCGATCCGCGGCTACGGCCTGACCCAGACGATCTTCGCCGTCGAATCGGCGATGGACGAACTGGCGCGGGCGCTGGACATGGACCCGTACGACCTCCGCAACCGCAACACGATCCGGCCCGGCGACGCGATGGTGTCCCTCGGCGAGGAGGCCAACGACGCCGAAATCGGCAGTTACGGGCTCGATGACTGCGTGGCGATGGTCAAGGGCGCGCTCGCCCGCGGCAACGGCGTGGCCGCTCCGGCCGGTCCCGAATGGCTGGTCGGCACGGGCATCGCCTACGCGATGCACGACACCGCGCCGCCGACCGAGCACCGCTCGGAGACCCGGCTGACCCTGCAGGCGGACGGAACCTACGAACTGTCCACCGGCACCGCCGAGTTCGGCAACGGCACGACGACCCAGCACGCGCAACTCGCCGCCGGGGCGCTGGGCACGACCATCGGCCGCATCCACGTCGTGCAGTCCGACACCGACCGCACCGGCTACGACACCGGGGCGTTCGCCAGCACCGGCACCTCCGTCGCCTGCAACGCGACCGCCCACGCCGGCGAGGCGCTGCGCGAACGCATCCTCGATTTCGCCTCGGCCCACGCCGGGGTGGATCGCGCCGTCTGCCGGATGGACGACGACGCGGTGATCGCCGGCGAGGTGCGCATCCCCCTCGCCGACCTCCACGCCGCCGCCGAGGAAGAGGGCCGCGTGCTGGCCCTGTCGCGCAAGGCCTACGGGTCGCCGCGCAGCGTGGCCTTCAACGTCCACGGTTTCCGGATCGCGGTGAACGCGGTCTCCGGCGAGATCGTCATCCTCCAGAGCGTGCATGCCGCCGACGCGGGAACCGTCATCAACCCGATGCAGTTGCGCGGGCAGGTCGAGGGCGCGATCGCGCAGGGCATCGGCTGGGCGCTCTACGAGCGCATCGTGATCGACGAGACCGGCAAGGTCGTCAACCCGCAATTCCGCAACTACCGCATCCCGGCCTTCGCCGACGTGCCGCGCACGGAGATCTTCTTCGCCAGCACCGACGACCCGACCGGGCCGGCGGGCGCGAAGGGGATGGGCGAATGCCCGATCAACCCGGTGGCCCCGGCGCTCGCCAACGCGCTCGCCGATGCGACCGGGGTGCGGTTCCGCGAGATGCCCTTCCGCCCGGACCTGATCTACCGCCCGATCTTCGAGAAGCACGGCGCGGGGGTCTTGGCGTAAGGGACGCACGGGTCGGGGCGCTCGCGCGGGGATGCCAGACAGCAGGCGGGGCCGCTCGGGGTTGATGGCGGTTGCCCAAAGAGCCCGGCCACCGGCGGCGACCGCCATCAACCCAGGGCTACGGGCATCAACTCCCTCCGGGATTGAGCACGACGAACGGCGTCTCGCCCTCGTCCTCAGCCCCGGAGGGACTTCGTCGGCAGGGCTCGCGGATTCATCATCGGGCGTCCCCGTGGCCGACAGCCGGTTCAGTTCGCGATCGCGGACATCCGCGGAACGAATGCCTCGTCCGCGACGGATCGGCGCGGCGGCACACGGGATGCATCCACGCGAACCGGGAACGCCTCGCGGGGAGCGGGGCACGAGCGTGGGAGGAGCGGACATGAACCGCATCGGGATCGGGATCGCGGCACTCGGGCTGGCGCTGGCCGCCACCACCGGAACCGTCATGGCGCAGGAACGGCCGAGCGTGTCGCACTCGGAATCGTCCCGCGCGGCCGGGCCGACCTGCGCCGTCGGCGGCGCGGCGACCGACTGCGCCGGGTCGGCAATCGGCAGCGGGATCGGCCCGGTCATCATGTCGGCGCCGATGATCGCGGCCCCGATGCCGGTCTCCATCGCGCCCGGCGGTCTGATCGGCCCCGTCGGCATCGGCGGCGTGGATTCCGACGTGGACGTCGCCCGCAGCACGCGCTCGGGGTCCACCATCGAGCGGTAGGACCGCCCCGTCGTCATCCCGAGCCTGTCGAGGG
>JAFAEX010000090.1 GCA_023423795.1 Chloroflexota bacterium | reverse complement strand
CCCTCGACAGGCTCGGGATGACGGGGGAATGCGCCACCCCCTTGACCCCGCCCGCGCCTCGTGGATGATCCCCCTCATCATCGATCGTCACCCGCTCCGCACCACCCGGCCCGCCCGTCGTGGCACGGAGCACCCAGCACTCCGTCTGTCGCCTGTCGCCTGTCGCCTGTCGTCTCGTGGAGGATCCATGCGTCTCCCGAACACCGTCGCCCTCGTCACCGGCGCCGGCAGCGGCATCGGCCGCGCCACCGCCGTCCGGTTCGCCGGCGAGGGCGCCCGCGTCGTCTGCGCCGGGCGCACCCTCGCCGGCGTCGAGGAAACCGCCCGCCTCATCGACGAGGCCGGCGGCGAAGCCCTCGCCGTGCAATGCGACGTCACCGCCCCCGCCCAGGTCGCCCACGCCGTCGCGCGCGCCGAGGAGGTTTTCGGCCCGGTGGACGTGCTGGTCAACAACGCCGGCGGCTCCTACGGCGACGACATCCTGACCATCGATTCCGAGACGTGGGACCGCAACTTCGACCTGGTGCTCAAGAGCGTCTACTACGCCTGCCGCGCCGTGCTGCCCGGCATGATCGAGCGGCGGCGGGGCAACATCGTCAACGTCGCCAGCATCAACGGCATGACCGGCGTCGGGGAGGAAGCCTACGGCGCGGCCAAGGCCGGCATGATCAACCTCACCCAGAACATGGCCATCAAGTACGGCCGCCACAACGTGCGCGCCAACGTCGTCGCCCCGGCCACGATCCGGACGCCCATCTGGAACGAACGCCTGGCCGAGCGCCCGTCGGTGTTCGAGGACCTGTCGAAGTGGTACCCGCTCGGCCGCGTGGGCGAAGCCGAGGACGTGGCCAACGCCGTCCTCTTCCTCGCCTCCGACGAGGCCGCCTGGATCACCGGCGTCACCCTGCCGGTGGACGGAGGTTTCCTCGCCGGCTCCTACCGGATGAACATGGACCTCAGCGGCCCCGGCGCGGACGAGGTGTGAGGCGACAGGCGACAGGCGACAGGCGACAGGCGACAGGCGGTACGCCGATTGCGGCCGATCCCGCACCGAGGAGGTGTCATGACCGACGATCGAACGCCGACATCCGCTGTCGTCACCCGCCGCGCCGCGCTGCTGGCCGCCGCCCTCGCCGGCCTCGGCGCTGGGGCAATCCACGTGGCCCACGCGGCGCAGACGCCGGACGCCGCGCCGGCCGCCGGCTGGGTCGCCATCCGCACGTACCAACTGAACGCCGACGCGGACCGCGCCGCGCTCGTCGCCATCACCGAGGCGGAGTTCGTGCCGCTGCTGCGCGCCCAGCCCGGCTTCGTCGCCTTCTACGTGCTGCACCCGGACCCGCTGACCTGGATGGCGGTCAACATGTGGGAAACCGAAGAGGCCGCCGCCGCCTCCGGCGAGGTCGCCCGCGGCTGGGTGGCCGAGAACGTCGCCGCTTCCATCGCCAGCGGCCCGGAGTCGATCGACGCCCGCCTCGACGTCGCCGCCGTCGGCATGGGGACGCCCGCGGCCACCCCGGAACCGTAAGGGCCCACATCGTCATCCCGAGCCCGCCGAGGGATCTCGTTCACGAGTCGAGGAGTCGAGAAGTCGAGAAGTCGAGAGCGACGAGATCCCTCGGCAGGCTCGGGATGACGATGGAAGCGGCGCCGAAACGCGCGCTCAATACACCTCCACCACCTCGCCACGCCGGAAGATCGGCCCGACCGCCAGCCCGATCGCCGCGAACGCCTCGGCCGGCATCCCGATGTCCGCCACCGCCAGCGACCCGGCCACCGGCCGCGCCGCCGGGGCCAGCAGGCCGGTCTTCGGCAGCGCCAGCGTCAGCGTGCGGTCCGCGACGATGCAGGGCTCGTACGGCTCCCCCGTCGCGCCGTCGAGGCCGGAGGGCAGGTCCACCGCCAGCGTCGGCGCGGGGTGGGCATTCGCCGCCCGGATCAGCGAGGCGGCGGCCCCGGCCGGCGGCCCGCCGAGGCCGAAACCGAGCAGAGCGTCGATCACCAGGTCGGCGTCCGGCAGCGCGGGCGCATCGTCCCCGGCCGGCGGCTCCTGCACCGGGATCGGCAGGTTGCGCAGGATCGCCAGTTGGTGCCCGGCCGCCCCGCCGATCTCCTCGCCCCGGCGCGACAGCCATACGGACGGCCGCGCGCCCCAGCCGTGCAGCAACCGCGCCGCCACCAGCCCGTCGCCGCCGTTGCCGCCCGGCCCGGCCAGCACCAGCAGGCGCGCTCCGGCCGGGTCGCCGCCCGGCAGCATCGCCCGCGCCGCGACGGCGACCGTCCGCCCGGCCAACTCCATCAGTTGCAGCACGTCCAGCCCCAGCGCGACCGCGGCGCGGTCCACCGCCGCCATCCGGGCTGGGGTCACGGCGGGCATCGCGTCCGGGTCGGTCATGAAGCGCCTCCGGCGAATCGGGCTGGTCGATGGCCGAAGGGTACCGCGCCGCCAGCGACCGGCCGCGCGCCGGGCAGGGGTCTCGCGCACTCCTCGGCCGCCCGCGTACCGGCCATGCACGGGATGTTCGCGGTTGCGTCCTGAACCCGCCCATCCTCGCCTGCCCGGCGATGATGGTGGTTGCCAAAATAGGGCGGACACCGAGACGCCAGGGGTTTCAACCCCGGGCGGGCGTGGGCGATGGCCGCACTGTTTTCACAACCTCCATCATCGCGCCCCTGCAGACGGCGACGCCGCCGCGCGCTGTAGGGGCGCGATTCATCGCGCCCGCCCCGCCGATGCCCGGACTATTTTGGCCACCCCCATCCATCCCCGGGCGGGCGGGGATGGATGGGGCAAACCGGAATGCTCGGACAACCCCATCAACACGACCGCCTGGAATCGGCATCCACATCGATCGATCGACCGCCGCCGTCCCCGGACACGGGCGCACCATTCGAGCAACTGCCCGCGCCGCCGAAATCCGCGCACGCCCGCCATCCGCATACGGCCGCGCGCCGTGCGATGATCCCGCCCGATCGCACGACGAGTCGTCGCATCGGAGCCGATCCGGTTGGCGGCGCGTGCGCCGGGACGCACCGGGAGGGGTTCATGCCGACCAACCAGAAGGCGCGGCGGACGGATGACGAAGTGCGCGGCCAACCCGGCGAACCGGCCCGCCGCGCCGCGCCCGCACCGGTGTGGTCCCGGCGCAGCGTCCTCGCCGCGTCGCTGGGCGGGCTGGCCGCGGGTGCGTGGAACGTCCGCCGGGGAAGCGCGCAGTCCGGTCCGGCGCAACTGGCGACCGCCCCGCGCAAGGTCCTCGTGCTCGGGGCCGGCATGGCCGGGCTGACCGCCGCCCTCGCGTTGCACCGGCGCGGCCACGACGTGACCGTCATCGAGTACCAGGACCGCGTCGGCGGCCGGTTGCTCTCGCTGCCGCTCCCGGGCGGGCAGACCACCGAGGCCGGCGGCGGCCACTTCCGCTCCAACATGCCGCTGGTGCTCGAATACCTGCGCCGCTTCGCGCTGCCGGTCATCAGCCTCAACGACGGCCTGCCCCGCTATCTGATCGACGGCCAAACCGCGGACGCGGCCGACCTCGCCGACTGGCCGTGGGACCTGACGGCCGCCGAGCGCAACGTCACCGTCTCCTCCAACCTCAACCGCTACCTCTTCCGCAGCGGGCTGGACACCGAGACCGTGCTCCACCCGGAGTGGCCGGACCCCGCCACCATGCGCCGCCTCGACGGCGTCACCGTCGGCGAGCTGATCCGGGACGCCGGGGCATCGGCGGCCTTCCTGAAGGTGCTCGACGCCCACGGCGGCGGCTTCACCACCGCCGACCCGGCGCTCGGCGCCATGCCCGACCTCGCCTACCACTTCGGCGACCAGAACCTCTTCCGCATCCGCGGCGGCAACGACCAGCTTCCGCAGGCGATGGCCGAATTGCTCGCAGACCGCATCGTGCTCGGCGCGCCGGTCGTCGCCATCGACCAGACCGGCCCGCGCGTCCGCGTCACGGTGGAGGATGGCCGCGAGTTCGCCGGCGACGCCGTGATCTCGACCATCCCCTTCACCGTCCTCCAGGACATCGAGGTGACGCCGGGCTGGACGACCGGCAAGCGGCGCATGTTCGCCGAGTTCGCCTGGGGCAACACCGTCAAGGTCGTCGCCCAGACCCGCACCCCGTCGTGGCTCGCCCGCGGCGTCCACGGCTGGCCGATGGCCGGCGGCGACCGCCCGTGGGAACGGGTCATCGACATCACCGGCAACGAACCGGGCGGCCACGGCAACACCTTCTTCTACCTGAACGGCGGCAACGCCGATGCCGTGCTGGCCCGGCCGCGCGCCGTCCGCGCCCAGGAGGTCGTGGACGCCTTCCGCGCCGACATGCCCGACCTCTTCGACGAGCTGGTCACCATCGAGGATTTCGCCTGGACCGAGCAACCGTGGATCCGCGCCTCCTTCGGCGGCCCGCCCGTCGGCGGCGCGTGGATGATCGCGGAATGGACCCGCCCCGAGGACCGCATCCACTTCGCCGGCGACTTCACCTCCATGAAGAGCGGCTGGGTCGAGGGCGCGATCGAGTCCGGCCTGCGCGCCGCCCGCCAGATCGACCCGGACGCGCCCGCCGAATCGGTGGCGAACGCCGGATAGCGCCCGCCCCACAATCGGCGACGGGTTTCTTCGTCGTCCCCAGCCCCTCGAGGGAACTAGTCGTTCTAGACTCCTCGACTCGATCACGAGATCCCTCGACGGGCTCGGGACGACGGTAAGCGGCGCTCGCAACCGCGTTCCAGAAACCAGCATGCCGACAAGAGCATCCATCAGGAGCAATGAGCCCATGAGCGACAACGGCGACCACCGACCCGAACCACCGGACGCCGCGCCGCCGGTGGCGATGACCGAGGCCTTCCTCGACTTCCTGCGGGCCACCCTGGTCTGGAAACTGGACGGGCTGAGCGAGGCCGACGCCCGCCGCCCGATGACGCCCTCCGGCGTTTCGCTGCTCGGCATCGTCAAGCATTCGGCGTTCGTCGAGCGGTGGTGGTTCACCATCGTCTTCGCCGGCGAACCGCTGCCGAAACCCTGGAGCGGCGAAGACCCCGACGCCGACTGGCGGATCGACGACGGGGACACCATCGCCTCGGTGACCGCCTTCTACGAGGCCGAGATCGCCCGCTCGCGCGGCATCGTCGCCGGCGGCGGCTGGGACGACCGCGCCCGCCGCCCCGGCATGCCGCAAACCCTCGGCTGGATCTTGACCCACATGGTCGAGGAGGTCGCCCGCCACTGCGGCCACGCCGACATCATCCGCGAGGCGATCGACGGCCGCACCGGGGAGTAGCCGGAGCGCCGCCCGGGGTTTTCAACCCCGGGCTACGAAAACGAAGTCCCTTCGGGACTGACGACGGATAGTCCCAATCGATGAGGCAATCGACTCCAATCCCGGTCGCGCCGTGTCTACCTCGGGAAGGCGGCGAGCTCCCCGCCACCGCGCAAACGTGAGCATCCGTGGTGGGCAGAGCCGCCCCACTCGGGTCGAGCGTCGCGTGTCAGGGACAGCGTCGTGGCACGCCCGTCGCGACGAAATGGTCGTCGGCTCCCCTTCCATCGCCCGGTACCATCGTCCTGCATCCCCAATCGCCGTCCGCCGTGCCGTGGCGGCACGCCTTGACAGCCCGCGCCGCCCTGCCTAGACTCGCCGCCAATAAGAACATTTGTTCTATTTCTGAAACGAGTCGCAGGGAGACGATCATCGCCATGCACGCGATTCACCACCCCGACGACGCCGTGGAGGCCGTGCCGCTCCGCTGGGAGTGCCCCTGCCACGTGCCGCCGGTCCTGCTCGGCACCTATACCCCCGACGGCACCGTCATCCTCAAGGCGCGGGACCGCTACTGGCGGGTCCGCCGCGGCGCGGTGGAGGCCACCTGCCCGCGCTGCGGCGCCGTCCGCCGCCTCGACCCGCCGGCCGCGTAGACGCGGTGCTGGGTGCTGGGTGCTACGTGACGAGGGGTGGGTACACGACGCGCCACCCGGCACTCGTCACTCGGCACTCGGCACTCCATCGTCGCACGTAGCACCCAGCACCCGAACAGTCCGCCGCCTCCCACCCGGTTCCGGGCGGCGGGACCCGTCGCCTCCGGGCGACCGCCGAGCGCTGAAGCGCCGAACCGGTTCTCCGCCCGGTCGTCGGCTGGCGACCGGGGGTCCCGTTCGCGCGGCGCCGGCCCCGGCCTGTGCCGCCGGAGGTCGGTCCGCCCATGATCCGCTTCGCCGTCGGCCTGCGCGCCGACGAGATTCCTGTGCCGGACGATCGGCGGCAGCGCCGGTCTGGAACCGGCTCCGCCGGTTCCGCCGATGCAGACGCCCCGTGCGCGCCCGGCTGCCCAGTCATCGGGACTGGCGCGCCACCGGCCATCGACGCCGGGTTCCCGCGCGCGTTCGCGCTCGCCGGGACGGCGACTGCTCCGGCAACCGGACCCAACCCCGATCCCGATCCCGATCCCGATCCCAGCCTCGGCTGTGGCGCAGCCCTCCTTTCCGCAGGAACTGGCGCCGCCACGGAGGAGATCGCGACCGGCACGAGGCCGCTTCCCGGCGCCGCGGCCGACGGCTGCCCCGTCTTCCTCGCCGGCGTCCCCATCGACGAGGCCGGCGCGCGCTGGCTGAGCGCAACCGCCGAAGCCGCCCAGGCCGGCGACGCCGACGCCGCGCTCGCCCTTTGGCTGGCGCTGCGGCCGCGCTTCGCCCGCTGGGCGGCCGCCTGCCTCGAACGCACCGGCGCCGCCGCCATCCGCCGCGATGGCAAGCCGTGGCTGCTCGACGACCTGCTCCAGGAGGGCTACCTCGTCCTCCTCGGCGTCGTCGCCGACTGGCCGGATCGCGACCGGGGCGAGGAATCGGGCCCCGCGGGCGCGGCCACCGACCAGCCGGGGAGCGGCGCCGACGGACGGACGAACGTACCGATAGCAGCCTATCCGTCCGGCGACGATCCGGGAACGGCCCGCGCGTTCCTCCCCTGGCTGCTCGCCGTCGCCCCGCGCCGGCTCTTCGGGGCGCTGGCCACCCTGCGCGAGCGGGCCGGCCGCCCGCCCGGGCGCGGCCCCGAATCCGTCCCTCTCTCCGACGCGGACCTGCTGGCCGACGGCACCACCGAAGCCGCCGAAGCCGCCGCCCGCCTCGCCGCCCTCGCCGCCACGCTCGACCCGCTCGACGGCGCGCTCCTGCTGGCCCACGTCTCCAACCGCGAACCGATCGTGCTGGCCGGCCGCCGCCTCGGGCTGGACCGCGGCGCGGCCTACCACCGCTGGCATCGCGTCCGCGCCCGCCTCCGCGACGAACTGGCCCGCTAATCGCCGCCCGGGGATGATGGTTGCCAGCCCCCGGCAACGAGCGGGCGCGATGAATCGCACCCCCATACTCGGGCCAGATCGCCGCGGGTTGTCGGGGCGCGATGATGGCGGTTGCGAAATTGATGCGGCCATCGCCCACGTCCGCCCGGGGATGCATCCCCGGGCGGTCCACCACCGGCCGAATCATCCCGGCGGCCATCGGCGAAGGGGCACATCAGCATCGCCCCGTTCCCGCGCCGGCCGCGCATCGGCTATCGTGCCGCCACCGTGCCAGCCGACGCGCAAGGGAATCCACCCCGATGACCGACCGCACCAACGCCGACGCGCCCGAGGATGCGCCGCCACCGGAAAACCACCGCTGGCCGCGCATCGGCCTGCTAACCACCGTCGTCCTCATCGCCGGCGTCGTGGTCGCGTTGCCGTTCGCCTTCGCCAGCATGCAGACCGAGTTGCTCGGCCGCGAACAGGAAACCCTCTTCGAGTTTCCCTCCGGCGAGACGATCAGCGTCGCCGACGCCGAACAATTCGCGCTCGACGAGGACTTCTACAACCTCGCCATCACCAGCATCGACGAGGAATCCGGCACCGTCGCCATCGCCTTCTCCGCGGAACGCCCGTGCGCCGACGAATGCCCCGCCATGCACGTCATCGTCACCTCGCTGGG
This sequence comes from Chloroflexota bacterium, assembly GCA_023423795.1. Lineage (GTDB taxonomy): Bacteria > Chloroflexota > Chloroflexia > Thermomicrobiales > UBA6265 > CADCWF01. The sequence goes on along the minus strand of JAFAEX010000090.1, from coordinate 29,495 downwards.
CAGCAACGCCCCGCTGCGGCAGGGGCTGCCGCCGTCGGTCACCATCGACGTCGCCGCCTCGCAGGCCACCCTCGCCGACTCCGTCACGCTGCCGGTCGAGGGCTGGCCGTCGCTCTACCCGTTCGACACCTACACGCTGCGGCTGGGGCTCTCGACCCGGCTGGCCGGCTCGCCCAACCGCACGGCGGAACGGGCGGACCGCCCCACCGTCGGCACCGTCCAGAACGCCAGCCCCGACCTGCTGATGGAAACGCCCGTCCCGCTCGACCCCGATGACGTCGCCCACGCCAGCGACGCCGACCGTTACCTCGGGGTGATGGAGTTGACCTTCCACCGGCCGCTCTACCTGCGGGTGATGGGGGTGCTCCTGCCGCTGCTGGTGGCCCTCTCGACCGCGCTCTCGCTGGCGACCCGCAACGTCAACGACCTGCTGCTCGGCGTCGGCAGCCTCGTCCTCGGGATCTGGGGCGTGCGCGCGGTGATGGTTCCCGGCGGCTACCCCGTGGTGACGACCATCGACCTGTCGCTGTCGCTGATCATCATGCTGATGCTGCTGGCGCTGGCGATCCGCTCCGCCTTCCAGCTCCACCGCCGCAGCGCGCTGCCGCCGCTGCCGCTGCCGGCGCCGCCGCGCGGGCACACCGTCAACCCGCGGACGCGCCGCCGCTGACGGCCGAACGCCGAACGCCGATAAATGGCCGGCCGCCGCGGCGCCCGCTGCCTGCCGACCCGCCGACCCGTCCGCTCGGCGCCTCGTTCGTCTGGAGGATGTCATGCCCGCACCGCACTTCGGCGTCTGCCTCCCGATCTTCGCCTGCCCCGGCATCCAGCTGTTCCGCGTCCCCGCCGCGGCGGCGCTGGACCCGGCTGCCGTGCTGCCGTTCGGGCGGCGCGCCGAGGACCTGGGGTACGACGCGCTGTGGGTCGCCGACCACCTGATGCTCGGCAAGGACGAGGCGGTCCTCGAAGGGTGGACGGTGCTCTCGGCACTCGCCGGCGCGACCACCACACCCAAACTGGGCATGATCCACATGGCCCACTACTTCCGGCACACCGCCCTGACCGCGAAGATGGTCGCCACCCTCGACCAGATCTCCGGCGGCCGCGTCATCCACTTCCTCGACGGCGGCTACCAGAAGCGCGAGTACGTCACCTACGGCCTCCCCTGGAAGGACGACATGGCCGACCGCCTCGACGACCTGCACGAGGCGACCGAACTCATCCTCCACCTCTGGGCCGCCAACGGCCCGACCACCTTCGAGGGCAAGACCTGGCGCGTCGAGGGCGCCGTTTGTGAACCGAAACCGCTCCAGCAGCCGCACCCGCCCCTCTGGTTCGGCGAAGCCGCGCCGGGCGGCCTCGCCGCCTGCGCCCGCTTCGGGCAAGGCTGGAACACCACCCCCGTCGCCATCCCCGAACTCCGCCGCCGCATCGGCCTCCTGCGCGACGCCTGCGCCGCCGCCGGCCGGGACATCGGAGAGATCGAACTCAGCCTCGAAACGCAGGTCCTCATCGCGCCCGACCGCGACGCCATCCGCGCCGCGCTCCGCGGCATGCTGGCGCTCGGCGGCGAGGCCGACCACCTCCCGGAGGAAATTAGCCCCTACGTCAGGGACCACGCCCACGACCCCAACGTCCTCGCCTTCGTGCGCGGCGACGCCGACGCGCTGCCCGAACCGCTGGCCAGCGACTGGATCGTCGGCACGCCGGACGAGGTCGCCGCCCGCATCGACGCCTACCGCGCCGAAGGCATCTCCCATTTCATGCTCTGGTTCATGGACGCGCCCGCCCACGGCGGCATGGACCTGTTCGCCCGCGACGTCCTCCCGCGCTACCGCTAGCCCAACCGCCGTCGGCGGGTACGTCGGCATCCGCTGGCCCCGCGCTTGCGCCACCGAACCGAAGGCCCGGCCAAACGATCGAACGGCAACAACGCCGGGCCGCGGGAGGTGAACGCATGACCCGCGACGAGGCCCTGGCCCTCTACGACCGCTGGCTCGCGATGTGGAACGGCGACCTCGGGCTGGCGAACGAGATCGTCGCCCCGGGCTGCGTCGTCCACCAGGCGCCGTTCGGGCCGGGCGAACCGCCCGTCTTCCGCGGCCCGGACGGCGTCGCGCGGATGGTCGAGATGGGCCGCGCGCCCTTCGCCGGCCTCGCCTTCACCGCCGAGGTCGGTCCGCTCGCAGACGGCGCGTTCGTCTGCGGCCGCTGGCTCGGGCGCGGCGCCTACCGGGGCGGCATTCCCGGCGCGACCGCCCCGGAGGGAACCGCGGTCGCCTTCCGCGGCATCGACATCCTGCGCCTCGACGAGGGCACGGTCGTCGAGAATACTGGGCGAGTTCGGACGGCGCCGACCTGATGATCCAACTCGGCCTGGCCTGACGCCCTGTTCGTCCGCGGACGCGCCGCCGCAACCCTGCCGAGGTTTCCCGGTTGATCTCGACGGACATCCGGCGGATCGCGGCGCACGGCGCCGCGCCCGAAAACGGATGATTTGCCGGCGAGGGAATCCGGATGGCATTCGTGCCGCGGCCGAAGCCGGGCACGCCGGAGCAGCACGCCGGCCACCACGGCAGCATCCGGCCCGAATCGCAGGAAGGGCGTTCGCGCCGGTGGGCATCCGCGAACACGCCCGCTTCCGGCACGACGACTCCGCCGACCTCGCCTCGCGCGTGTGCGACGATGCGCCGTGGGACCAACCCCGGGACTCCGACCGCTACCGCCCCTGGGGCGAACTGGCGAGTCCGTCCGTGCACGAATGCGACGACGGCATCGTCGATTCGCGGGAACGTACCGAGATCCGGCATGACGTGCCCGGCCGCGCCGCCACAAAGGGATGACCCCATGACGAGCACCCGTGCGTTCGACGTCGTCGTGGTCGGCGCCGGGTCGGCGGGGTGCGCCCTCGCCAACCGCGTCTCGGCCGACCCCACGGTCCGCGTTGCCCTGCTGGAAGCCGGCGGTGCCGACGACCGGGAGGCGATCCGCGTCCCCGCCGGCTATTTCTCGCTCTGGGGAACGGATGTCGATTGGCGATACGTATCGACCCCGCAGCCGGGCACGGCGGGGCGCACCCACCTGATGCCGCGCGGACGCGTGCTGGGCGGCACCAGCAGCCTCAACGGAATGGTCTGGTTGCGCGGCGCAGGGTCAGACTACGACGGCTGGGCGGCGGCCGGGTGCGCCGGCTGGGCATGGGAGCACGTCCGCGCCGCCTTCGAGGGGCTGGAGGCGTGGCTGCGCCCGGCTCGCCTGTCCCCGTGCAACCCGCTTTCGGAGATCATGGTCGAAGCGGCGGTCGAGGCCGGGTTCCCCCACAACCTCGACTTCGACAGCGGCGTCCTCGACGGCGCGGGCTGGAACCGCTCGACCATCGCCGACGGCGAGCGCCACAACGCCCACCGCGCGTTCATTACCCCGATCCGCGACCGGGCGAACCTGAGCGTGCTGCCCGAAACGCGGGTGCTGCGGCTGGCGCTGGATGGCGCCCGCGCCGTCGGCGTGGTCGTCGCCGGCCCCGGCGGCGGCGAGGAGGTCATCACCGCCGACGAGGTCGTACTCTGCGCCGGCGCGTTCGATTCGCCGCGGCTCCTGATGCGCTCCGGCATCGGCCCGGCGGCGCACCTTGCGGAGATGGGCATCGCGCCGGAGGCCGACCTGCCGGTGGGCGACAACCTGATCGATCACCTGCTGATCGGCATCGTCTACGACGCCAAACGCCCCGTGTCGAACCAGAACGCGTGGTGCACCGAAGCCTGCGCCTTCGCCCGCTCGACGCCCGACCGTCCCGATTGCGACATCGAGATTTCCTTCGCCAAGGAGCCGCACTTCGCACCCGACATGGGCGATGGGCGGCCACGCTTCACCATCATCCCCGGCATCACGAAACCGAAGAGCCGGGGCACCGTGCGCCTGTCCGGTCCCGGCCCCGACGACCTGCCGGTCATCGACCCCAACTATTTCTCGCACCCCGACGACATGGCGGCCACGATCGCCGCGGTGCGCCTGAGCCGGGAGATCGGGCGGCAGCCCGCGCTAGCCGAATGGAGCGCCGGGGAACACTTCCCCGGCCCGGCGGTCGAGAGCGACGAAGCGATTGCCGCCTGGGTGGCGCGCGACGTCAGCACCTGGTTCCACCCGGTCGGCACCTGCCGGATGGGCGTCGGCGCGGACGCGGTCGTCGATCCGACCCTGCGCGTGCGCGGCATCTCCGGCGTGCGCGTCGCCGACGCTTCGATCATGCCGGACATCGTTTCGGTCAACACGCAGGCCGCCGCAACGATGATCGGTTGGCGCGGCGGCGGCTTCGTGCTCGGCGAGGCGGGGTGACGCCTGATCCCGACCCGCTCGATGCCAACGATCCGCGCAACCGTGACCGCCTCGATCCCGGAGGAGACCGGGTGCGGATGCGCCGGAATCGGGTCGGCGGCACGTTGGTGGACTTCGTCGTCCAGTACGAGACACCGACTCATCGCGCCAATCAATCGCACGCGCTGGCGCGACGGGACGCGCCGCACGACGACCAACTCGACCGAATCGGCGCAGAACGGCGGACGTGGCTCCCTCCAACCCTTTCACCCGAAGACACCGTACAACAAGCACTCGACGACATCGTTCGTGATCGGCGGTCGTTGCGCCGCGCCTACTCCAGCGGTTTGCGATGAGCGCGCTACCGAGGCCCGAGTTCGACGAAGACATCGACGGGGACGCGGCAATGCTGTCGCTCGACACCGCAAACCTGCGGCTAGCCAAGCGCTTCGTCACGATGCTCTTCGACGACCCGTCCATCGCCGGCGACATCCCCGCCGAGGCGTACGTCATCTTCCTGCCCGAGGACGATCCGGACCTGGCCCGCAGCCACGCCGCCGCCGGCGAGCGGATGCGGGCGGCCGGGCAGATCGTCCACTTCGTTCGCATGTAGGGGCCGCCGGCTCATCGAACTGCGGCCGGGGAAGATGCTTCCCCGGCCGATTTCGTTGTCCACGCGGCCCATCCGGGGCAAGCGCCGGGCGTGCGCTAGTCGCCCGCGTCGCCCGGAAACAGCGTCCACGGCTGGGACGGGCGGCTTCGCAGGTAGCCTTCCTGCCAGCCCCATTGGGGATGCTGCCGCAGGAACTCCTCGGCGTCGAACGCCGCGCCGTCCGCGCGGCCGAACCGCGCCCACATGCTCATGTCCGCTGCCATCGCCGCCGTCGTCACCTTGCCGTCCACCGATCCCGCCGGATAGAAGGGCACGTTCCAGACCGCGTTCGGGTCGCTCACGAACTCCATCGGGTCCTCGTCGTAGTGCGAGGAGATGGTGCGCGAGGAGGGGTTGATGTAGCCGAGGTAGGGGTCGAAGGTGTCGCCCAGCATCTTCTGGCCGATCTCGGCGTCGATCTGCCCATCGTGCTGCGCCAGCAACTGCGGCCAGCGGACCCGCCGGGCGCCGGTCTGCTGGCGGACGTCGTTGTACCCGGTGTCGGAGCTTTCCAGGTTGCGGATCTGGGGGTCCTCCGGTGCGTTGTCGCCGTAGAACCAGCCGTCGGTCTTCTTGCGCAGGTTCTGGTAGATCAACCCCTGCTCGTAATCCGCGATCTCCCCCGTCTTGATGTCCCCGATCAGCCACATGTTGGCGTAGCCGCCGTTGTTCTGGCCGTCCATCAGGTCCACCCACTCGTCGATGCTGGTCGCGTACTGGCTAGCGGTGCGGGCGCGCACGTACTCGGGAACCTTGGTGGTGTCGTACCCCTCGTAGCCGACCATCGTCGTCTCGACGACCACGAGGCCGCCGCCGGTCACCCAGAAGTCGGTCATGGAGGCGATCCAGCCGGGGCTGGTCTGCATCACGATGCGGTGGCCGTCGTCCGGCGTGATGTCGAGGATGACGTTCATGAACTGGCCGTTCCAGAACTCGGTGAAGCTCTCGTGGCCGATCACGATCCTGCCGTCGGTCGTCGCCGAGCCGGTGGCGATGAAGGCGCTGCAGTGGCTCTTGCGGTTGCCGAGCGGGGCGGCATTGGCGTACTGGGTGGCGACGGTCGGCCACCAGTAGCCGGTAATCTCCATATAGGCGTTCCAGCCGATGATCTCGTCGAGGGAGGTCGGCACGCCGGCGGCAGCGTACCCGGTGGCGATGCCCTCCATCTCCTCGAGCAGTTCCGGGGTGATCTTCGGCTTGTGCATCTCGGCCGCCTTCTCGACGAAGAAGGTGTAGTCGAACCCGGTCGTTTGCAGCGTCATCGCCTCGTAGACGCGGATGGCGTCGGCGTACTCAGCGGCGGTCAGGTAGCCGTGCTGGAAGCCGCGTTCGAACGGCGCCCCCTCGATCGCGACGTGGAGCCAGCCGTTCTCCTCCCGCCGGCTGGCCCGTTCCAGCCAGCCGCGCTGCTCGTCGGTCAGCTCCGGCGGCGCGACGGGCGTGGCGGCCGGGGTCGCCTCCTGCGCCGCCGATCCCGCGGTCGGCCGGGCCGCGAGCGCAACGCCGGCGGCCAGCCCGGTCGCCAGCAACCGCCGCCGGCTGACCGGGGAGTCGCCGGCCGTCCCATGGAGACCGTGGTCCGCGCGCGCCGTCCGGTGGCCGTCGTGCCGCACCGCTTCACCCGTGGTCGTCACGCCGCTTCCTCCTCGCCGCGTTCGGCGCCGGCCGGGACCGCCGCCGACCTGCCGCCGGGCGACGGACACCCTGACCCCGCGCATCATGCATCGGTCGTCGAAAAGGGTCCCGATTCAGAGCCTGCACCGACGTCATCCCGAGTGTGTCGAGGAATCTCTCCTTTCTGGAGTTCGCGCGGACGTCGAGATCCTTCGACAAGCTCGGGATGACGGGCAGGGTGCGCCGAAGGGGGGGTGAAACTGGCCCCAGGGCCGCCACCTCCGGAGCACCCGTCCGGCGCATCGCCGCACGCATCGCTACATTGCCAACTCGGCGGCAAACTCGGCGAGGACATCGAGGTAGCGATCCACGTCGGCCTCGGCGTGGGCGACGCCGACGCACGGACCGGCGGAGTAGATCGCCTCCCACACCCCACGGTTCGCGAAGTACACCCGCCGCAGGTCGGTCACGTCGCGGCGGAAGGTCCGCTTCACGTCGGCGGCGTTCCCGGGGAGGGAGGGTCCGAAAGCGTACCCCGAGCGCGGGTACAGCCGGTGGGTCTGCCATGCGAGCCCGCTCGACCGCGCTGCGGCGTCGATCCCGTCGGCGAGGCGGGTCCCGAGCGCGGCCGTGCGGGCGTAGGCGTCGTCGGTCAGGACCTCGCCGAGGGCGGCCCGCGCGGCGGCCATCGACAGGGCATTGGCGAAGAGGGTGCCGCCGCTGGCGATCTCGGCGTGGCGATCGGCCGGGTCCGGGCGCTCGAAGACGGCGGCCAGGTCCTCGGTCATGCCCCAGGCGCCGAACGGCAGGCCGGCGGCGGCCGACTTGCCGAGGGCCAGGAGGTCCGGCGCGAGGCCCCAGCGGCGGGTCAACCCGCCTGGACCGCAGACCTGGGTGTGCGTCTCGTCGATCAGCAGCAGCGCGCCGTGGGCGCGCGTCAGGCGGCGCAGGTCGTCGTGGAATCCCGGCGCGGGGAGGACGACGCCGACGTTGGTCAACGCCGGTTCGGTGACGACGCAGGCGACATCGCCCGGCGCGAGGGCGGCGGCGAGGGCGTCGGGATCGTTGAATGGGACGACCCGCAGGCGGTGGCCGGCGGCCGCGTCCAACCCGAGGTATTCGGGTACGAGACCGTCGTCGGCGGACGAGAACAGCATTTCTTCGGCGTGCCCGTGGTACTTGCCGGCAAACATGACGACGGTCGGGCGGCCGGAGGCGAAGCGGGCGAGCCGCATCGCCTCCACGTTGGCGGTCGTGGCCGAGAGGGTGAATTGCCACATCGCCATCCCGTACCGGCGCGCCAGTTCCTCGGAAACCCAGGCGGCGTCCTCGGTCGGCAGCAGGAACTGGCCGCCGCGCGCGGCGCGCGCCGCCACGGCGGCGACCACCGGGGCCGGGTCGAAGCCGCAGAACAGGCTCATGTCGGCGAGGTTGAAATCGACGTACCGATGGTCGTCGGCATCGACGAAGGCCGCGCCGTGGCCCTCGACGACGAACACGGGGCCGTGATCGTAAAGGTTGTGGAACCACGACATCGGCTGCCCGTGGGGCATCGCGGCGCGGGCGCGCTCGTGCAGGGCGCGGGAGCGCGGGCGTTCAGCCGCGAAGCGGCGGTCCTCGCGCACGCGCAGGGCGGCGACCCTCGCCTCGTTCACGGCATCACCCCCGCGCGGTCAGCGCCGCACGCCCTCGACCACCGACCACGGCGGCTCGGCGGGATAGACGACGGCATCGGCGAACCCGGCCTCCGCCAGCAGCGCGCGGTATTCCGCCCCGGTCCGCTCCCGCGCGCCGAACAGGACCAGCATCAGCAGGCCGAGCAACTTGGCGCTGGCGAACTCGTCGTCCGGCTCGAACGCCTGCTCGACCAGCCAGATCCGCGCCCCGGGCGTCATCGCCGCGTGGCAGGCGCGCAGGATCGCCAGCGCCTGCTCGTCCGGCCAGTCGTGGATGATCTGGGCCAGCACGTAGGCATCGCCGCCCGCGGGAACCTCCACCAGGATGTCGGCGGCGGCCGGTTCGCACCGGTCGCGCACACCGGCCGCCGCCAGGAACGCCTCGGCTCGCGGCACGACCTCCGGGCGATCGACCACGATTCCCCGCAGCCCCGGATTCGCCGCGACCGCCGACGCCACCAACCGTCCTTCGCCGCCGCCGACATCCACGAGGACCCCGATGCCCGACAGGTCACGGGCGGCCAGCAAGGCCCGGGCGCGGTTCTCGGCGCCGGCGGTCATCGCCGCGTCGAAGGTCGCGCCATCCTCCGGGTGGGTCGCCAGGTACTCCCAGAAGCCGACGCCGTGGACGCGGGGATACACGGCCCGGCCGGTGCGGATGGCGTCCGGCAGGTCGTGCCAGGCGCGCTCCATGTGGGGCGCGGCCATCGCCAGCGCGTCCGCCCGGAACGAAGTCGGAGCGTCGGCTCGGAACAGCTCGCCGAGCGGCGTCAGCTGCGCCCGTCCCGCCGCGTCGTGCGTACAAAGCCCGAGCCCGGCCAGCGCCCGCAGCAGCCCTGCCGTGGCGATGGGATCGGCGTCGATCGCGCCGGCCAACTCCTCCGCCGACAGCGGGCCGGCGGCGAGGCGGTCGGCGACCCCCAGCACGGCCATCGCGCGCACGGTGTGGGCGATCCACGAAGCGGTGACCAACCGCCACGCCGCGTCTTCCGGCGGCAGCCCTTCGATGCCCAGGACCACGGCGTCCTCCGATCGTTCTCGCGGACGCCCATCGTTATCCGAAATCCGAACGATGTCAATCATCATTGTTTTGTTAGCAATCCAGCCCGACGCGATCCCGGCGCGTCGAGCGGGCACCCGCGAAGAGATCGACGCTGGCGTCCGCCGATCGTCGCTGCAAACATCCGGTCTGCGGACAATCCGATCCCGCCCATCGGGTGTAGATGATGGCAAGCGGCCGAGTGTCCCCTCCCTCGGCTCGCGACCGTCCGTCCCCACCGGACCGTCGCCTCCGGCCAGTCATCCTCAGCCGGACCGGCGCGAACCAGGGCCGGGCAGCCACCGAACGGGCGGGGCCGGCGAGGACGCATTCCAGCCGGCCCCATCCGTTGTGCGTGAACGGGGCACCATCTGCACGTCCCATCGGTCAACGCGGCCCGCCCGATACGCCTGCGTTCGTACCGCCCATGATGCCGCCATCCGGCACGTTCGGCGCAGCCTGCGACGACGGCGTAACGCCGAACAGGACCCAAATCGTTTCACGTCTTGTGTTCAGGTTTCATTTCCGTCCTCTGCCCGGTCATGCATGGCCGGGTTTCGTGCGGGCTTCCGCCCGGTGCATCCCCTCGCCTTCCGTGATCTGATGAGCCCCTCTCGGGGAACGACGACCGGCCCGCGATGAGGGTGTCTGCGACCACCCGTGGTCACGAGCGGAACTCCGCGTCCTCAGCACGGAGCGCGTTCCGGTCGGACCTCAAATGCGCCGGGTCAAAAGTGGCAAGATGTCGACGCGTGGGATCATCCCACTCGTTGCCGAATAGTCGGCATCGAGTTCCACGAAAGGCAACCTACGTGGCCGACGTGAGCCGCATGGACGACAAAGGGCGCGTCTCGATCCCGGCGCGCGCCTGCGGCTGGAAGCGGGCGCCGTCATCTTCATGCAGGAGGAGGCGGGCAGCCTCGTGCTGCGGCAGGCGCCCAACCCCTTCGACACCCTGGCCGAGCACGCCGTCGCGGAGCACCGGGCAAGGCGGACGATCGGCCTCGACGAGATCGACGCCCACGTTGACGCCCTCAATCACGTTGACGCCCTCGATGGGGAATAGCGGCTATCGAGTCGCGTTCACCAGCCAAGCCGCCAAGGACCTCGCGAAGCTGAAAAAGCGGAATGCCCAGGCATACGCAAAGGCCAGGAACACCCTCGGCGCACTCGAGCCGGACCACGAAGCGAGGCACCCCCTGCTCGGAACGCTGAGCGGCTGCCGGTCGCTGGAGTTTTCGGTCAAGGGGAGCGCCGCGTATCGAGCCGACTACGTGCCTGTCGATGAAGAAACCGTCTGCGTGGTCTTCCTCGTCGCCGCTCACGAGAACGTCTACGACGTGGCCGCCCGACGGGCGCACCGCGTCCTGAGGGATCCGATGGGCGCGCTGGCCGACGACGAGGACGACGAGTAAGCGCCGCGCGTCTGGATCGGCAGTGCGAGCACCCGCTTCCCCCGGAAACGCGGCCCTAAAGGGACCGGGCTAACGGAGAAAGCACCCTGAAGGGCGATCCGAACGCGCGTCCCCGTCAGGGCGCTTCAGCGTCCTTTGTCGCCTCAGCCCGGTCCCTTTAGGGCCGGGTTTCGGGCGCCCCTCGACGCGGAATCGGCCCCGTCCCCCACACCGGCCATCGCCGTCACCGCCCGCCCCGCTCGCCCCGCTCGCCGCCCATTGCATCCCCATCCATCCCATGCTTAGATGACGCCCCTCTCGGGGAACGATGTTCGGGCGGCGGCGCGGAAGCCGGCGCCCGCTCCGACGAACGGATGCACGATGGCTGAGCCCGCGATGGCGCGGTCGCTCGGAGGGCCGACGGCGGCCCCGGCCGAGGATCGTCCCGTCCTCGAAATGGAGCGCGTCTCCAAGGCCTTCGGCGGCACGCAGGCGCTGGAAGGCGTCTCGCTCGCGCTGCGCGCCGGCGAGATCCACGCGCTGCTCGGCGAAAACGGCGCCGGCAAGAGCACCCTCATCAAGATCATGACCGGCATCCTGCAACCGGACGCCGGCGAGGTCCGCATCGACGGGCAGCCGGTCCGCATCGGGTCGTCGCAGGACGCGCAGCGGCTCGGTGTGGCCGCGATCTACCAGGAGCCGATGATCTTCCCGGACCTGTCGGTCGCGGAGAACGTCTTCATCGGGCACCGCGACCGGGGCGCGATCGTCGATCGCCGGCGGATGGATCGGGAGGCGGGCGAGGTCTTCGCGCGGCTCGGGGTGCGGCTGGACGTGGGCGAACCGGCCCGCGGGCTGACCCTCGCCGAGCAGCAGACCGTCGAGATCGCCAAGGCCATCTCGCTCAGCGTGCGCGTCCTCATCATGGACGAGCCGACCGCCTCGCTCTCTGCCCACGAGGTGCAACGGCTTTTCCGCATCGTCGCCGCCCTCAAGGCGCAGGGCGTCGCCGTCCTGTTCATCTCCCACCGCATGGAGGAGGTTTTCGAGATCGCCGACCGGGTGACGATCCTGCGCGACGGCCGCTGGATCTCGACCACGCCGCGCGCCGACCTGACCCCGGCGGCGGCGATCCGCGGCATGGTCGGGCGCGAGGTCGTCGAACTGTTCAAGCGGGAGCGGCGCGACCCCGGCCCGGTCCGGCTCGCCGTGCGCGACCTGCGCCGCGAGGGCGCGTTCGACGGCATCTCGTTCGAGGTGCGCGCCGGCGAGGTGCTCGGGTTCGCCGGGCTGGTCGGCGCGCGGCGGACCGACGTCGGGCTGGCCCTGTTCGGGATCGCGCCGGCGGACGGCGGCACGATCGAACTGGACGGCCAACCGGTCGCCATCGCCAACCCGAAGGACGCCATGCGCCGGGGCATCGCCTACTCCACCGAAGACCGCCGGCAACTCGGGCTGGTGCTGCCGCTCTCCATCGCCGCCAACATCTCCTTGCCGTCGCTGCCGCGCTTCCTCTCCCCGGCCGGCTTGCTGAAACGCACCGAGGAACGGGACGCGGCCGAAGCGTTCCGCACAAAACTGGCGATCCGCGCCCCGTCGGTGGAAACGCCGACCGGCGCGCTCTCCGGCGGCAACCAGCAAAAGGTCGTCATCTCCAAGTGGCTGGAGACGAACCCGCGGGTGCTGATCCTCGACGAGCCGACGCGCGGCATCGACGTCGGCGCGAAGGTCGAAGTCCACCAGTTGATCGACGACCTCGCCGCGCAGGGGATGGCGATCCTGCTGATCTCCTCCGACCTGCCCGAGGTGCTGGCCATGAGCGACCGCATCCTCGTCATGCGCGAAGGCCGCCAGATGGCCGTCCTCGACCACGCCGAGGCGACGCAGGAGCGCGTGCTTTCGGCGGCGATGGGTCAGCCCGGCGGCGTCCTCCCCGAAGGCGAGGGTCTCCACCACGCCGCCGCCGTCGAGGCGCTGGCCGAGGTCGATCGGCTGCTGGCCGAAGGCTCCCGGCCGGACGGAGGCCGCCCGTGAGCGACGCCGTCCTCCGCCGGGTCCGCCCGGAGCAGTTCCGCGAGGTGATCCTGTTCGCGGTCACGATCGGGCTGCTGCTCTTTTTCGCCAGCCAGATCCCCGGCTACTTCGAACCGCGCAGCGTCAACCGGCTGACCACCGGGCTGGCGATCCCGCTGGTGGTCGCCGTCGGCCAGGTGATGGTCGTCCTCACCCGCAACATCGACCTGTCGGTCTCCTCGATGGTCGGCATGGCAGCCTACGTCGTCGGCACCCTGCTGGTCCGCAACCAGGACATGCCGCCGATCGTCGCGGTGCTGCTGGCGATGCTGCTGGGGCTGGTGCTCGGCGCGATCAACGGCGCCATCGTGGCCTACGGCCGGGTGCCGGCCGTCATCGCCACCCTCGGCACGCTGGCCCTCTACCGCGTGGTGCTGGTCGAGTTCTCCGGCGCGAAGACGGTGACCACCGCCGACCTGCCGGACTGGCTCAACGATGTGCCCAGCGCCAACGTCGCCTCCATCGCCGACTACGACTTGCGGCTGATGGTCGCCATCGCCCTCGTCGTCGTCGTCCTCGGCCAACTCGTGCTGCGCTACCTGCCGTTCGGGCGGCGGCTGTACGCCATCGGGTCGAACCCGGACGCGGCGCGCATGGCCGGGTTGCCCGCCAAACGGGACGTCTTCACCGCCTTCGCGATCTGCGGCATGCTCTCCGGGCTGGCCGGGTTCATGTTCCTCGTCCGCTTCGGCAACATCACCGTCACCGCGGCGCAGGGGCTGGAGTTGCAGGTCATCGCCGCCGTGGTCGTCGGCGGGGTCAACATCTTCGGCGGCTCCGGCTCGATGATCGGCGCGCTGCTCGGCGTGCTGCTGATCGAAATCCTGCAGCAAAGCCTGCTGCGCTGGGCGGGCATCAGCGAATTCGTCAAGGACGCCATCCTCGGGCTGCTCATCCTGCTGGCGGTCACGGCCGACGCCATCATCCTCGGGCGACTGCGCGAGATGTGGGTGCGGGTCCGCCGGCGCGACCAGGCGGCGGCGCAGGCCGAGGCCGCGGGAGGGGTGGGCGCTCATGGCGCGTAGCGCGCACGCAGAGTCGGGTCCGGGCACGGCCCGCCGCCTGCTGGGCCGGCTGCGGAGCTGGGAAGGGCTGCTGCTGCTGGTGCTGCTGGCGGTGCTGGCCTTCAACATCATCCGGGTGCCGAACTTCCTGACGGTGGCCAACCAGGTCAACCTCTTCCAGCTCGGCATCGAGAAGGCGATCGTCGTGCTGGCGATGGCGTTCGTCATCATCTCCGGGGAGATCGACCTCTCGGTCGCCTCGATGATGGGGCTCGCCGCCGCCATCGTCGCCGCGCTGTTCGAGGCCGGCGCGCCGATGCCGGTCGCCATCCTCGTCGCGCTCGGGGTCGGCGCCGGGTTCGGGCTGATGAACGGCTTCTTCGTCTCGGTGGTCGGCCTCTCGTCGCTCGCGGTGACGCTGGCCGGCTACGTCGGGTTCCGCGGGCTGGCCAGGTTGCTGGTGCAGGACCGCTCCGTCGGCGGCTTTCCCGAGTGGTTCACCGCCCTCGGGCAGCGCGGCCTCGTCGGGCCGCTGACGCTGTCGATCCTCGTCTTCGCCGTGCTCGCGGTCGTCTCCATCGTCGTGCTGCACTATTCCGGGCTGGGCCGCCTCACCTACGTCATCGGCAGCAGCGCCCCGGTGGCGCGCTACTCCGGCGTCTCGGTGGCGCGCACGAAGATGGTCATCTTCCTGATGAGCGGGCTGATCTCGGCCCTCGCCGGCGTCCTGATGGCCGCCCGCCTCGGCGCGGTGCGGGCCAGCACGGCGGAGGGGTTCGAACTCGACATCATCACCGTCGTGCTGTTGGGCGGGGTCAGCATCTTCGGCGGCGTCGGCACGATGGCCGGCGTGCTGCTTTCGACCTACCTCGTGCTCAACCTGCGCAACGGACTCGTCATCGCCGGGGTGACCGGCAACACCCAAACGGGGATCATCGGCCTGCTGCTGATCCTGTCCGTGCTCCTGCCCAACGTGGCCGGGCGCGTGCGGGATCGCTGGCGGCGGCGGGCCGACCAGGGCGCGCAAGCGCCGCCGGCCGGTTCGGCGGAGAGCGCGCGCACCCACTCCCAGGCCGCCCCGGGATAGCCGTCGCCCGGATCGCGGCTTTGACGCACCCTGCGACGGCAGGCCGTTCTTCGACGTGGACGAGGAGGTTCCGAATGAAGCGACGAGGCTTGCTGACCGCGGCGGCGTGCGCCGGGCTGCTGGCGGCCAACCTGGGGATGGCGGCGTTCGCCCAGACCCCGGTCGCCGGCGAGGCGGTGGTCGCCGAAACCGGGCAGGACGTCAAGATGATGCTCCTGCCCAAGTTCCTCGGGATCGCGGTGTTCGACCAGGCCAACCAGGGCGCGCAGGAGGCCGCCGCCGAACTGCAGAACCCGACCGCGCTCGATTTCGTCGGCCCCACCGCCGAAAACAGCGTCGCCGGGCAGATCGAATTCGTCACCAACGCGCCGACCGGCGGCTACGACGTGGTGATGCTCTCGAACAACTCCGGCGACCAGATCATCCCGGCGGCGACCGCCGCGCAGGAGGCGGGCACGAAGGTCGTCACCTGGGACTCGCCGATCCCGAACGGCGAGGGCGAGAGCCTGTTCGTCGCCCAGGTCGATTTCACCGAGACCGGGCAGGTGATGGCCGACATGGCCCTCTCCATCCTCGGCGAGGAGGGCGGCCAGTTCGCGATCCTGTCGGCCTCGCCCGACGCGGCCAACCAGAACGCCTGGATCGCGGCGATGGAAGACGCGCTGGCAAACGATCCGAAGTACGCCAACCTCGAACTGGTGGAGACCGTCTACGGCGACGACCAGTCCGAGAAGAGCTACGAGCAGGCCCAGGCGCTGCTCTCGAAGCACCCGGACCTGAAGCTGATCATGGCACCGACCTCGGTCGGCATCGTTTCCGCCGCCAAGGCGGTGCAGGACGAGGACCTCTGCGACGAGGTCAAGGTCTCCGGCCTCGGCGACCCGACCGAAATGGCCGAGTACGCCCGCAACGGCTGCGCGCCGGAGTTCGCGCTCTGGAGCTTCGTTGACCTCGGCTACCTGACCTACTACGTGTCCTACCTGCTGGCGACCGGCCAGATCGAGGGCGCCGAAGGCGAGAGCTTCACGGCAGGCCGCATGGGCGACTACACCATCACCAAGGACCCGACGCGCCCCGACGTGGACGCGCTGCGGGTGCTGATGGGCCCGTTCAGCGTTTACACCACCGAGAACATCGACGAAGCGCTGCCGTAAGGCGTCCACATTGAAGCGGGCCGCCGGACGACGCTGTCCGGAGGCCCGCTTCGTGCGTCCTGCGCGTGCGGCGCGATGCGGCCAGCCACGCACGAGTCCCATGCCCGGCCGCGCGCCAACCCGGTGGCGGCAATGGAGGCGATCGTGACCCACACTTCGACCACCAGCGCGGAGGCCGGCGCACGATGACCGCCGCCCCGATCACCGTCGCGCCCATCTTCGTCGGCGACCTGCTCGCCGAGGGCGAGCGGATGCCGCTCCACGTCTACGTCATCGACCACCCCGACGCGCGCGTGCTGGTCGATACCGGATTGACGGAGTTGCACCCGGCGGCCGCCGACCTCGATCCCCGCATCCGGCCGTTGAGCGAGCAGGATTTCGACCTCGCCTCCATCGACATCGTCGTCAACACCCACCTGCACTTCGACCACTGCGGCGGCAACCACCTCTTCGCCGGCAAGCCGATCTACGTCCAGCGCCGGGAACTCGAGGACGCGCGCACCCTGGACGACTACACCATCCGCGAATGGGTCGATGCGCCCGGCGTGGTGTACGAACCGGTCGAGGGCGAGCACGAGCTGCTGCCCGGGCTCCGGCTCGTGCCCGCGCCGGGCCACTCGCGCGGCATGCAGGTGGTCGTGGTCGAGACCGGCGCTCGCCCAATCATCGTCGGCGGCGACGTGGCGGTTTGGTTCGGCGAACTCGACGAGCCGACGACCGAAGGCCAGCTGCTGGTGCGCGCGCTCGACCCCGAGCTGGTCTGGCTGGCGCACGAGCACGAACCGTGGCGCCCGCCTGCTCGCTGAGGCGTCGCGCCCTGTTGCCGAACGGCCTGCAGCCTGGAAGAAACGGCTCGCCTCTCACAACGACCGGGCTGACACAAGGGCTGGTCAGTACAACGAACGATCTCGACGATGTGCGCTGCAAAAGCACATCGTCAGTGTCAGGGTCATCGACAGCACTCGCCTTCCGTAGTACAAGCGCGTTACGCGGGTACTGCGGAGCAGTCCCGGAGAGGCTTGGGTACTGCGGAGCAGTCCCGGCCTCTCTTCGTTTGAACTCCCTACGGCCTGACGACCAGGCCCTCCCCCACATGCGATCCACCCATCCGGCGCAGCTTGCCCCGCACAATCGACCACTTCACTTCGAACGGCCGCTCCGGCAGGTTCAGGTGGCCCCGACCGATCGGGGTAACCACGAGGTCCGCGAGTTGCAGGCCCGCCAGGTTGGGCTTCTTGTCGCGCAGATCCAGTCCAACGATCCGATCGTCGATCCGCTTGGGTCCACAGGACTGCGTGCCGTGCGTTCGAAGGTTTTCCCCAAGCCTCCAGCAACGCGCGGTCGAGGTCATCACCTCGCTTCTCCGCGCATATGAAGCCGGCATCGAGCTGCGCACCGAGATCCGAGCAGAAGCGCTCTACGAGGATGTCCAAACTGTAGTGATACGGGTCGGCAGGATAGGCGTACCGGGCGACGTACCTTGGTTTGTCGATCACGCAGCCGATCACCTTGTAGTCCCACGCGTCGAGCAGCGCGTTCAAGTCGGCGTAGAATCCGGTTCGCAGCACCGGATCGGCGAGAAACGCGTAGTCACCGATTCCGTTGCGCATATCGACCGTATGCAGGATGACATCCGTTCGTCCGAAGTACTGCTGCTTGAACTGGTTCATCTGGGGCTCCACCGTCGCTCGCAAGTACGCGCGATCGATGATCACCCCGCCGAGCACGAAGAGTGTGTAATTCCCCTTCATCGCCCGCTTGCCCAGATTGTGCGTACCCGACTCGTCCAGAAACATCACCCGCATCGATTGCCTCCCGAGAAAATGTGGAAGCCGCTCGGGATCGTCATCATGATGGAATTGAATGTGGGAGATTTCAGACTAGGACAACGCCACGATTAGGGGCGCCTCCGGCCGAAATGGACACGGTGGTCAAGGGTGTCATGGACAAGGAGTCGGCCCCGACCGTGCTGCGCCAGAAATGCCCTGCCAGCGATAGCAGGGTTTCCTGCGCTTCCGGACCCACCCGAGGCCGGCATCAGGCGCGCAGGATCTTCTCCATCGGCCGCCCCTTGGCGAGCTCGTCGATGAGCTTGTCCAGGTAGCGAATCTCGCGCATCGTCGGTTCTTCGATGTCCTCCACCCGGACGCCGCACACCACGCCTTTGATCAGGGCACGCGCCGGGTTCGGGCAGGGCGCCTCCGCGAGGAAGGTCTCGACGTCCGTTTGGTTGTCCAGCCGCGCGGTCAGCCCTGCCTGGTCGTATCCGGTCAGCCAACGGATGATCTCATCGACCTCTGCCTGCGTCCGTCCCTTCCGCTCCGCCTTGGCGACGTAGGCGGGATAGACCCGCGCGAAACTCATCGCGTAGATCCGGTGATTTGCAGCGCCGGTCATCTTCGCCATCGAATTCCCCCATCGGGCACGAACGCGCGGCAACGACTCACAACCCTCTTCGCCGGATAGTACGTACACCCAAACGGTCAGTCAACGAAGGAGATGTAGACCTCAACATCTGCGATCCCGCGCCCGCTGCTCGCGCCGGTGGGCCGGCGAAGGTCCGGCGGCCAGCATGCCTTCGCCGCTGTCCGGCGCTGGCGGGTTCGTCCGGTCGAGCCCCGCGCCGGGCAACGGTCCGCCTGACCCGTCGGATGGATCGCGCGGCCACCACCAACCACGCGGGTCCGGATCGTGCATCCCGCGGGCGGCAGCACCCGCGCCGCCGGGGCAGGCCACGTTCGCCGTAGACTTCGGCGCTGCCCGGCGCGCGGCCCGGTTTGCCATCCGACCGACGGAGACACGCGTGGCCCACGACATTCCCAGCGACCAACCGCCCGCGGCCACCGCGCCGCGCTGGCGGGATGCCTCTCGCGCCCTGTTCGACGCCATCGACGAGGGGTTCTGCGTCGTCGAGGTGCTCTTCGCGGACGACGGCCGCCCCATCGACTACCGCTTCCTCGAAGCCAACCCCGCCTTCGCCCGCCACACCGGGCTGATCGGCGCCGTCGGCCGCACCGCCCGCGAACTGGTGCCCGAGCTGGAAGCGCACTGGTTCGAAACCTACGGCCGCGTTGCCGCCACCGGCGAACCGGTGCGCTTCGTGGACGACGCCCGGCCGATGGGCGGCCGCACCTTCGACGTCTTCGCCTTCCGGGTGGGCGAGCCGGACGCGCGGCAGGTCGGCATCCTCTTCACCGACATCACCGAACGCCGCCGGTTCGATGCCGCCCTCCGCCGCAGCGAGGAGCGCAGCCGCGCCATCCTCGCCAGCATTACCGACGCCTTCTTCGCGCTCGATCGCGACTGGCGCTTCGACTACCTCAACCAGCAGGCCGAACGCATCCTCGGCCGCTCCTCCGACGACCTGCTCGGCCGCGTCGTCTGGGACGAGTATCCCGGCCTGCTCGGCAGCGCTTTCGAGCGCGCCTACCGGGACGCCGCCGACAACGGCGTGGCGTCCTCGGTCACGGCCTTCTACCCCGACCACGACCGCTGGTACGAAGTGCACGCCTATCCGGCGCCGGAGGGGCTCACCGTCTACTTCCGCGACGTCAGCGAGCACGTGCGCGCCGACGACGCCCTGCGCGCCAGCGAGGAGCGCTACCGGACCCTGTTCGCTTCGATCGACGAGGGCTTCGCGGTCATCGCGCCCCAGTTCGACGAGCGGGGCGAGCCGGTCGATTACCTGTTCCTCGAAGCCAACCCGGCCTTCCAGCGCCAGTCCGGGCTCGAAGACCCCGTCGGCAAGACCGCCCGCGAACTGGCCCCGGGGCACGAAGACCACTGGATCAGGACCTACGCCCACGTCGCCGCCACCGGCGAGCCGATCCGCTTCACCCAGCACGCGCCGTCGGTCGGCGGGCGCTGGTTCGAGGTCTACGCCTTCCGCGTCGGAGACCCGGCCGCGCGGCAGGTCGCCATCCTGTTCTCCGACGTCACCGCGCGGCGCACGGCCGAAGATGCCCTGCGCCGCCTCGCCGAACGCGACGCCTACCTCGTCGCCCTCGGCGACGCGCTGCGCTCCCTCGACGACCCCGGCGAGATTCGCGCCCGCTCGGCGCGGTTGCTCGGCGAGCACCTCGGCGCCAGCCGCGCCCATTACGCCGAAGCGACCGGGCGCGACGACGAGATGCGGGTGGGCGAGGACTACCACGCGGTGGGCATGGCGAGCGTCTCCGGCGCCCACAACCTCGCCGCCTACGGCGCCGCGCTGCCCGACGCGTTCCGGCTGGGGCGGACGGTGGACTCGGCGAACGTGGCGGCCGATCCCGCCGTTTCCGCAGACGAACGGGCGACGCTGGCCGCCATCGGGGTCGCGGCCTACGTGGCCGCGCCCGTCGTGCGCTCAGGCAAGGTCGCCGGCCTGCTGGCCGTGCACCAGTCCGAACCGCGCGCGTGGACCGCCGACGAGGTCGCGCTGGTCGAGGAGACGGCGCGGCGGACCTGGGACGCGGTGGAGCGGGCGCGCGGCTCCCAGCGGCTGCGCCGGCGCTCGGCCCAGTTGCAGGCGCTGGCCGAAGCGGCGCTGATCGTCGCCCAGACCGCCACCCTCGACGCGACGCTGGAGCAGATCGCGCGGGCGGCGCGGCGGATCGTCGGCGCGCACCAGGTCGTGGTCAGCCTCACCAGCGGGCCGAACTGGCGGCAGTCCATCAACACCGTGGAAATCTCCGACGACTACGCCGCCTGGCGCGACTACGCCACCCCGCCCGACGGCTCCGGCATCTACGCATGGGCCGTCGAGCGCAACCGGCCGGTGCGCATGACCCAGGCAGAACTGGAAGCGCACCCGCGCTGGCGCGGCTTCGGCGCGCACGCCGCCGAGCACCCGCCCATGCGCGGCTGGCTCGTCGCGCCGCTGATCGGCCGCGACGGCCACAACCTCGGGCTGGTCCAACTTTCCGACAAGGAGGACGGCGGAGAGTTCGACGAGGACGACGAAGCCATCCTCGTCCAGATCGCGCAACTCGCCTCGGCCGCGGTCGAGCGCGCGCAGGCGGACGATGCCCTGCGGGCCGGCGAAGAACGGCTACGCCTCGCCCTCGACGCCGCCGGCATGGGCGTCTATTCGTGGGACCCCGCAACCGACCGCACCGACGCCGACGACCGGCTGCGGGAGATGATCGGGTTGCGCCCCGGCGAGGAGTTCTCGCTCGCCACCGCCCTTGGCAAGCACATCCATCCCGACGACCGTCCGCGTTACGCCGCGGCGGCCGCGGCCATGATCGACCCGGCCGGTCCCGGCCACCTGCGCGAGGAGGTGCGCTGGATCGGCTCCGACGGCTCGCAGCGGTGGCTGGCCTTCTCCGGGCAGGCGACCTTCGCCGGCGACGGCCCCGAGCGGCGGGTCGTCAGCGCCGTCGGCGGCGTGCTCGACGTCACCGCCCGCAAGGAACTGGAGCGGCAGAAGGACGAGTTCGTCGCCGTCGCCACCCACGAACTGCGGACCCCGGTCACCAGCATCAAGGGCTACGCCCAACTGCTGCGCAACCGCTTCCGCCGCGCCGGCGACGAAAAATCGGCCGCCTTGATGGAAACGCTGGACGCCCAGATCGACCGGCTTTCGGACCTCGTCGGCGACCTGGTGGACGCCACCAAGGTCGAATCCGGCCAACTCCGGCTGGAGCCGGCCCCGTTCGCGCTGGACGGCCTGCTGGACGAGGCGATCGCCGAACTGCAGGTGACGACCGAGGCCCACGCGATCCGGCGGGAGGGAACTTCCGGCGTCGAGATCGTCGCCGACCGCGACCGCATCGGGCAGGTACTGGCCAATTTCCTCTCCAACGCCATCAAGTACTCACCGGACGGCGGGGAGGTCGTCGTTGCCGCCGCCGCCGCCGAGGACGCGGTCACCGTCCGCGTGCGAGACTCCGGCATCGGCATCCCGCCGGACGAACTGCCCCGCGTCTTCGACCGGTTCTACCGCGTCGGCGGCGAGCAGCACGCGACGCCGCCGGGACTCGGGCTGGGGCTCTACATCGCGGCCGAGATCGTGCGCCGCCACGACGGCGAGATCTGGGCCGAGAGCGCGCCGGGCGAGGGCGCGACCTTCTGCTTCCGCTTGCCACGGAACCCGCGGCTCGCGCATCCTGCCGCGTGATGCCGACGGCGAGGTCGGCATGGCACGAATCTTGCATCTTCGTTCGAGATACGCACGACCACCGGCGACCCGTGCCCGGCGTTTCCGAATCGGTGCTCGCACGCGGAAGGCGAGCCCACGAACGCCGTGGTGCATTCCTTTGAACCCCGCCCAGGAGAACGACCGGACGATGGAGCCCAACGGCTGGCACGGCGAGGACGGACGCAACGGGCACGAACACGCCGTCCGGTTCTACGACGACGACGCGGGCCTGCTCGACGCGGTCGCCGGTCACGTCGGAGCCGCCCTGCGTGCCGGCGATGCGGCCATCGTGGCCATCACGCCGGCCCACCTCGACGGCCTGGCGCTTCGCCTGCGCGATGCCGGCCTCGACCTCGACGCCGCGACCGCCGACGGTCGCCTCGTCGTGCTGGACGCCGCCGACACGCTGGAGGCCATCACCCGCGATGGCCGGCCGGACGCGGCGGTCCTCGCAACCCGCGTCGGGGAGATGCTCGACCGCGCGGCCGCCAGCGCGCCGACCGGCCGGATCGCCGTCTTCGGCGAGATGGTCGCCCTCTCCTGCGCCGACGGGCGGCACGACGACGCGCTCCTGCTCGAACGCCTGTGGGACGACCTCGCGCGGGAGCGCGCGCTGTCGCTCCTGTGCGCCTACCCGATGACCGCCTTCGCCCGCTCCGGCGACGGCCCGGCGTTCGCCGAGATCCTCGCGCTGCACGACCGGGTCGAGGTCTCCGGCGGCCAACCCACCGGCGGCGCCGGCGAACAGACCCGCGCGCTCGCCGTCCTGCAACAAAAGGCGCGCTCCCTCGACCGCGAGGTGGCGGCCCGCGAACGTGCCCAGGCGGACCTGCAGCGCCGCGAAGCGGAGATGGCCGAACTGGTCGAGAACGCCCCGGTCGCCATCCACCAACTCGGCGCGGACGGCACGATCCTCTGGGCGAACCGGGCCGAACTGGACCTGCTCGGCTACCCAGCCAATGAGTACGTCGGCCGCAACGTCGCCGAGTTCCACGCCGACCCCGGGGTCATCGCGGATATCCTCGCCCGCCTCGGCCGGGGCGAATCCCTCCACGAGCAGCCCGCCCGGCTGCGCGCCAGCGACGGCTCGATCCGCCACGTCCGGATCAGTTCCAATACGCGGCGCGACGGCGACGGCATGGTCCACACCCGCTGCTTCACCCGCGACGTCACCGACCGCCACAAGACGTGGGAAGCCTCCACCCGCCTCGCAGCCATCGTCGATTCGTCCGACGACGCCATCATCGGCAAGGCGCTCGACGGCACCGTGACGAGCTGGAACCGCGCCGCCGAGGAACTGTACGGCTACACCGCCGAGGAGATGGTCGGAAGCCCGATCACCACCATCGTGCCGCCGGAGCTGCGGGGCGAACTCGCCGGGATCGTCGAGCGCCTCAAGCGCGGCGAGCGCATCGCCCACCACGACACCGAGCGGGTGCGCAAGGACGGCACGCGGGTGCCGGTGTCGCTGTCCATTTCCCCGATCTACGACGCCGACGGGACCATCGTCGGCGCATCCAAGATCGCCCGCGACATCTCGGAGCGCCGCGTCGCCGAGCAGCAGCAGCAGGAGTTCCTGGCGATGGTCGCCCACGATCTGCGCTCGCCGCTGACGGCCGTGCGCGGGTTCGCCCAGTTGCTGCGCCGCCGCGGCACCTACGACGCGCGGGCGGTCAACGCCATCATCGCCCAGGCCGACCAGATGACCCGGCTGGTGGCCGACGTGCTGGAAGTCTCGCGGCTGGAAGCGGGACGGCTCGTGCTGCACCGCCGGCCGGTGGACCTCGCCGCCCTCGCCGCCGAGTGCATCGACAGCATCGGCATCTCCGCCGCCAACCAGCCCTTCCGGCTGGAAGCCCCGGACCACCCGATCGTCGGCGAGTGGGACCCGGACCGGTTGTCGCAGGTGCTGGTCAACCTGCTCGACAACGCCCTGAAGTTCGGGCAGGCCCGCGAGATCGTGGTGCGGGTCGAACAGTCCGAGTCCGAGGCCTGCGTCTCCGTCACCGACCACGGCGCGGGCATCGCCGCCGACGACCTGCCCCGCATCTTCGACCGCTTCTACCGCGCCGACGGGTCCGCATCGACCGCCACCGGGGTCGGCCTGGGCCTGTTCATCTCCCGCGGCATGATCGAAGCCCACGGCGGGCGGATCTGGGCAGAGTCGGCGCCGGGCTTCGGGAGCCGCTTCACCGTCGCGCTCCCGCTCGCCGCGGTTCCCGAAGTCGTCCCCCAATCGGTGGCTGCCGCCGCCATCGCGTGAATCCGAGCTCCGCCTTGGCAGCCCGAGTTTGGATGGCGGTTGCGAATGTGATCCGGCCACCGGCGACGCCCGCCCGGGGTTGATACGGAATCCGGCTGTTTGCTGCCGTTTCGCCCGCCCGTGACGCCGTGCGTTCGTAGGGGAGGGCCCGGCGCCCTCCCGCGTTCGTACGCGATTCCAGACGCGGGCGGGCGCAGGGCCCGCCCCTACGAACGACGAACGGATTCCCGCACCAATTAACCGGATCTCATAGGAAACTCCGGGCGGGCGTCGCCGGTGGCCACGTCCTTTCCGCAACCGCCATCGATCCCGGGCGGGCGGCACGGGTGATGGCCGGAGTACGTGGGCATCCGCCATCATCCCCGGCATCCCGATGGCCGGCAGCCGGATCAACCACGCAACCCGCCCGGTCCTACTCCCCGAGCACCTGCACCGTGTACTCCCGGTACAGCGGCCCGTCCAATTCCACGAAGTAGATCGTCTGCCGCGACCCGGCGACCACCTCGCCGCCGGCAACGGGAAACGACGTGTGCATGCCGAGCAGCGCGCCGCGCAGGTGCGACGGCGCGTTCACCGCCATCTGCCCGTCCGAATGCAGGAACCGCGCGTGCCGGTAGGCCCCGTCCGCCGGGACCAGCCGCGCCAGCATTTCCAGCAGATCGTCTTCGAGGTCTTCCAACCCCTCGTTCACCGTGATCGCGGTGGTGGTGTGCAGCGTGTTGACAAAGACCCGGCCCGACGCCACGCCGCTTTCGCGCACGACCTCGTGAACCGTCGCGGTGATGTCGATCAACTGGGTGTCGGCCGTGGTCTGGAGGCCGAGCGTCTTCAGGACCGACGTCACGCCGCACCTCCGGCCAGCCCGAGCAGCGCCGCCGCGTTGTCGTGGACGATCCGCCGCTCCAGTTTCGGCCGCAACCCGAGCGCCTGCACCGCCCACGCGGCGCGCTTGGGATCGACCCGCGGGTAGTTCGAACCGAAGACGACCTGCCGGCTCAGGCTGCGGTCCAGCGC
Organism: Chloroflexota bacterium; assembly: GCA_023423795.1. GTDB lineage: Bacteria > Chloroflexota > Chloroflexia > Thermomicrobiales > UBA6265 > CADCWF01. The sequence goes on along the minus strand of JAFAEX010000090.1, from coordinate 4,093 downwards.
ATCTACCCCAATCGTGGAGGTGATGGCCTGCCGCAGGGAGTCCGTCGGGCTGCCGCTGAAGAGGACCGACGTGTCGAGGTGGACCGTTCGGTAGCGCAGCGCCAGCATGACGGCCTCGTTCACCCACGGCCAGCCCATGTGGGCGATGACGACGTTGAGCCGCGGGAACGCCTGCACGACGGCCTCCAGCGCCAGCGGGTTCGCCAGCGCCGAGCGTCCCTTCGGCGCCCAGCTCATCCCGCCGTGCATCAGCACCGGGATGCCCAGCTCCTGCGCCCGCGCGTAGACCGGGAAGGCGCGCTCGGCGTCGTCGATCGCAAACTGCTGCAGGGCGGGGTCCAGCTTCAGCCCGCGCAGCCCGTACTCCCGGACGGCGTGCTCCAGCGTGTCGGCCGCGTCGGGCAGCGACGGATCGACCGAGGCGAAGCCGATGAAGCGCGGGCAGCGCTCGACCAGCCCGGCCACCTGCGCGTTGGAGACGACGGTGCAGCCGTGGGCCGTCGAGCAGTCGATCGGCAGCAGGACCGCGTGCTCGATGCCCGCCTCGTCGAGGTGAAGCAGGAACGTCTCCAGCGGCTGCGGCGGCATGAACAGGCCGAAGACGTCGTGGACCGCCCGGTGCAGGTCGGGATCGTCCGCCAGCAGGTCGGCCACCTGCACCGGGTGCGTGTGGAAATCAATCACGACGAGTGCTCCCCCTCCCCGACCCCGGCGCGCGCCGGATCGGGCGCGTGCGGGCCGTACCCGGCGGCGGCCGCCAGCGCTTCCTCGACGCTCGGGAAACGGTCGTCCAGCCGGGAGACGTAGATGGATGCCACCGCGTTGCCGAACGCCAGCGCCTCGGCCAGCGGCCAGCCCTGCATCAGGCTGTGCAGGAACCCGGCGTCGAAGGCGTCGCCGGCGCCGACCGCGTCCCGCGCCTCGGTCGGCAGGGCGGGCAGCGCGACGGATTCCTCCCCGCACAGCACGACGCTGCCCTCCGCCCCGAGCTTGACGACGACGATTGCGGGTCCGTCGCCGCGCAGCGCCCGCGCCGCCGCGACCGGGTCGTCGAGCCCGGTCAGCGCGCGCGCTTCGTCGAGGTTGGGCAGGAAGACGTCCACCTCGGCCAGCAGCGAACGGATCCCGGCCACCGTCTCCACCGGCCACCCGGCAGGGTCCCAGCCCGTGTCCAGCATGGTGATCTTGCCGGCGTCCCGCACCCGTTGCAGGATGCGCCGCGCGACCTCCGGCGTGATGGAGGAGAGGCAGAACTGGCCGACGAGGCAGACGATGTCGGCGTCCTCGACGCGGTCCCAGTGCCGCAGCACCAGCGCCTCGTCGTAGTCGTGCAGGCAGGCGAAGTCGGAGACGAAGGCGCGCTCGCCGTCCCCGCGCACGATGCCGACCGTGATCCCGGTCGCCCCGGCGGCGACCTCGACCGCGCCGGTTGCGACGCCGTGCCGTTCGAGGTCGCCGAGGACTTGCCGCCCGAAGGCGTCGTTCCCGACGTTGGCGACGACCGAGACGGGATCGCCGAAGCGGGCCAGCGCCATCGCCAGGTAGCCCGCCTGCCCCGAGGAGGCGGCGACGTGGCTCGTGCCGGCGACTTCCTGCCCCCAGGCCGGCAGCGCATCGACGCCGCGGATGATCAGGTCGATGTTGAGGTTGCCGACCACGCAGACCCGCCGCGCGTCGGCGAATCGTTCCATCAGCCCCAAGCTCATGCCCTTCCCCGGACGGCTCCCGCGCGTCCGCTCACTTCACGGCGCCCATCGTCAGCCCGCGAGCGAGCCCGCGGCGGACGAACAGCGTCGCGATCACCATCGGCAGCATCATCAGGCTGGCCGCCGCCGTCATGTACCCCCAGTCGATTCCGGTTTCCCTCACGAACAGCGTCACCGCAACCGGCAACGTCTGCGTGTTGCGGCCGGTCAGGATCAGCGCAAACAGGAATTCGTTCCAGGTGAAGACGAAGCACAGGATCGCGGTCGCCGCCAACCCCGGAGCCACCAGCGGCAGCGCGATGGTGGCGAAGGCCCGCAACCGCGAACTGCCGTCGACAAGGGCGCTTTCCTCCATGTCGATCGGCAGGTCGTCGAAAAAGCCCTTCATCATCCAGATTGCCAACGGCAGGTTCGACGCCGTGTAGACGATCGCCAGCCCGAGCAGCGAATCGACCAGCCGCACTTCGCGCAGCATGATGAACAGCGGGATGATCGAAGCGATGGCCGGGGTCATCCGCAGCGAGAGGATCCAGTAGGCAAGCCCGCCGCGCCCCCGAAACCGGAATCGCGCCAACCCGTAGGCCGCCAGCGATCCCAGCGCAAGGGCCGCCAGCGTCGAACTCACGCTGGCAACAAGGCTGTTGCGTGCGAAGTGGCCGAAGTCGTACTCGCCGAAGATGTGGGCATAGTTGCCCAGCGTCGGCCGGAACAGGGCGAACGGCGAGGACGACACGGCATCCACCCGCGTCTTGAACGACGTCGCCACGATCAGCACGATCGGCAGCAGGCACACCGTCAGCACGACGCCGATTGCCACCCGCCGCATGACCCGCTCGATCGGGCCGCCGCGGCCCAGGACGTCCATCGCGTTCCTTTCCTCGCCGGGTCCCGGCTCCGCGACCGGGCACGACACGCCCGCCGCATGACTCAACTGCCTCGGCCCGCGCCCCCCGTCGTCCCACGAGACGCTCGGCATGACGGGGAGGGGGACCCGGTGAGCCGGGTCATGCCGCCCGTCCTTACTCCCCCGTCGGCCGCCCCATCGCCCGCACCCCGACGGTGGCCGCCACGTCCACTGCCAGCAGCATCACGTAGGCGAGCGCCGCGGCGTAGCCCATCTCGAAGAACTTGAAGCCCCATTTGTAGGTGTAGAGGCTCAGCACCTGGGTGGAGGTGCCGGGGCCGCCCTGGGTCATGACGTAGATGAGGTCGAACGTCTTGAACGCGTCGATCCCGCGAAGCAACAGCGCGACCGCGATGGCGGGCCGCAGCAGCGGCAACACGATCGAGCGGAATGCCTGCCAGCGCGACGCGCCGTCGACGACGGCGGCTTCCAGCGGTTCCCGCGGCAGCGACTGCATTGCGGCCAGCAGGATGAGCGCCATGAACGGCGTCCACTCCCAGACATCCGCCACGACGACCGCCCAGAACCCGGTGCTGGCGTCCCCCAGCCACGCCGGCCCCTGGATGCCGACCATCCCCAGCAGTTCGTTGATCACCCCGCGGTCGGGGTTGTACATGAACCGCCAGATCAGGCCGACCACCACCGGGGTGATCATCATCGGCAACACCACGACGGTCTGGATCGCCCCGAGCGCCCGCGACTCCTGGCTCACCAGCACGGCGATGCCCAGTCCCAGCAGGAACTCCAGCGTGATGGTCACCAGCAGGAAGGCGACCGTGACCCGCGCCGCCGGCCAGAAGTACGGATCGCTCAGGAGGATGCGGGCGTAATTCCCCAGCCCGACGAAGGACCACTGCGCCGCCCGGTCGGACAGGTTCCACTGGTGGAAGCTCAACCAGAGCGAATAGACGAACGGGAAAATCGACAGCAGCAGCAGGGTCGCCACCGCCGGCGAGAGAAAGAACCAGGCCGGGCGGCGGTCGATGCGCGCTTCGAGCCAGCGCGTCCCGGGCACCCGGAACCGCCCCCCGTCGTCGCGCGCCGGCGTGGCCCGCCCACCGATCTCGGCCGTCGTCCGGCTCATCCGCATCCGTCCTGTCGCATCGTCCGGTAGCCACGCCTGGTGGCCGGTTCGTCGGCGCATCCGGGGAGCGCCGGCGTCTGGTCATGGGGGCGCCGCCCCGATCGACATCGGTTCCGGCATCACCTCGTGCCCCGCCCGGGGATGATGGCGGCAGCCAGCATGGTGCGGGTACCGGCCAACTCCGCCCGGCGTTGAAACCCCGGGCGGGCCGCAGCCACCTCCATCCGCGACCGGGCGCCGCACCGACCAGGTCATTTCCGCGACCGACGCCGGTTTCGGTTGTCGCTCACCTCCGTCAAGCGACGAGATCCCTCGCACCGCTCGGGATGACGATGGCGGCGACGGCGGGGCCCGGGGGGTAACCCCCCGGGGCCCCCCCCCCCCCCCCCCCCCCGGCCC
>JAFAEX010000086.1 GCA_023423795.1 Chloroflexota bacterium | reverse complement strand
CTCGTCGTCGATCCCCAGCGCCACGCCCTGCCCGATCGGCACGCCAAGCTCGTCCCGGAACAGCCGCGACGGCGACTTGACCCCCGCCGCGCTCTTCCCGGCCGCGATCGCGCCGTCGATCAGCGCCTTCATCGCCTTGTTCACGTAGGCTGCCCGGCCCGAAATCCCGTCGCCGATCCCGGTCGCGATCGCCCGCCCGAGCGCCGATCCCTGCGTGCCCGCGTCCTCGCCGGCCGCGTTGATCGCCTTGCGCACCGGCACCGCAATCGCGTTGCTCCCCAGCCGGTTCGCGAACCCGTCCGCCAGCGAATCCGCCAGCGCCCGCCCGGCCGGGTTGGCGTTGACGCCGCCCGCCTGGTTCGCCGCCTGCCGCGCCTCCCGCTCCAGCCGCCCGCCGAGGTTGCCGTTCTCGAACCCGCCGGCCACCGACCCGGCGATCCGGCGCCCGTCCGGCTCCGCGTTGACCCGTCCTGCCCGCTCGGTCGCCTTCTTCGCCTCCTTCTCGATCTTCTGGTCGGCCCCGCTCCGGGCGAAGCCGTCTGCCATCTCGTCGCCGAACCCCTTGCCGGCCGACCGGCCGCTCTTCGCCGCCTTCTCGGCCGCCTTCGCCAGCCGCTTTTCGATCCGTTCGGCCTTGCGCTCGGCCTGCTCCTGCGCCCGCTGCATCCCCTTGGCAAACGCGTCCGCGAACGCCCCGGCGGCGTCGGCTTCGGCCAGCCGGTCGAGCTGCTGCTGCACCGCCTGGACGTTGAACTCCGCGATCTCCCGCTGCGCGTCGGTCGTCGCGTGCACCACCGCCTGCTGCGCCGCCAGCAGGTCCCGCGTCAGCGCCAGCCGCTTCTGCTCTTCGGCGAGCACGGCCTTCGCCGCCGCCTTCGCCTCGGCGCCGGTCGCTTTGTTCACGTCCCGCCGCGCGCCGGCCACGGCCTTTTCCGCCGCCGTCACCATCGCCGCCGCGGCCGCCGCCTTTTCCCGGTCGACCTGCGCCCGCTGCGCCGCCGCCTGCGCCGCCGCGTCGGCGTCCGCCTGCGCCTTCCGCGCCGCTTCCGCCGCTTCGGCCTCCCGCACCCAGCGGTCGATCTGCTCGGTCAGCGCGTCCGCCGCCGCCGTCCCCGGCTTCGGCGGGTCGATCGGCCCCAGCGCGTCCAGTTGCGCCTGGATCGCCGTGATGAGCGCCTCCGGGCTGGCCGCGTCCGCCGGCGGCACCCACCACGGATCGCGCGCCTGGATCTTCGCGACCATCTCCTTCGCCTTCTCGGCGGCGCTCTTGTAGGCGTCCAGCATCGCGCCGGCCTGCTCGTCGGCCGCCCGCCGCGCCGCGTCCTGCTGGCCCGCCTGCACCCCGAAGACCAGCTCCAGCCCCTTGATCCGGGCCTGCGCCTTGGCGACCGCGCCCCGGGCCTCCGCGACCATCCGTTCCATCAGGTGCCGCGCGCCCTCGATCGTTTTCGGCTCGCTCGCCAGCAAGCCCAAATCGAACATCTCGCCGAAGCGCGTGCCGACGTCGATCGCCTTCTTCGCTTCCTTGAGGGCCCGCTGCGCGGCCTTGCGGATCATCTTCTGGGTGACGACGGCCACCACCTCGGACCCGGCATCGATCCCGCCCGCCACCCCGGCCACGATGGGCTCGCCGACCTCCCGCGCCGCCCGCTTGCTGGGAGACGCGATCTCGGCCTCCCGCCGCGCCGCCGCGATGGCGTCCCGCACCACCCGCTGCGCGGCGGTCGCCACGTCCCGCGCCTTGCCCGTCACCCCGGCCGCCGTGCCGTCCGCGATGGCCTCCCCGACCGCCCGGCCGCTCTTCGCCGCCTGGTCCTTGAACGTGGTCGCGTTGATGACGTCGGTCAGCCAGCCGCCGGGCTTGGCGTCGGGGAACATCCCGAACACCCGGTCGGTCGCCCAATCGACGCCCCGGCCTCGGCCCGCCATCTTCTGGAGCCGCTTGGCGGCGATGTCGGCCTGCGACGCCATCCCGCCGACGATCCCGCCGACCGTGTCCCGCAGCGCCCCGGCCCGCTGCTCCGCGCCGACCGCGATGCCGTCGATGATGTTGCGCCCCACCGGCATCAACTTCCGCGCCGGCGACTTCGCATCGACCGCCATGTTCCCGACCAGCGGGATCTTCCCGATCTGCTCCTTGAACCAGGTCTCGAACGCGGTCCAGCCGTCGAGGATGCCCTGCTTGATGCCGGCGAGGATGTTGCCGCCGACCTTCTTCATCTCGTCCTTGAGGCCGTCGAACAGCGTCACGATCTCGCCCGGCAGCCCCTCGATGTAGGGTTTCGCCGTGTCCGTCCAAAACGTCTCCGCGCCGCTCTTGAGGCTGCTGATCGCCGCCGTCCCGATGCCCGTGAACTTGCCCGCCAGCGCCCCGATGGCCTCCGTCGCCTCCGTCGGCAGCCCTTCCAGCCATGGCTTTGCCGTGTCCGTCCAGTAGGTTTCCGCCCCGCTCTTCAGCCCGCCGAGCAGGTCCTTGCCCTTCTGCTCCAGCCACGTCGTGACGTCACCCAACAGCGCCGCTGCCTGCTCGGCGTTGATGTTCTCTTCGACCCACGTCGTGAGCGTCCCCCACGCCGTCTCGGCCCCGGCCTTCATCCCGCCGATCAGGTCGTCGCCGGCCTTCAGCAGCCACGTCGCCGCCGTCGCGAGGAACGCCGTGAACGTATCCGCCTTCAGCGTGTCGGTCAGCCAGGTCCGCAGCGTCCCCCACGCGGTTTCGGCGCCCGTCTTCATCCCGGTCAGCAGGTTGATCCCGGCCGCCAGCAGCCACGCCGACGCGTTGACGACCCAGCCGGCCACCGTGTTCGCCGAAACCGTCTCCGAGAACCAGCGGGTGAAGCCGCCCCACGCCGACCGCGCCCCGGCCGCCAGCCCGCCGAGGATGGCGCCGCCGACGCCCAGCAGCCACGTCCCGGCTGCCGCGAACGGCTTCTTGACGTTCTCCGCCGTCACGTTCTCCCGGAGCCAGCGGGTTGCTTCCGGCCACGCGCTCTCGAATCCCTTCGCCAGTCCCCGCATGAGATCCTTGCCGGCCTGCAACAGCCAGTTCCCGATGTCCGCGCCGTCGATCGCGTCGTAGCACTCCTCCTCCGACACCCGGACGCCGAGCCACCCCAGGAACGCGTCCCACGCCGCCACCGCGCCGTCGCGCAGCCCGCCGAGCAAGTCCTTGCCGTGGTCGAACAGCCACTTGCCGACCGTGCCGATCAGCGCGCCCACGTTCTCCGCCGTCACCGTGCGGCGGAACCACGGCGCCACCGTCCCGGTCCACGCCGCCGACGCCCCGTCCGCGATCTTGCCCAGCAGCGCCGCGCCGTAGTCCGCGACCGTGCCCGCCAGCCCGCCCCAATCGACGCCCTGGATCAACGCCTTCGCCTTCGCCCCGATCTCGGCCAACCCGGTCAGCCCGCGCGACAGCACCGCCGGCCAATCGACCGAGGCGAACGCCTCCCGGACGATCCCGCCCAGCCCCTTCAGCCCGTCCCACAGCGCCCGCAGGATGCGCGGCCCGTGCCGGGTCGCCTGCTCCGCCAGCCACCCCAGCCCGCGCCCGACCACGCCCGCGATTTCCCGCCACGGCAGCCCGAGAAAGGCGTCCTTGACCCGCCCGAGGATCGCCAGCGACGTGGACAGCAGTTGCCCGATCCACCCCTCGTAGGACCGGATCAGGTGCGGCACCTGCGCCAAGAACGCCTCGATGGCGCCGGACAGCCCGCCCGCCCGGAATCCCTCGACCACCCGCCGGATCACCTGCACCCACGTCCCGAACAGTTTCACGATCGGCTGGATGCCGCTCGGCAGCCGCTCGAACGCCGCGTTGAGGTAGCCGCTGCCACTCGCCACGTCAACGAAGTAGTCGCGCACCGTCCCCAGCACCGGCAGCAGCGTCCCGGACACCCAGCCCGCCGCCGCCCGCCCCGCGTCCAGCACCCGGAAGAAGAACCCCACCAGCGGGTTGTCGCGCCCGAAGTTCAGCGCGACCACGCCCGCGACGGTCTTGACCGCCGCCTCGAACGGGTTGAACCCGGCGTCGATCAGCCGCCGGAACGTCCCGATCCCGGTCTCGACCAGGCCCCACAGCCCGGCCAGTTTCTCGGAGACGAACCCGGCGACCCGGTTGACCGCGTCCCCGAAGCCGAGCCAGTTCTGCTGGTAGGCCACCCCGAGCGTTCCCAGCGCGGCCGCGATCAGCAGGATCGGGCTGGACACGGTCGCCAGCACCGCGCCGACGACGGCGACCGCGCCCTTCACGGCCAGGAAGATCCCGAACCCTGCCGCGATGCCGGACAGCGCCGCCTTGACCTGCGTGCCGCGCTCCAGCAGCCAGCCGAACGCGCCCGCCACCGCGTCCCGCACCGGCCGCAGCGCCGCCGCCGCCGCCTTAGCCCCGTCCCGGATCGCCTTCCACGTCTGCCGCAGCCTCGCCCCGGTCCCGCGCCCGAACGCCTGCGAAAGCGCCATCCCGATTGCCCGCACCGCGGCGTCCGGCGCCGACAACCCCAGTTCCATCCCCTTCGCGATGTCCGCCATGATCTCGTTGCCGACGTTGACCAGCCGCGTCGCCGCCTGCGTCGCCGACCGCAGCAGCGGCGTGAACAGCGACCCGCCGGCGATGGACAGCGTCTCCATCGCCCCGGTGAGTTCCTCGACATCCCCGGCGAGGTTGTCGAGCCGCACCGCCGCCTGCTCGCCCACGGTGCCGGCGTTGTCCATGCCCTCCCGCATGGCGTCCCACCCGGCCTCGTTGGTGCGGAAAAAGATCTGCGCCGCCCGCCCGCCGTCGCTCCCGAAGATCTGCGACAGCGTGTTGTTGACGTCCATCGCCGAGTAACCGGCGTCTTCCATCGCCCCGCGCAGGATGTCGAACATCGGCTCGACGCCGACGAACTGCCCGGTGCTGTCCACGAAGGACTGCGCCGACAGCCCCAGTTCCTTGAGCGCGGCCTTCGTCGGCTTGCTCATGTTGGTCATGCTGAGCAGCATCGACTTGAACGACGTGCCGGCGTCGGAGCCCTTCAGGCCGTTCTGGGCGAGGATCGCCAGCGAGGTCGCGAGCGAATCGGCGTCCACCCCGAAGCCCCGCGCAACCGCCGCGCTCGCCGCCAGCGAATAGCCCAGGTCGTGCACGTCGGTCGCGCTCGCGTTCGCCGCCTGCGCCAGCAGGTTGGCGATGTGGTTGGCCTTTTCGCCCTCGGTCGCGAACTGGGTCATCGTCTCGCCGAAGACGTTCATGACCGTGGACATGATCTCGGCCGACTCGGCCACCGGCGTGCCGCTCGCGGCCGCGAGGTCCAGCGCCGCCTGCGCGGCCCCGCCCAGCACCGTCTCGACCGACATGCCGGCCTTGATCATCTCTTCCATGCCGGCCGCCGCTTCGAGCGCGCTGAACGACGTGCTCGCGCCCATCTCCAGCGCCGCCGCCCGGATGTCGCCGAGCCGCCCCGCCGCGTCCGCGCCGCCGACCGACGCGATGCCGGACAGTTGCTTGTCGAAATCCATCGTGGTCGAGATCGCGCCGGTGATCGCCCCGGTCACGCCCCGCACGGCCGCGATCGCCGCCGTCGCAGCAGCCGCGGCCGTCGCGAAGCCGGCCGCCATCTTGCCGATCCTCAGCCCGCCGGCGTCCGCCTTGCGCCCGCTGGATTCGGCGGCGTCGCCGAACCGGCCGACGCCGCCGGCCGCGTCCCCGGCCCGCTTCCCGGCGCCGTCAACGGCCTCCGACACCTTGCGGATGCCGCCGACCGCCGACTCCGCGCCGGAGACGCCGATCCCGACTTCGAGGTCGGCCACCCGCGTCGCCACGCTACCGGCCCCGCCCGTGCCGCGCCTGCTCGGCTTCCAGCCGCTGGTTGATGTTGCGGGCCTCGATTAACGCCACCGCTCCCTCCACCAGCCCCGGCCGCTCCTCGGCCAGCCTCGGCACCTCGTGCGCCGGCACCCCCAGTTCTTTCCCGATCGCGATGTACGACACCGCCGCATCGATCCACGGGTCCACCGGCCGCCGCAGCCCGGCCTCGACGTCCATCTCGTACCGGTTCTCGTCCCGCTGGCGGAGCGCTAGCGCCTCCGCCTGGCGGGTTTTGCCTCCGATTCGTTCCGGTACGCCGCCTGCAAGAGGCCCGACTGCAGCCAGAACGGCAGCTTCGCGACGACCGCCGGCTCCAGCGGCACCGGCCCCGGCCCGACCACTTCCACGAAGTGCGGCCGGCCGTTGTCGTCCACGATCCGCGCGTGCGCCGGCCCTTCGAGGTCCCAGCGCGCGTAGATGCCGACGATGCGGCGGCCCATCGCCAGCCGCTGCTCGGCCGACACCTCGCCCTCGCCCGCGTCCAGGTCCGGCAGGTCCTCGTCGTCGGTGTTCAGCGCCGCCGGGTAGTAGGCGCAGTCCAATGCGAACTCGCCCGGCCCGTTCGGCCCGACGAACTCGACCTTGAGCTTCTTCTCGTCCCGCGTGAACTCCGAGGGAACCAAACTGTCGATCCGGGGCATTGCGCCCTCCCCTGCATCCGGGGCGGGCGGCGCGCGCGGTCCCTCCGG
>JAFAEX010000139.1 GCA_023423795.1 Chloroflexota bacterium | reverse complement strand
CGGTTGGCTTTCCGGTCGTCCGCGCGGTCGCCCGTTCGATCGCGGGCCTTGCCGCGGCGGTCGTCCGTGCGCTTCCGTTTGTGCTTGCCCTCGGCGGCAAGCGGCAGCAGCGCGGCGAGCGCGGCGGCGAGCGCCGCGCGGCGGGTCGAAGCGCCCGCGAGGGCGCGGGCGAGCGAGTCGAAGCGGCGGTGGTCCACGCGGCATCCTTTCTGTGGAGCGACGGGGCGCAACTGGATGTGGTGTCCGGATCGTCGGCGTCGGGCCGTGCGGCAGGAACCGGGGGACATACCGGGTTTTCTCCGGGGTTTTTGTGTTTATCCGGTCGGGCACGGTGTCCGCGGTGTCCGCACCCGGCGCCGTTCACCGCTGGCATGGCCGGCCGGGCGGCCGCCACCGCGGACCGCCGGACGCCCGGGGCCGTCGTGGCGCGGCAAGCCGGGCCGGAATGCCGCCGGGCCGCCGACGCCGTCACGGCGCGCACCCATCGCCGCCGATCGGGGAGCCGATGCAGTTGCCGCCGGTGTTGCCGCCGACCGTGGAGCCGTTTCGAAGCGCGATCGACCCTTCATTAGCCCACTGGTAGAGGCCGCCGCCTGCATCGTCTGCGTACGCGACGTTGTCGGTCACGTTCGTGCCGTCGAGGACGGTCCGGGTGGAGCGGTTGTGGACCCCGCCGCCTCGCGCTGCGTTGTTCTGCGTGATGGTGCTGTCGGCGATCGTCAACTCGGACCCGGGGGCATCGCTCCAGATGCCGCCGCCGCCCACGCCGAAACCGGGCATGCCCACGGTGTTGTCGGAGATGGTGCTTCCGGAGATGGTGATCTCGCTATCCTCGGCGGTAATCCAGATGCCGCCGCCGGTCGTGCTGGTGTTATTGCCCGAGATGGTGCTGTCCACGATCGTGAGGGTTCCCCCACGGCCCGTGTGGGCGATGCCGCCGCCGTTGCTGGCGGTGTTACTCGTCAGGGTGCAGCGGGCGAGCGCGAGCGAACCGCGCTCCTCGTTGGCGATGCCGCCGCCGTGGTTGCCGGGTTCGAAGGTGCGGTTCCCGCGGAGGGTGCAATCGTCTAGCGTCAGGTCGCCTGCGTTGCGGATAGCGCCCCCGTTCCCTTCATCGAGGAGCACCTCCGCGACGCGCAGCCCCCGGATCGCGACGGTCGCGCCCGCCAGCACATCGAACGCCCGGCCATTCCCGGGCAGCAGGATGGTGCTGGTCGCCGGGTCGTCGCCGCTCCCGGCCCCGACGATCGTCAAGTCCTTGCCGATCACGGCGCGGGCGTCCGCCTCGGCCCAGGTTCCCGGGCACAGGTAGAGCGTGCCGCCCGGGCGTGCGGCGTCCACCTCGTCCTGCAACGGCCCGTCGGAGCACGCGCAAACGCCGCCGACGCATCCCTCGTCCGGCGCACAGGCGGTCCCGCACCCGCCGCAGTTGTCGCGGTCCGAGCCGGTGTCGGTGCAGATCCCCGGCGGCGCGCAGCAGGTCTGGCCGCCGGGGCATTGGGCGCTCGCCGAGCAGGCGGTGCAGGTTTGCAGGGCGCAAACCGGGGTCGGATTGGCGCACAACGCGCAGGCGTCGCCGCCCGTGCCGCACGCCCCGTTGCCGGTTCCGGCGCGGCATTCGCCGTTCGCGCAGCAGCCGCTGCAACACTCCCCGCCGCAGCAGCGGGACCCGGCCGGGCAGCTCGTGCAGGCGTGGCCGGCCGTGCCGCATGCCTGGTCCGCCGTGCCGGGCTGGCACTGATTCCCGTCACAGCAGCCGTCGGGACAACTGGCGTCGGTGCACGTGCAGGTTCCCTGTCGGCACGTCTGCGTGTGGGCTCAGCGCGTGCCGCACGTCCCGCAATGGGCCGGATCGGTTTGGGGGTCGATGCAGCCATCCGGTTGGCACAACAGCAGCCCCGGGCTGCACGGGCCGCACGCGCCGCCGGTGCACTGTCCGCCGCAGCACCGGGCGCTGTTGCGGCAGGCGGCCCCTTGCGGCATGCACGAGCAGCGACGCCCCCTGCCGGCCGGCGTGGCGTACCGGGAGCAGCACGATCGGCACGGCCTGCCCCTCCGGCGCGTCCTTTTGCCGGACCTGCCGCAGCGCTGGCCGTTGGCGACGCATTGCTCCGGGTCCGGGCGGGAGCCGTCGCGCCCCCGACCGCGTTCCTTGTCGGCGCGGCGGGCGTTCGCGTCGTTCACGGGGGTGAGCAGGGCGGCCAGCGCGGCGGCAATCGCCGCCCGGCGGCTGGTTCCGGCCGAACATGCCTGGGCCAGGGCATCGAAACGGCGCCCGTCCATCCAGTGCCTTCCCCGATCACTGCTCTCATGGCACGATGTTGTAGCTTAAGCTGCACACTAACACATCTGTCATCATCTGTATACAACTCCAGTGTTCATTGCAGAGACATCGCATGTGCGGCTCCAACACCCATTCGTGCGACCTCGATCGGCCGGAAGGGGCCTGGCCGTACCGTGACGCAACGTTTCGCGTACCCCGCCTGGACTGCCGTGTACACAAGCGGCCATCGCGTGCCGCTCGCTGCCGGAGGGCCACGCCGGGCGCGGTTACGGCATCCCGCGCGGTGGCGGGCAGCCGTGCCGCGCGACCCGGGTCGTGCGGCGGTTCCGTCGGGAACCAGTTGCACACCCTTGACGGCTCGCCCCGACTCGCCTCGATCCGTCCGCCGTACCCGCCGCAGGATCTCGTCGGCACGGCCAGGAGCGACGCGCTCCCTCGACAGGTCCGGGATGACGATGGAGGGGCGCCGAAATGGGGGCCAAACGATCCCGCATCCGCCCGGCGCGAGCCGACGGACAAACCGGCGGAGCAGACGCCCGTTTGGCTCAATTGCGGGTTTATCCGTCGCGCCGCTCGCCGGACTATTGGGGCGTGCAATCGACGAATCGTCCCGCGTCCGCGCAAACCGCGCGACTCCCGGGAGGCAGGCGTTGCAGGCACACGACGCTCGCGCCGGCGATTCAGCGCGGCGCGGGCATCCGGCCGATCTTCGCGCGAGGCAGGTCATGGTCCATTCGCGGGTGGCGCCCGCCATCCGAACGATCCGGGTCCACGCAGGACGATCGGGCGGGCGCGGGTTCCGCATGCCTTACGGCGTCGCCGCCGATGCAGCCGGGCGGGTCATCGTCGGCGACGTGCAGAGCGGGCAGGTCCACGTGCTGGGCGCCGAAGGGTCGCCGCTCGCATCGTGGACGAACGGGGCCGGGCCGTTCGCGGTCGCCGTCGGGCCGGACGGGCTCGTCTGGGTGACCGACGCGCCCTCCGGCCGCGTGACCGGGTACTCGCGGCGCGGGCGGGCCGTCGCGCGGCTCGATGCGCCCGGCGGGTTCCGCCGCCCGGCCGGGGTCGCCGTGGCGCCGGACGGACGGGTTGCCGTCGCCGACGCCGCCGC
>JAFAEX010000071.1 GCA_023423795.1 Chloroflexota bacterium | reverse complement strand
CCCTCGACAGGCTCGGGATGACGGTGATCGAGCCGGCGGGTGGGCGCCTACCGCGCCTGCTTGCCGAGCGGCTTCTGGTAGGGTGCCTGGTGCTCGGGGAGTTTCGCCCACGGGTGCAGCGGGCGCTCGGGCTGGCGCTCCAGGATCTCGCCGCCGACGATGGTCAGGGTGTTGGTCAGGCGGATGCTGCCGCGCCGCTCGTTCATCTGGGCGTCGTGGAAGGTGTGGTCGCCGGCCTCGTCCAGCGTGAACAGCGCGATGTCGGCGAGCGCGCCGGGGCGCAGGGTGCCGAGGTCGGGGCGGCGCATGGCCGCCGCCGGGCGGCTGGTGGCGCGCTCGATGACGTCCGGCAGGGACATGCCGAGGTTGAGGAACTTGCTGAGGGTGGTCGGCATGTCCAGAGCCGGGCCCTGGATCGCCATCTGGTGGATGTCGGTGGAGATCACGTCCGGCAGGATGCCCTGGGCCAGCATCGCCTCGGCTGTTTCGTAGGAGAACGAGCCGGTGCCGTGGCCGATGTCGAGGATCAGCCCCTGCTCGCGCAGTTTCATGATGTCCTGGTGGGGCACGCCGTCCTGCCCGAGGATCTTCATGTCGCCGCCGGTGAAGCAGTGGGTCAGGATGTCGCCCGGGCGCAGCAGGGCGGCGACCTCGTCGATGCTCGGCGGGCCGTAGCCGATGTGGGTCATCAGCGGCAGGTCCACCCGGTCGGCCAGTTCGCGGGCCAGTTCCAGCGGCCGGATGCCGGTGCCGCGGGTGGTGTTGCGGTCGATGCGGGCCTTGATGCCGAGGATGAGGTCGCGATTGTCCTCGACGATCATCGCGGCGAGATCGACATCGCAGTAGTCGAGGTTGGACAACTCCCACGTCTGGGCGATCAGCCCGATCGAGGAGAGGTTCAGCAGCGCGAAGACGCGCGACTTGGCCGGCTCGGCGATGAACTCCCGGAAGCCGGGGAACGAGTACGCGCCAGCGCTGCCGACGTCCAGCCAGGTCGTGACGCCGGAGCGGGCGGCGACCGGGTCCGGCTCGATGCCCCAATACGTCGCGCCCCACCAGACGTGGGTATGCAGATCGACGAGGCCGGGGGTGACCACCTGCCCGGTCGCATCGACGACCCGGCGGGCCAACGCCGGGTCGATGCCGGCGGCGACCTGGGCGACGCGGCCGTCGGCCACGGCGACGTCGAGGGCGCCGGACAGGCCGGCGGACGGATCGACCACCTCGCCGCCGCGGACGAGCAGGTCGTAGATCGGCTGGGATTCGGCTGGCATCGCCGGAGGGGCCTCCTGAAGGAACGGACGGATCGGGTTGGCGCGGCATCCTAGCAGGGGCGGGGCGGCTGCGGAACCGTTTGCAGCAAACGGCGGGACTGCTACGATGGCGCCCTCCACCAACGACGAACGCGCGCCGGGAGTCCGGCGCGGTTCGGTCATGACCCGAGGAGGCCCGCACCATGGGTACGGACGAGAACACGAGCCGGCGACGATTGTTGCAGCGGAGCGCCGTCATCGGCGGCGCGGCGGTCGCCGCCACCGGGATCGCGGCGGCGCCGGCCCCGGCCCGCGCGCAGGAGGGCGGCAGCCGCCTCCAGCAGATCCTCGACCGCGGCAAGCTGGTGGTCGGCACCGGCAGCACCAACCCGCCGTGGCACTACGAGGACGAGAACGGCACCCTGGTTGGCTTCGACGTCGATATGGCGAAGTTGCTGGCCCGCGGCCTGTTCGGCCTGACCGACGAGCAGATGGCCAACCCCGACGAGCTGGGGCAGCGGCTGGAGTTCGTGATCGAGGCCTCCGACGCCCGCATCCCGAACCTGCTGTCGGACAAGATCGACATCGTCTGCCAGTTCATGACGATCAACCCGGGGCGGGCGCTGGAAGTCGAGTTCACCATCCCCTACTACCGCGAGGCGGTGGCGCTGCTGCTGCCGGCCGATTCCGAGATCAACAGCGCGGCAGAGCTGACCGGGCAGGGCGCGCAGGTGGCGATCCTCGAGAACGCCTTCGCGGTCGCCCTCGTCCAGGACGGGGTGCCCGACGCCGAGGTTTCGACCTACGACTCGGTGGCCAACTCCATCCTGGCGCTGGACTCCGGCCGGGTGGACGCCACGGCGATCGACCTCTCCACCGCGCAGTACAAGGCGCTCCAGCAGCCGGACGTCTACAAGGTCTCGACCGACTCGTGGTCGCCGCAGACCTACGCCTTCGCGGTCAAGCCGGGCGACCAGCGCTGGCTGAACTGGGTGAACTCCACCCTTGGTCAGTACCTGGTGGGCGTGGACTTCGCCTACTACCAGGAGGCGTTCCGGACCCACTTCGGCGTGGAACTCGATCCGCCGCCGGCCGGGTTCCCGATCGAGTACCGGTAGCCTGAGGCCGCCAGCGGGGCACGGCGGGGACCCGTCGCGCCCCGCTGGCGGCGAGCGCCCGGTGATGGATGGCGGTTGTCAGATTTTTCCGGCCATCGCCCACGCCCGCCCGGGGTTGAAACCCCGGGCTGCGCCAACGAGGCCCCTCCGGGGCTGAGCACGGGCCGCGCCAGACGCCGGGTTGCGCGCCCCGGGGATCGCATCGCCAATCGTTCGATCTCCCGTTATCCCGAGGAACCGCGTTGCTCGATCTTCAATGGGACGTCATCTTTCGCTACCGCGAGGACATCGTCTCCGGGCTGGTGCTGGCGCTGCGGATGACGGCGGCGGGGTTCGTCCTCGGCGCCGCGTTCGGGTTGCTGCTGGCGTTCGCCCGCACGTCAGGGCGGCGCTGGCTGTCCGGGCCGGCCACGGTCTACGTGGAATTCGTCCGCAACATTCCGCTGCTGCTGATCGTGCTGATCTTTTACTTCGGGGTGCCGATGGTCGTGCCGCGGGCGAGCCCGCGCTGGGTGAAGGACATCCTGATCCTCGACGGCGAAGCCTCGATGATCGTGGCGCTCGCACTCTACTACGGCGCCTACCTGTGCGAGGTGTTCCGGGCCGGCATCCTGTCGGTCGGGCGGCGCTACCTCGACGCCGGGCGCTCGCTCGGGTTGACCGGCGTCGGGATCGCGCGCTGGATCACGCTGCCGATCATGTTCCGGGCGGTGCTGCCGTCGCTGTCGAACACGTCCATCTCCCTGTTCAAGGACACCTCGATCGCGATGGCGATCTCGGTGCCGGAACTGACCTTCGCCGCCCGCAAGATCGCCACGGACACCTTCAAGTTCATCGAGCCGTGGGTGGTGGTCGGCGGCATCTACCTCGTCACCGCCTGGCTGATCGCCTTCGTCCTGCGCTGGCTCGAGCGGCGCATCCGCTGGACGGCCTAAGCGATGGAAGCGACGCTGCGAACCGTTTTCGGCAACCTGCACCTGCTGGTCGAAGGCATCCAGACCACCGTCACCCTGGCGGTGCTGATCGTGGTCATCGGCACCGCGCTCGGGCTCGCCATCGGCGTCGGCCTGCTGTATGCCCCGGCCCCGGTGCGGCTGCTCCTGCGCGCCTACGTGGACATCCTGCGCGGCACGCCGCTGCTGGTGCTGATGTTCCTGCTGTTCTACGGGCTGCCGGCGGCCGGGATGGACATCGACAACTTCTGGGCGGTGGTGGTCGCACTGAGCCTGTTCGCCGGGGCGCACGTCGGCGAGATCGTGCGCGGGGCGGTGAGCGCCGTGCCGCGCGGGCAGTCCGACGCGGCGAAGGCGATCGGCCTCACCTTCTGGCCCCGGATCCGCTACGTGATCCTGCCGCAGGCGCTGCCGGCGGCGCTGCCGCCGTGGACCAACACGGCGATCGAGATGGTGAAGGGCACCTCGCTGGCCTACCTGCTCAGCGTGCCCGACCTGCTGTTCGAAACCCAGAACGTGGTCAACCGCACCGGCGTCCCGATGCCGTTCTACCTGACCGCCGCGCTGATCTACCTGGCGATCAACCTGCTGCTGTCGCGCCTCGGCCTGTGGCTCGAACGGCGCACCCGGTTCGCCACGTGACGAGGCGACAAGCGAAAGGCGACAGGCGACAGACGGTGGGTGATCGGTGCCAGCGATCCAGCTTGTCACTTCGTCGTCGCACGTAGCACGTAGCACGTAGCACCCGTCGGGTCTCTCGTCTTGTCCAAGGAGAACGCTGCCATGCCCGGCTCCGCCGCGCGGCCGATGGTCGAAATCCGGGGAGTCCACAAGCGCTTCGGCGCGAACGAGGTCCTGAAGGGGATCGACCTGACGGTGGGGTCGGGCGAGGTCGTCTGCGTGATCGGGCCGAGCGGTTCCGGCAAGACGACGCTGCTGCGCTGCGTCAACTTCCTGGAGACGTACGAGGCGGGCGAAATCCGCGTCGATGGCCAACTCGTCGGCTACCGCGAGGGTGGAGGCCGCCGCCAGCCGGCGAAGGAGAAGGACGTCGCCCGGCTGCGCGCCGAGACGGCGATGGTCTTCCAGCAGTTCAACCTGTTCCCGCACATGACGGCGCTGGACAACGTCGCCTTCGGCCCGATCAAGGTGCGGGGCGTCGCCAAGGGCGCCGCCCGCGAGCGCGGGCTGGAGTTGCTGGACCGGGTGGGGTTGCGGGAGAAAGCCGACAGTTACCCGGCGCAGTTGTCCGGCGGCCAGCAGCAGCGGGTGGCGATCGCCCGCGCGCTGGCGATGGAGCCGAAGGTGATGCTGTTCGACGAGGTCACCTCGGCGCTGGACCCGGAACTGGTCGGCGAGGTGCTGGGCGTGATGGAAGAACTGGCGGCGTCCCACGGGGTGACGATGATGGTCGTCACGCACGAGATGCTGTTCGCCCGCGAAGCCGCCGACCGGGTGGTGTTCATGGACGGCGGCGTGGTCGTGGAGGCGGGGCCGCCGGCGGAGGTGTTCGGTGCGCCGAAGAGCGAGCGGCTGCGCCAGTTCCTGCGCCGCTTCCACGCGGGGTGACCAGTCGATGGGTCGAGGGATCTCGCCGCTCTTCGACACCTCGACTCGTGAACGAGATCCCTCGACAAGCTCGGGATGACGAGTTGTCGGTTGACGACGTGCGGGATGGCGGTTCGAGGCGGCCGAACCGCAATTGAACACGGTCCCGGAGGGAGTGCGCGATGCTGGTGCGCCCGGCGAACGGGAAGAAGATCCTCTGGCAGGAGATGTTGCGCCACGAACTGCTGGCGATGCAGGAGGCCGGCGCGGTCGTGATCGTGCCGGTCGGCTCGGTGGAGCAGCACGGGCCGCACTGCCCGCTCGACGTCGATATCTCGATCCCCTACCACCTCGCGATCCGGGCGGCGGCGGCGCTGGACGACGTGCCGGTGGTGGTCGCGCCGCCGGTGACGCTCGGCTTCACCCACTACAACATGGGCGAGATCGGCACGATCACGCTGGGGCTGGAGACGTTCATAACGGTCCTCTGCGAGGTGAGCCGCTCGATCTGGGCCAACGGCTTCCGGCGGATCGTGCTGCTCAACGGCCACGGCGGCAACGAGCAGCCGACCTGGGCGGCATCGGTCAAACTGGCCGAGGAGGACGTCTGGGCGCTCGCCCTCACCTACTGGCACATGGCCGACGGCGAACTGGCGGCCTGGAGCGAGGCGGACGGCGGCAGCATCGGCCACGGCGGCGAATGGGAAACGAGCCTGCAACGCTACCTGCGGCCGGACCTGGTGGACATGGGCCGCGCGGTGAAGGACGAGTGGCGCACGACGTTCACCGGCGAGGTCGGCCGCTTCGCCCGCTTCCCGGAGCGGCGGCGGGAGATGGAACACGGCGTGATGGGCGATCCGCTGGTGTCCTCCGCCGAAAAGGGCGAGCGGCTCTTCGGCGTGCTGCAGGAGCGGCTGATGGCGCTGTGCCGGGAGTACCACGCGGCCGAGGCGCCACGGTACCGGGAGTTCGGGAGCCATTGCCCGTAGGGCGGCGGGGAGACCCGGCGAACAGTGGCGGGCGCCCAACCGCGGCGCATTCCGGCGACGGAGCGGGCGCGATCATGGCAGTCGCCCAAAGCGTCCGGCCGTCGCGGCACGCCCGGGGCCGAAGGCCCGGGCTTCGCCAACGACCTCCCTCGGGGACCGGGCACGAACGCGGGACCTCGTCCGCCGCGCCCACCCCGCCACGGCTTCGTTCCTGTAGTCCCCGTCTACGTGGGGCGTGTTTCGCGCCGCAGCGCGCGGCCGCCCACGCCGCACATGAGGCCCCCCAAACCGGCCCCGGCAGGATGACCGGCCGGGGCCGGTTTGGTGGTCGGGTGGGCCGGGCAGCCGGTGTTCCGGCCGCCCGGCACGATTGCTAGCGGGCGCCGGCCAGCGCCGGTTCGCGCTCGTCGGCGGGGTCGGCGCCGGGCTCCGGGGAGCCTTCGCCGATGGCCTGCGGGGCGTCGCTGGCGGCGAATCGGACGGGGATCTGCTGAGGCCGGGCATGGGCGGCCTTCGGCAGGGTGATCCGCAGGACGCCGTGCTCGAAGGTGGCTTCGGCGCGCGAGGCATCGACCTCGAACGGCGGGGTGATGGCCCGCTCGAAGCGGCCGTGCCACAGCTCCTTCAGGTACCAGGTCGCGCCCTTGGCCTGCGTCGATTCGGCCACGTTGCCGATCGTGCCGGAGAGCACGATCGTCCCCTGGTTCCACGTCACCGAAAGGTCCTCCGGGCGCATGCCGGGGACGGCGGCGACGATGACGAACTCGTCCCTGGTGGCGAAAACGTCGAGCGGCAGCGGGGCGGTGGCGGTGTTGCCGTTCCCGTTGCCGACGGCCGGGCGCGCCCAGAGGGTGCGGAACGGCGAGCCGAAGCTCTCGGCCCAGATCTGGTCGAACGCGCTGCGCAGGCGGGCGATGTCCTGGGTGGTCTCGTTCATGGCGTGCCTCCACGTCGTCGTGCGGCCGGGGATGGCGCCCCGGCGCGGCCGGATTGCCTGTCGCGGCGGTGCCGCGTCGTTATGTCTCTATGCTAGTTCGGAATCGGAAAGTTGTCAAGATCGACTCAATGTTGGTGACTCGACTTCGGCTGGTCCGGGTGCGCGATAGGCGGACGCCGTCTGGCCGTTCGGCGGGATACGCGGAGCAGGGTTGGCAGCTCGCCTCGATCTCTATGGGCGCGTGGCCGGCCGGCACCGGATGCCGGCGGGAACGATCGAGGATCTTCCCGGAACGGCGCGGAACCCGAACGGATCGCGCATCGTCTGTTGTATGATCGCGCGGCACATGACGAGGAAGCGTTCCTCGTCATGTGCCGCGATTCGCTGCCGACGGAGGCCCGCCGGTGTCCCCGCGCGCCCTGCTGCGCCTGTTGCCCGTGCTCGTGTTGCTCGCGGTCGGGGTGCGCCCGGTCGCCGCGCAGGTTCCCTCATCGGCCCCGTTTTCGACGCCGAACGAGGCGGCGGCCTACATGTTTCCGTACCTGAACCAGTACTGGTTCGCCCAGTTCTTCGGCAGCGACGACGGACTGGATTACGACCTGCTGGTCGAGTACCACCTCTACGACACCCAGTTCGATTGGGCGGCGGTTCACCGGTGTCCGCTGCCGGTGCCCGATGATGCCGCGCTCTACTGTCCTCCCGAGCAGACCATATTCGTAGATCGGCACCTGGTGGAGTATTTCGCGGCGGACTACGGTCCTTGGGTCACCGCCTACGCAATGGCCCACGAATGGGGTCACCACATCCAGTGGACAATCCTCAACGATATGTACATGGCAAGTACAACCAACGCAGAGCTGTCCAAGTTCATGGAGCTTCAAGCCGATTGCTTCGCCGGGGCTGCGCTTCGGCCGCTTTATGACAACGGCATCCTGCTCGCGCACGACATCGCGACGCTCTCCGCGTTCGCCAACCGTCTCGGCGACGATCGGGGAACGGGAGCCGCACCGGCGCCAATAGCCCAGCTTGGCGATCACGGCGTTGGATCGGAACGCATGGCTTGGTTCGAACACGGGTTCAAGGGCGGCAATTTCGCGACCTGCATGCCCAGCTAGCCCCGCCTCGGCGCCGTTTATCGTCCATCAGTCCGTCATCCCGAGCGTGTCGCGCCGGGCCTGAAGGCCACGAGTTCGGCACGTAGCGCCCAGCACCTACGTCGGCGGGCGCCCCAGGTACCCCTCGCCCAGCCCGGTGGTGCGCAGGTTGTCCGCGCCGATGTTGCGGGCCAGCACCGCCAGCCCGGCGAGGTGCGCCTGCAGGCCGCCGGTGCTGGCGCAGCAATCGACGAGCACGATCGCACGGATGCCGAGGTCGAAGACGTCCATCGCCACCTTGAGCACGCACATGTCGGTGTCGATGCCGACCACCGCGACCTCGTCCGGCGCGTCGGCGCGCAGCCGCTCGGCGAGGTCGTCGGGGATGCCGGTGAAACCGGGTTTGGTGTAGACGGCCTCGGGGTGGGCGCAGTCGGCGATTTCCGGGGCGAGGTCGGTATCCGGCGCGTCCTCGCACTCGTGCCAGCCGAGGATGGTGCGGTAGGGCGACCCATCGGTGTTGACGAACTTGGTGAACAGGACCGGTTCGTAACCGCCGTCGTCGATCAGCGTCCGGACGCGGCCGGGAATCCGGTCCGAATACGAGTTGACGAAGCAGTTCTGGACATCCACCACCAGCAACGCCCGTTTGGTCACCGTCGTGTGCTCCTTCCGCGCCCGCGTCGCTGCCCCGGATACGCAGGGACCACGCCAGCGGCGCACTGTCCGGCGGGTGCGCCGCCGATTCGGCTTCCCGGTCCGCAGGATGCCGGATGACGGGCGCATCTTCACGGCCTCGGCGGGCGGCGCGGGCGCTTCGCCGGTCGCGCGGGGCGTATACTCGGAGACCTGATCGCCAAAGGCCCGCGGGCGTGCCGCCCGCACGCGCTCCCTTCTTCGCAACCGATCCGCCCGTCCCGCACCGCCGGCGTCGCTCCGGCGTCGTCTCGCCATCGATCCGCCGGAGCGCCCCATGGCCGAGCGCTTCCATCCCGCCCTTCGCTCCCGCCGACGTCCACCCGTCGCGAACGGGATCGGCCGCGCTTCGATCCGGCTGATTGCCACGCTGGTGGCGGTGCTGCTGGCGGTTGCCGCGATGCCGGCGGGAATCGCGGCGCAGGCGACGCCCGCCGAACTCCCGCCGCCGCCGGTGCTGGCGCCGCCTGAGGGGTTCACCGCGGCCGACGCCGGGCGGTTCCGCATCCTCGCCGAGGACGGCGGGCCGGTTTCGGCCGCCGAGTTCGCGGTGGCGTGGGAACCGGCGCTGGGCGCCGCGCTCGACGAGATCGGCGCGGTGATTCCGGTTCCCGAGGGCGGGCCGATCGAGATCGTGGTGTACGCCCGCGACCACTCGTTCGCCGCGGCGGCGGCGACCGCGGCCGAAGCGCCGCTGCTCCCCTCACCCGCCGTGCCCGGGGTGCTGCTCGGCGATATTGCCGTGTCCGCGCCGGCGCTGCTGGCGGCGTCGCCGCTGGAGGCGGAAGGGGCGCTGCGCAACGCGGTCGCCCGGATCGTCCTCGACGAGGCATCCGGCGGGCGGTTGCCTCGCGGGTTCGCCGAAGGGTTCGCGGCCTATGCCGAGCGGCCGCCCACGGCCCGGCTGGCCCGCGCCGCCGCGTTGGTGCAGAACGCCCGCGCCGGCGGCAACCTGCTGTCGTGGTCGGACCTCAACCGGCCGCAACCGCCGCAGGCCGACCCGGCCGTCTATTCCGCCCACGCCTACAGCATGGTCGCCTTCCTCGTCGAACGGTACGGCCTCCGGCAGTTCGGCGAGTTCGTGGTCGCGCTGGCGGAGGAGCCGGACTGGCGCGCCGCCGCCCGCGAAATCTACACGCGCGCGCCGGGCGAACTGGAGGCGCAGTGGGAAGACCAGGTGCCGCAATGGACGGCGGGCGGCTGGCGCGACAACATGTTCGCCGCCTTCGACCTCGCCCCGGCCGAGGCGCTGCTGGCGCGCGGGCATTACGCCGCCGCCGGCCGCGAACTGGAGGCCTCGCTGCGGTTGTTCAACGACCTCGACCTGGCCGAGCGGCAGGCCGCCGTCGCGCCGCTGCTGCGGCAGGCCGAAACCGGGTTGCAGGCCGAGGCGCTGATGGAGCAGGTGGAGCAGGCCCTCGGCCGCCATGCCTACGACCGCGCCGACGCGCTGCTGGCGCAGGCGCGCGGGCAGTACACCGACCTGCCGGAGGAGCGCCGCCCGGCCGCGCTGCTCGACCGCTACGCCGCGCTGACGGCGCAGGGGCTGGACGCCACGAACGACCTCGCGGTGGCCGCGTCGCTGGCGGATTCGTGGCGCGACTACCCGACGGCCCGGGCAGCGGCGCTTTCCGCCGGGGCCGGGTTCGCCACGCTCGGCGACCGCCCGATGTACGACCGCACGGCGGCGCTGCTGCGGGATCTCGACGGGCGGCAGACCCGGCTGACGCTGGCGCTGGGGCTGCTGGCCGCGCTGTCCGCCGCCTGGCTCGGGCTCTGGCTATGGGCGCGCGGCCCGTCCGAACTCGACTGGGGACCCTGACCGATGGCCGACCTCGCCGCCAACCCGGGCGTTTCGCCGGCCGCCGCTCCCGCGCGGACGCCGGCATCTTCCACCCGGGTGGATCGCGCATCCCGCGAGCGGGTGTGGCGGGCCGCGTGGTGGCCGTTCTGGGTCTGGTCCGACGTGCCCGCGCCGGAGTGGCCGCACCGCGAAGCGCCCCTCCCCTCACCGCTCGGGCTGGCCGGCGAAGCGTTCCTCGGCGGGCTGGATGCCGTGCGCCGCCGGATGTGGATCAGGCACGCGCTGCACGGGATCGTCCGCGGGTTGTGGCTGGCGCTGATGCTGGCGGCGGTGTGGGTGGCGATCGCCCTGCCGACCGGGTGGTCGCTGCCGGAGTTGCGGGCGCTGCTGGTGATGGGCGCGGTCGCCCTCGCGCTGGGGATCGCCTTCGCCGCCGTGTCGTACCCGTCGCGCCGGCGCACCGCGCGGATGCTGGACCGCACCTTCGGTTTGCAGGAGCGGCTGACGACGGCGTACGGAGACCTCGGGCGCGGGGTGCCCGGGCCGAACGAGCGCGCGCCGCTGGTGTACTTGCAGATGGCCGACGCCGCGAACGCGATGGACGCCGTGCGGGCCAGCCGCGCGCTGCGGGTGAAAGCGCCCATCCGAGAGGTGGTGCTGGCCGTTTTCTGGGGTCTCGTACTCGCGGCGCTGGTCTTCCTGCGCGGGGTGGGCGGCGGCATGCCGCCGCTGGTCGCCGCGTCGGTGCCCGATTTCTCGCCGGCCGCCGAGCAGCCGGAACCGGAGCCGCCCGTGGTCCCGGCCGCGCTGCCGGAGGACGGCGGGCCGACGATCGAGGACGTCCTCGCCCGCGCCGACCGCTCCAACCAGGCGCGCAAGGATTTGCAGGAACTGGCGTCCGCGCTGGCCGACCACGCGGTGACCCGGCCCGCCGCCGACGCGATCGGGCGCGGTGATTACGAGGCGGCCGCCGATTCCCTGCGCTCGCTGGCGCCGGATTCGCCCCAGATCTCGGAAACCGAGCGCGGAGCCATGGCGAACGACCTCCGGTCCGCCTCCGAGGAGATGTCGGCGGACGGCGACGGGTTGCGGCAGGCGTCTCAGGAAGCCGCGTCGGGGCTGGAGCAGGGCGACCGCGCCGCGCAGGATGGTCTGCGCCACCTGGCCGAGGCGGTCGAGCAGACGGGCGAGCAGGTCGCGCCGCAGGGCGACCTGGCCGAGCAGATGCGGCAGGCGCAGCAGGGCAACCGCCGCGCCGCGCAGAATCGCCAGCAGGACCCGAACGCCGCCCAGCCCGGCGCGGAGCAGGCCGAATCCGCCCAGTCCGACCAATCCGGGCAACCCAGCGAGTCCGGCGACGCGGGCGACCCCGGCCAGGGCGCGGACGCGTCCGGCGAACCCGGGCAGCCGGGCGGCGAGCCGGGCGATCGCGGCCAGCCGGGCGAGGGGCAGCCCGGCAGCGGCCAGCCAGGGGAACAGGGCGGCGAATCCGGCCAGGGGGACGGCGAGGCGGGTGTGCAGCCCGGCGACGGCGAGCAGGGCGGGTCCGGCGAACCGGGCGCGGAGGATGCCGCGGCCGGCGGCGGCGCGGCCGGCGCGGGATCGGACAGCACCGAGCAGGCGAACGAATCGGCGGCTTCCGGAGCGGAGCAGGGCGACCAACCGGCCACCGGCGAGGCCGCCGAGCAACGCGTGTCCGAGGGCGACGGGGCCGGGGCCGATCCGGGCGACCTCGCGCCGGTGACCGAGGCGATCGCGTTGCCGCCCGGCAGCGGCGGCCAGCGCGGTGTGCAGACCGCGAGCGACGGCGGCGGCGCGCTGGCCGGGGCCGGGGCGGGCGTGACCGCCGGGTCCGGCTCGGCGGTGCAAGGCGAGGTCGGCGAGGCCGGGCCGGACAGCAACCACGTGCCCGCCCAGCACCGCGACCTCGTGGAGACCTACTTCACGCTGCCGGAGGGACCGTGATGCGGCTGCCGGGTTTCGCCAGCCGCTTCGCGGAGCGGGTCGCGCCGACGCCGATGCCGGCAGCGGACGGCCAGCGCGAGGTGCTGTTCGACGAGGCCACCCTCGGGCGGCTGCGGCGGCTGACGGTGCAGGCGGGGCGGGTGCGCGTGGCCGGCATCGTCGGCGAACACCGCTCCCGCCGCCGGGGCGTCTCCCCGGAGTTCGCGGACTTCAAGAGTTACTCGCAGGGCGACGATTTCCGGCGCATCGACTGGAACACCTACGCGCGGTTCGACGAGGTGTTCGTCCGCCTCAGCGAGGTGACGACCGAACTCGATGTCCACCTGCTGATCGACGCCAGCGATTCGATGGCGTGGACTGGCCACCCGGCGCGGCCGACCAAGTTCGCCCACGCCCGCCGACTGGCCGGGGCGCTCGGCTACGTCGCGCTGTGGCACTTCGACCGGGTCGCCGCCGTGCCGTTCGGCCCGACGCTGGGGCGGGCGTTCGGCCCGGCGCAGGGGCGGGCGCAGGTCGCTCCGCTGCTGCGGGCGCTGGAAGGCATGCCGCCGCTCGGCGGCACGGCCATCGCCGACAGCCTCGACCGCTACCTGCACGCGCGCCGCCGCCCCGGCATGTTGATCGTGCTGTCGGACCTGCTGGCCGACGAGCCGGAGGATGTGCGCGCCACGTTTCGCGACGCCCGCGCCCGTGGGTGGCAGGTGGCGCTTCTCCACGTCCTCGATCCTGCCGAGGGCGACCCGGCCGTTGGCGGCTGGGCCGGAAGCGGCCCCGACGGGGCCGGGGCGCTCGAACTGCACGACGCGGAGACGGGCGAGCGGCTGGTGCTGACCCCGGGCGACCGGGTGCTGGAGCGCTACCGGGCCGCCTTCGATGACTGGCGGGAGCGGGTGGAGCGCGCCTGCGACGACGAGCAGGCGACCTACGTGCTGGCCTCGACCGCCGTGCCCTTCGACGAGATCCTGCTCGGGATGCTGCGACAGCGGGGGGTGGTCGGATGAGCCTCTCCCTGCTGGCCCCGCTCGGGCTGCTGGCGCTGGTCGCGCTGCCGGTCATCCTCGTGCTGCACATGCGGCGGACGACGCCGCGCCCGCTGGCGGTGCCGACGCTGCGTTTCTGGCTGACGGCGGAACCGGAGCAGGTGCGGCGCACCCGCTGGCGGAGGCCGCCGTTCTCGTGGGCGCTGCTACTGCAACTGCTGGCGGCGGCGGCGCTGGCGCTGGCGCTCGCCCGCCCGGCGACCTCCCGCGCGCTGGACGCGCTGGGGATCGATCTGCGGACGGACCCGCGCCACGTGCTGCTGCTGCTCGACGGCTCGACCAGCATGGCGGCGACCGGCGCGGGCGGCGCGACCCGCTTCGCCGCGGCCCGCGAGGCGGCGCTCGACCGGCTGGCCACGCTGCAGGAGGGCGACGCCGCGACGGTGATGGTGCTGGGTACGCGGGTGGCGACCTACGGCGCGACCGACGCCGCGTCCCTCGGGTTGCTGCGGGAGCGGATCGCGACGCTGCCGCTGCCGGGTGGGCGGGCGGACCTCGACGCCGCGCTGGCGCTGGCGGCAGACCTGATCGTGCCGGGGCGCGAAAACGAGGTGGTCGTGATTTCCGACGGCGCGGTCGCGGCAGACCCGGCGACCGTGGCCGCCGTCGGTGCGCCGGTCGCGCTGGAGGCGGTCGGCGGGGATGATGCGAACGCCGCCGTCGTTTCCATCGCCGCGCGGCCGAACCCGGCCGCACCGGCCACGTCCCTGCTGTACGCCCGGCTGGCGAATTTCGGGCCGGACCCGGTGACGGCGGCGGCGGTGCTGCTGGCGGACGGGCTGGAGGTCGGGCGGCAGGACGTCACGCTGCCTCCCGACCGTTCGATGGAACTGGGCTGGGCGCTGCCGCCGGGCGCGAGCGACGCCACGGTCATGCTGGAGCACCTCGACGCCTTCCCGGCGGACAACGCGGCATTGTTGCCGCTGGCCGGTTCCGAGGCGCTGTCGCTGCGCATCCTGCTGGTGTCGGACATCCCGTCGCCGCTGGCGCGGGCGCTGGCGGCGATCCCCGGCGCGCGCCTCCAGTCCGAGCCGGGCAACCGGCTCGACGACCCGGCCGGGCTCGGGTCGTTCGACCTCGTGGTGCTGGAAGGGGTGGCAGCGCCGCCGGAGGCGCTGGCCCGCCTGCGCGCGCCGATGCTGCTCGTCGCCCCGGCTGCGGGCGGCGCGGTCCCGGTGGACGGGTTGCTGGCGTCGCCGACGATCCAGCGGCTGCGCGCGGGCGATCCGTTGCTGGACGGGGTCGATCTCGCCGGCGTGACCGTGGGCGACGTGCCGCTGCTGGCGCCGCTGACCGGGCGCGACGAGGTGGTGGGCGTCACCGGAGACGGGACGACGGGACCGGCCGACGGGCCGCTGGTGTCGCGGGAGACGATCGCGGGGCAGCCGGCCATCGTGTTCGCGTTCGATCCGGTCGCCTCGAACCTGCCGCAGCGGGTGGCCTTCCCGATCCTAGTGGCCAACGCGGTCGCGGAACTGGCTCCCCCTCCCCTGCCCGCCACGGTGGCGCTCGGCGACGCGCTGGCGGTCTCGCCGCGCGCCGGGACGGCCATGGTCGAGATCGCGCCGCCGGAGGGCGATCCGGTGGCGCTGCCCGTGCCGGAGCCGGCGGCGGGCGCGCCTCGGCCGGAGGTGCTGTTCGCCGCGACGGGCGATCCGGGCGCGTACCGGGTGATCGAGCAGGATGCGTCCGGGAGCGAAACGGGCAGCGGGCGCTTCGTCGTCAACGCCGGTCATCCCCGCGAGTCGGACCTGCGGCCGAACCCGGATCTGCCGGCCGCGCTCGCCGAGGGGCGCGCCACGGCGGCGTCGGGGTTCGCGCCGGAATCCGCACTGACGCAGGTCTGGCCGCTGCTGGCGCTGGCGGCGCTCGGGGTGCTGCTGCTGGAGTGGGTCGTCGCGCTGTGGCCGCGCCGGGCCGCCGTCGCGCCGCTGCCGGCGACCCGAGGGGAGGCGCGATGACGCTCGACCTCGCCAATCCCGCCGCGCTGTGGCTGCTGCTCCTGCTGGTTCCGGTCGGGCTGATCGGGTGGCGCTGGGGCGTGCGGCGACGGCGACTCGACCCGGCGGCGCTCTGGCTGCGGCTGGGCACGATCGCGCTGCTGGCGCTGGCGCTGGCCCAGCCACTGCTGGCGGCGGGCAGCACGGCATCATCCACCGTCTTCGTCGTCGATCGCTCGCGGTCGCTGGGCGGGGACGCGGCGGGCGCGGCCGACGACTGGCTGCGGGACGCGCTGGCCGGGGCGGGCGGCGAAGACCGCGCGGCGGTGGTCGCCTTCGCCGCCGCACCCAGGGTTGCGGTCGCGGCGGTTCCGGCCCGCACGCTCGATCCGGGCGCGGGCGCGGAGGCGGTGCCCGAGGGCGAGCGCGACCATACCGACATCGAATCGGCGCTGGCGTTGGCGCGGGCGCTGCCGCTCGGCGGCGGGCGGCGGATCGTGCTGCTGTCGGACGGTGCGGAGAACGCCGGGTCGGCGAGCGCGCAGGCGGCGCTGGCGGCAGCCGAGGGCGCGCCGATCGACGTGCTGCCGCTGCCGGGGGTGGCCGAGGACGATCTGCGCGTCGAGGGCGCGTCCGCGCCCGGTTCGGTGTGGCTGGGCGAGCCGGTGACGGTGCTGGCGAGCATTAACGCGCCAGCGGCCGGCGAGGGCGCGGTGGAGTTGTGGGCCGACGGCGCGCTGCTCGCCACGACCGAGGCGACCTTCCCGCCCGGCCTCAGTTCGCATGCCTTCGAGGCGGTCGATCTCGACGAGGGGTTCCATGCGCTCGAAGTCCGGGTGCGCGGCGACGCGGCGCTGAATCGCGAACCGGACAACGACGCGCTGCCGCTGGCCGTGGTGGTGCGCGACCGGCCGCGGCTGCTGCTGGTGGTTCCGCAGGGCGCGGATGCCGGGGTGATGCGCGGGGTGCTGGAGCGGGGCGGCGCGGACGTCATGGTGGCGCTGCCGGCGGACGCGCCGTCGCGGTTGTCCGAACTGGCAACGTACGACGCCGTGGTGCTGGACAACGTCCCGGCGGGCGACCTGTCGCTCGACCAAATGGCGGGGCTGCGCGAAGCGACGCGCACCCTCGGCAAGGGGTTGCTCGTCATCGGCGGCACGGCGGCCTACGGCCCGGGCGGATACGCCGGGACGGTGCTCGAAGACACGCTGCCGGTGACGGTGAAGGTGACCGACGGCCGCCAGCGGCAACGGGTGGCGCTGCTGCTGGTGATCGACAAGTCCGGCTCGATGAGTTACGACGCGACCGGCGGCGAGGGCAAGATCGCGATGGCGCGGGAAGCGGCCCGGCTCGCGGCGGACGCGCTGGCGGACGGCGACCAGGTCGGCATCCTGATGTTCAACGACCGGCAGGAGTGGGTAGTGCCGATGACGACCATCGACGGCCCGCTCACCCGCGAGGCGATCGACCGCCGGATCGAGGGCATCGCCGCCGACGGCGGCACCGAACTGCTGCCGGCGCTGGCGGTCGGGCTCGACGGCATCCGCAACGTGGACGCCGACGCCCGCCACATCGTGCTGCTGTCCGACGGCAAGTCCCGCACGGGCACGCGGGAGAGTTACCAGGCGCTGCTGGACGACGCCCTCGGCGAGCGGACGACGCTCTCCACCATCGCCATCGGCGCGGATGCTGATACCGACCTGCTGAACTTCCTGGCCGACCAGGGCGGCGGGCGCTACCACTTCACCGAGCGGCCCGAGGACATCCCGGCGGTGACGCTGGAGGAAGCCCAGAGCGCCGGCAGCCAGTCGGTGATCCGGGGCGAGTTCACCCCGATCCAGGTCGCGCCGTCGCCGATGCTGTCCCGCTTCGACCCGGCCGAGTTGCCGCCGCTGGACGGGTACGACTTCGCCGAGGTGAAACCGGACGCCCAGTCCATCCTCGAAAGCACGCGGGAAGACCCGGTGCTCGCGAAGTGGCAGGTCGGGCTCGGCCGCGTGGTGGCGTGGACGGCGGACAATGGGGCGGACCTCGCGGCCGGCTGGCGCGACTGGCCGCGCGCCGAGGAGTTCTGGGCCGGGGTGGTGCGCTGGGCGCTGCCGGACCCGGAGAACCGTCCGCTGCAGGTGGGGGTGGAGATCGACGGCGCGGATGCCGTCGTCACCGTGACGGCGGCGGGCGATGGTGGCGCGCTGGGCACGATCACGGCCACGATCGAGAGCCCGTCCGGCGGAACGGTCGCCGACCGCCCGCTGGCGCAGGTCGCGCCGGGCGAGTACCAGTTCCGCCTCGCCGCGCCGGAGGCGGGTGCGTACCGCCTGAACCTGTCCGGCGCGGGCACGGAGGACGAGGTCGCCGCCTTCGTGGTGCCGCCGTCGCCGGAACTGCGTCCCGACCCGGCCGGGGCGGCGCTGCTGCACTCCATCGCGGCGCAGACGGGCGGGCGGGTGCTGAGCCTCGACGACCCGGGCGCGGCGTTCGCCGCCGCGCCGGCGACGGGGACGCCGTTGCGCGATTACCGGCCGTTGTGGCCGGTCCCGCTCGCGCTGGCGCTGCTGCTGTTTGTCGCGGAGTTGGCGATCCGGCTGGGCGCGCTACGGACGGCGCCGTTGCGGCGGGGGTGATGTGCGGTTCGGTGAAGCGGGTCGTCTCGTCCGGCGATGCGAGACCCGCCTGATGTGGAATCCGAGAGGTTGCCCGCGCCGCCCCGGCCGTGAGCATCCTCCCGGCACCCTCTCCCGCCACGAACGGCAGCACCCGGCGGGGCTCCGCGAGGCCTCTTTTTTCGGTATTTGTTCGGCGTTTGTTCGGCATTTATTCGATCGCGGCACCCCGCGAACGTACGCGACAGAACGACCGGATCGCAATTTCTTCGCGCCCCCTCCCAGCCGCGGCGACCGGAGCCACCGCACCGAACGCGCCCGTCCCGTTGCGCCCGCGTGGCTGGCAGGGGGAGCGAAGAAACCCGGTTTCCGCATGCCCATGGGAAAACCGCCGCCGAATAAACGGCGAATCAATACCGAATAAATACCGAATAGACCGGCGGGAACACGTTGTCGATCCGCTTACCGGCGGTTCCAGACCGACCGGCCGGATGTCGTCTATCGCTGCCGCTTCGTCCGCGCGCGTGCCCTGTCGTTCGCAGGGAAGGAACCCGTGCCCTCCCGCGCTGGACACCGCGAACGAACGCGGGAGGGCGCCGGGCCCTCCCCTGCGAAACGGGGTGCGAGATTACGGCCGCGTGGACTCGCGAGGCTGAAGGCGGTTGCTTTGTTGATTCGGGTACCGGCCGCGCCCGCCCTCGGGCCGGTATCCGCATCCAATAGGCAAACGCCATCATCCCTGGGCTACGGGAACGAAACCCCTCCCGGGTTGAGGACGACGAACGCCGCTGCGTGGCCCGTCCGCAGTCCCGGAGGGACTTCGTTGGCGTAGCCCGGGCCTTCAGCCCCGGCCGAACGGCGATGGCCGGGCTCTTTGGGCAACCGCCGCGATCAGTCTCCGACATTCAGCGATGCTTCCGCGTGCTGGCGGGACGCCATGCATCGCGCCCGCCGCAAGGCCGGGGTCCGCGTCGATTGGAACCGGTTTCGGAGTCCCGCCGGCATCACGCTCCCCTACCCTACCCCGTTGCGCTGGAGGATGCCGGCCGCGGTTCAGCGGATGGCGAGCAGGACGCGGTTGTCGTGGTGCTGCCAAACGGTTCCGACTTCGCGGAAGCCGGCGGCGCGGAAGGCGGCCTCGTGCAGGTCGGCGATGGGCATGGCGTCGTTGGGGCGGTTGGCAAAGCGGCGCGCGCGCTCGGCGAGCAGATCGGCGGCGGCGTCTTCCTCGGCCAGGGCAGACCACCAGCGCTGCCAGTCCTCGGCGTCATGTGCGCCGAATGCCGCTTGCTCGTGGCGGGCGGTGGCGGCGTCGGCCAGCGCCTGCAGCGTCGGCTGGTGCGGGGCGTAGGGCATGTTGTCGCCGTTGAGCACCACGCCGCCTTCGCGCACGAGCGCGCCGAGGTCGCGGTAGAGCCGGACGAGGGTTTCGGGCGCGAGCCAGTGGAGCGCGGTGGTGCTGAGGGCGGCGTCGAAGCGCGGCTCGCCGAGCGCGGCGGCCCAGTTTGGGTCTGAAAGGTCGGCCTCGGCCCAGCGCAGCCGCCCTCCCCCGTCGCCCAGGACGGCCCGGCCCATCGCCAGCAGGACGGGGTCGAGATCGACCGCCACGCAGCGGGCACGGGGGAACCGCGCGAGGATGCGCTGGCTGATGGAGCCGGGGCCGCAGGCGAGGTCGAGCGCGACGAAATCCGGCGGCAGCAGCGCGTCGAGGACATCGAGCATGGCCGCGAACCGCTCTTCACGGTCGGGCAGGTAGCCTTGCTGCTGGGCGTCCCAGCGGCGCATCCAGTCGGCCCAGTCGATGGGGCCGGACGCGGTGGACATGGTGTTCGCCTCCGTTTCGGTCAATGGACCTTGCCGTTGGACAGCGCGATCGGCGGGACGGTCGCCACGCCGCCGGGATCGTGGGAAAGAGCGAGCATCATCCGGCCGGTCGCCGGGTGGCGGATCGGGACGGCCTCGACGCCGAACACGTCGGCGATGAGGGCCGGCGTGAGGACGGCCTCGGGTTCCCCCTCGGCGACGATCCGGCCGCGGGCGAGCACAGCCACGCGCTCGCAGTAGGCGGCGGCGAGGTTCAGGTCGTGGAGGGCCGCCACGACGGTGATGCCCAGCCCGCGCACCAGCGCCAGGATCTCGAACTGGAAGCGGACGTCGAGGTGGTTGGTCGGCTCGTCCAGCAGCAGGAGCCGGCTTTGCTGGGCGAGCGCGCGGGCGATCAGCACCCGCTGCTTTTCGCCGCCGGAGAGCGTGGCGTAAACGCGACCGGCGTGGTCGAGCATGCCGACGCGGTCGAGCGCGGCGGTGCAGAGGGCGCGATCCTCCGGGGTGTCGCGGTCGAACGGGCCCTTGTGCGGCAAGCGGCCCAGCATCACGACTTCGTAGGCGGTGAACTCGAAGTCGGCGGCGCTCTCCTGCGTGACGACGGCGGCGCGGCGGGCGGTCTCGCGGGCCGGGAGTTTCCAGACGTCGTCGCCGTCGAGGCTGACGAGGCCGGCTTGCGGGCGCAGCACGCGGTAGACGCTGCGCAAGAGGCTGGATTTGCCCGAGCCGTTCGGCCCGACGAGGCCGACCATCTCGCCCGAGCCGATCTCGAGGGTCGCGTCCGCAACCAGCGTGTCGTCGTCGATGGCGACGGTGACGCCGTCCAGCGAAAGCCTCATGCCACGCTCAACCGGCTGCCCCGGCCCTCCCGGCGAAGCAGCCAGAGGAAGAACGGCACGCCGACGACGGCGGTGATGATGCTCAACGGCTGCTCGCGCGGCTTGTCCACGAGGCGGGAGGCGAGGTCGGCCACCTGCAGGAAGGTCGCGCCGGTCAGGGCGGCGACCGGCAGCAACCGCCGGTGGTCCGCGCCGACGATCATGCGGCAGACGTGGGGAACGATGAGGCCGACGAAGGCGATCGCGCCGCTGACGGCGACCATCACCCCGACCATGACGGCGGTGACGACGAAGAGCGCGGTGCGAAGGCGGGTGAGGTTGACGCCCAGCGCGACGGCGGTCTCCTCCCCCGCCAGCAGCGCGTTCAGGGGCCGCGCCTGGACCAGCAGGAGGACGAGGCCGAGCAGGATCGTCACCGCCGGGATCGGCAGCAACTCCCAGCGCGCCGCGCCGAGGCTGCCGAGCAGCCAGAAGAGGACGGTGGCGTAGGCCTGCCCGAACGTCGCCTGTTGCAGGACGTAGGAGTAGGCGGCGCGGAACAGGTAGTCCAGCGCGACTCCGGCCAGCACCAGCCGCAGCGGCGAGAGGCCGCCGAAGCGCCGCGCCAGCAGGTAGAGCAGGCCGGCGGCGAGCATGGCGCCGGCGAACGCGGCGGCGGATAGGGTGAGGCCGCCGAAGGCCGCCGAACCGAGCACGAGCACGCTGACCGCGCCGAACGACGCGCCGGACGAGATGCCCAGCAGGTAGGGGTCGGCCAGCGGGTTGCGCACGACCGCCTGGAGGACGGCGCCGACCAGCGCGAGCCCCGCGCCGACGAGGATCGCCAGCAGCGCCCGCGGCATGCGGAACGTCCATACGATGGTCTCCTCGGTCGAGGTCCACACCGGCTCGACGCTGCCCGGCAGCAGGTGGCTGGCGACGATGCGCCATGAGTGGCCGAGGGGAACATCGACGGTCCCGAGGCTGATGGCGAGCAGCGTGGAGACCACGAGCGCGGCGGCGAGGCCACCGAGCACGAGCGCATACCGGGCGTCGGAGATCTTGCTGGTGCGGTCCGGGCCGCGCCGGCCGGCCCGGACCGCGGGCGGGGAGCCGGTGCGCGAAGGAGGAACGGTCACTCGGCGAAGGCCTCCGGGTGGAACGCCTTCGCCAGGTCGACGACCGCCAGCGGGTTGCGGTAGCCGGGGTGGGACGCGACCGCCGGCAGCAGGACGAAGCGATCGTCGCGGGCGGCCGGGCTGTCCAGGGTGACGCTTTCGAGGAAGGCGACCTTTTCGCTGCCCGGGATCGGCAGGTAGTCGATGACGACGTAGACGTCGGGGTTGCTGGCGGCGATCTCCTCGACGTTGATCTGGAAGTAGTCATCCTCGACGTAGGCGAGGACGTTCTCGCCGCCGGCCATCTCCACGAGTTCGTTCATCAAGCCGGCGCCGCCATAGACGCCGTACGGCCCCTCGCCGCAGCAGAAGACCAGCACCCGGGGCTTCGGCAGGCCGGCGATGCGTTCCTGCGCGTCGGCCACTTGCGACCGCATGTCGGCCACGATCGCCTCGGCCTGAGGCTGGATGTCGAAGATCCTGCCCAGGTTCAGGATGTCGTCGTAGGTGTCGTCGATCGTGTAGGCGAGCTGGTCCTCGGCGCTGCACCACCGGCCGGTGATGTAGACGTTGGCCCCGGCGGCTTCCAGTTCCTCGATGGTGGCGTTGCCCGAGCCCGGTTCGAAGGTGTAGTAGCCCTCGGAGACGACGAGGTCGGGCGCGAGGCTGAACATGACCTCCTTCGACGGGAAGAGGATCTCCTCGGATATCTCGGGGATGCGGTCGTAGGCGTCCTTCTGGCCGGGCAGGAAGCCGTCCGGGCCGTTCTCCTCGAAGCGGGTGCGGCCGACGATGCGGTCGTCGAGGCCGAGCGCGAGCAGCGGTTCGAGCACGGGCTGGTAGCCGGTGATGACGCGCTCCGGCGGGCCGTCGAAGGTGAGGGTGCGGCCGCAGTTTTCCACGGTGAGTGGATAGGCGGTCGCCGCGTCGGCGGCAGCGGTGGCGGGCGTTGCCGGCTGGGCGCGGCCGGGCGCCGCGCCGAATCCCGCGCCGACGATGGTCGCGGCCAGCGCGACGGCGCACACGAGGGACCGCATTCGGTTACCTCCCCATTCCATTGCACTACTCGTCGCAGGTGCGACGATTCGCAGATCGTGCGAGGGATCTTACGGGCCGCGACGGCGACGGGCAAGCGACGGGACGCCGCCGAGTCCGGACCGGCGCGAACCACGGGCACCGCTTGCCGGCGGGCTGCCACAATGCCGTCGGCAGCGCGCGCCGGGAGGGCGGCGGATGATCGAAGTCAAGATCCACTCCGATGCCGACGGCATGCACGACGCGGGGTCACTGGACGACGTTGCCCACGCCCTCGCCGAGGGCGACGCGCTGCTCTGGATCGACGTAACTGATCCGCAACCGGGCGAGATGGAGCACGTCGGCCGGGCGTTCAGGCTGCACCCGCTCGCCGTCGAGGACGCGATCCGGCGGCACCAGCGGCCCAAGATCGACCTGTACGACGACTCGATGTTCATCGTCTTCTACGCGCTGGAGCTCGAGGGCGAGCGGCCCTGCACGCGCGAACTGAGCCTGTTCGTAGGTACGCACTGGGTGGTCAGCGTTCACGTGGGCGAGTTGGAAGCGGTGGCCGAGACCGCCCGCCGCTGGGCCGGTTACTCCTTCGCGGGCCGGGCGCCGGATTCCGGGTTGCTGGTGTATGCGCTGCTCGACAGCATCGTGGACGGCTACTTCCCGGTGGTGGACGCGATCGCGGAGCGGACTGAGGACCTGGAGACGGCGGTGTTCGCCGGGACGGACGACGGCACGCAGGCGGCGATCTTCCAACTGAAGAAGGACCTGCTGGCGGTGCGGCGCGTGGTCGGTCCGGAACGCGACGTGATGAACGTGCTGATTCGCCGCGACGCGCCGCTGCTGAGCGGGACGGAAATCGCCTACTTCCAGGATGTGTACGATCACCTCTTGCGCATAACCG
Source organism: Chloroflexota bacterium (assembly GCA_023423795.1). Classification (GTDB taxonomy): domain Bacteria; phylum Chloroflexota; class Chloroflexia; order Thermomicrobiales; family UBA6265; genus CADCWF01. The sequence goes on along the minus strand of JAFAEX010000071.1, from coordinate 8,337 downwards.
ATTCAATCGACCTCTACCGTGACCTGCTGGCGACGGCGCTCGACGCATCACTCTCGATGACGAGTTTTCGCCTGAACGTGACGTTGAAGCGGATGACGTCCGGGTCGATCATCCTGATGTCGATGGCGCTGGTGGCCGGCATCTACGGCATGAACTTCGCCTCCATGCCGGAGTTGAACTGGCGCCTGGGCTACCCGTTCGCGCTCGGCCTCATGGCCGCGATCGGCGGCAGCCTTGCCTGGCTCTTCCACCGGGCCGACTGGCTGTAGCCGCGGGCAGGGCCGTCGCTTCCAGCCGTTGGCGTACCCCCGGCTTCGACCGGGTCGATTAGGGCGTGCGCATTGACTGGCAACGTTATCCGCACATTGCCGACGAGTCGCGGTCAATGCAGCAGCGATCCGCCCTCGTCTTCGATCGCTCGCTACGGGCCAGCCGGTCCGTTGGATGGTTGACGCCGCCACGCGGCCGGCGAGACCGGGATCGCCCCGCCAACGACGCACGCAGGGTCCCGAGTGCAGCGCTACATCTCGCTGAGGACGAGGCCGGCAATGGTCAGGTAGATGATGAGGCCGGTGGCGTCCACGAGCGTGGAGATGAACGGGGCCGAGACGACGGCGGGGTCCGCACCGATTTTGCGCAAGACGAGCGGCAGGATGGCGGCGACCGCCGAGGACCAGATCGTGAGGGCGAGGATCGTCAGCGCGACGATGATGCCGACCTGCGCTCCGGCGGCGAGGCCGCCGCGGACGAAGCCGGCGACCGCGAGCGCCAGTCCCATGACGAGCCCGGTGGAAAGTTCCTTCAGCAGCACCCAGCCGACGTCGCGCAGTTCGACCTCGCCGACGGCGATGGCGCGTACGAGGGTCGTGACGGTCTGGCTGCCGACGTTGCCACCGATGCCGACGATGAGCGGGATGAACAGGGTGAGCGCGGGCACGGCGGCGAGGCGTTCTTCGTAGGAGACGAGCACCTGGGTGGTGAGCAAGCCGGCGACGAACAGGAACAGCAGCCAGCCGACGCGCCGCCGGACCAGCAGCGGCACGGTGGCGAGCCGGTACGGGGTGTCCAGCGGCTGCGAGCCGCCGAGCCGCTCGATGTCCTCGGTCGCTTCTTCTTCGAGGACGTCGGCGATGTCGTCCTGGGTGATGATGCCGAGCAGGTGGTCTTCGTCATCGACGACCGGCAACGCGAGCAGGTTGTTGTCGGTGAGCAGGCGGGCGGCGGCTTCCTGGTCGGCGTCGGCGCGGACGCGGAACGGGTCTTCGACCATGACCTCGCTGACCGGCGCGTCGGGCCGGGTGAGCACGAGGTGGTGGAGCGAGAGGACGCCGAGGAGGCGTTCGTCGTCGTCGAGCACGTAGACGTAGAAGATGGTTTCGGCTTCCTCGGCGACCTGGCGGAGCATGGCGATCGCGTCGTCGGCGCGGACGTTGGGCGCGATGGCGACGAAGGCCGGGGTCATCCGGCCGCCGGCGGTGTCTGGCGGGTACGGGAGGAGTTCGCGGATTTCCGCGGCTTCCTCGGGTTCCATCGCCTGCAGGATCTGCTCGGCGGCGTCGCCGGTGAATTCGGCGACGATGTCGGCGGCGTCGTCCGGGTCGATGCGTTCGAGGAGGTCGGCGGCTTCGTCGCGGCCGAGTTGCTGGAGGATGTCGGCGGCCTGCTCGGGTTCGAGTTCCTCCAGCAGTTTGGGGATCTCGGCTGCCGGGAGGTGCTCGAGCAGCGCGGAGATTTCCTCGTCGTCGAGGCGCTGGACGAGGTCGGCCCAGTCGGCCGGCCCGAGCCGGTCGGCGAGCCCGCGGATGCCGCGCTCCTCACGTTCGGCGAGCAGTTCGCGCACCTCGTTCAGCGTCTCGTTGGAGATCATTCGTTCCTCGCCCCGTGCGTTCCGGTGGCGTCTGGCGCCCGCGGGAGTATAGGTCGGGCTCGCCGTCGGGCACGGCCCTGCTGCCGTCTGCCGCGCACGCCCGGGGCTTCCAGCCCCGGGCTACGGAAACGAAGCCCCTCCGGGGCTGGGAACGGACGGGACCGGCATCGGGTTGGAGCCGTTTTCGGAATTTCACCGGGGTCGCCATGCCAGTCATCCCGGGCCCGTCGCGGGGTTTCGTCTTGTCACGCGACGAGAACCCTCGACGGGCTTCGGATGACGGTGGGAGCGGGTGGTACGCGGGCTGTCGAATTCGCTGGATGGGGCGGGGAAACGCGGGGCGGTATTGCGTTCCCAATCGCGGATTCGTTCGCGATGGACCGGCGGGATCGTGGACGTGGTTCGATCCGGTTCGTTCGCCGGGTTGCCATCGAGGTTGGGTCGGACGTTTCTTCGCCAAGACCCTTCGTTCGGATCGCAACGAGGCCGCCGCGACGCGATGGCACGGTTCGCGACTGGGTGCTCGTCGTCCTATTGGCCGGAGCCCGGGCCGGGGGAGCGGTTCGGGAACGGCGGCGGCGAGACCATGTCCGCGAAGGGCGTTGACTCCGAGTCCACCCGGGTGGATGCCGGGGCGAGGATGACCTCCAGCCAGGCGGCGGCGTCGGCGGTCCACGTTGGGATGGCGTCGAACAGGGCGTGCGCGCCGCGCGGGCTCCAAAGGAGGGTGGCGTCGTCCCCGAAGGCCGCGGCGGCGCGGACGGCCTCCGCGGGCGGCACGACGACGTCGCGGCCGGCGCCGAAGACGAGCAGCGGCGGGCGGTGGTTGCCGGCGGGCGATGAAAGCGTGAAGGCCGCGGCGTAGTCGTCGAGGCGGTCGGCCCCGCCGGCGTGGGCCGTGAGGTGGTCGCGGATCAGCGGGCTGGCCCGCGGGAGCCATGCCCGCGCGTCGTAGGGTGGGGTGATGGCGACGACAGCCCGCACGTTGCGTTCGGCCTGACCGAGTCGGATTGCGAGCGCGCCGCCGAGGCTTGCGCCGACGCAGGCGACGGCGCGGGAATCGAGGCCGTGCTCCCCGGCCAGCACGTCGAGCACGCCGTCGAGCAGGTCGTCGCAATCGAACGGCGGGCCGGTCGCGGCGGCTGCGATCCCGGTGCCGGGCCAGTCGAGGGCGAGGACCGCGAAGCCGTGCCGGAGGAACGGACCGGCCCAGGCGATGGTCTCTTCCTTCGAGGTGGTGGCCCCGTTGAGCAGCACCACGACCGGCGCCGCTCGTGCCCCGTCCGGCGGGTGGGCGAGCAAGGCCGGGAGCCGGGTGGCCCGCCACGGGATCTCCAGCGGCCGGATACCGGGGTCGAGGACGCTCATCGCTTCGGCGAACAGCGTTGCCGCCGAGGACCGCAGCGTCCGCAGCGTCCGCTCATCGGGCGGCGGCCAACTGGCGGCATGGAACGCGAGGGCCGCCTGCTTCTTCTCGTGGGCGGCGATGTCGGCGTTGCCGCCCTTGGCCGCGATGCGCGCGTTGCCGAGCGCGCGCTGGGCGGCCACCATCCAGGCGTCGGGCCAATCGGCGATGCGGCGCGTCCGGCCCAGAACGTCTCCCGCGACGGCTTCATCGATGCCCATCGTGGCCAACCGGCGGGAGACGACGGCGAACGCCCGGCCAGGCGCGACCCGCAGCAGCACGTCCGCGCCACGCGGTCCGAGACGATGGCCGTGGCGCCACGCCCACGATGCGAACGGGTCGGCTGCCGGCATGCCGGGGGAAGGGGAGGGACGGGCGAACACGCGGCTCACAGCGGGCGCACCCAGGAGCGCTCGCGGGCGCGTTCCAGCGCGCCCCGGACCGCGTCGGCGTGGTCGGCGAAGCGGCAGGCGATGACGACGCGGTCGAACCGCAGGGTCGATCGCCGCAGGGCCGCGACCAGTTCGTCCACGATGGCGCGGACGAACGGCTCCGGGTCGGCGCGGCCGGCGGCGGATTCGACGCCGAGCAGGGGCATCGTGAGCGTGCGCGCGCGGGCGCGGTCGGCGGCGATGACGGCGGCAGCGGTGGCGCGGCGCACGTCCTCGATGCGGGCGGGTTCGCCAAGGGCGCGGTGGACGACGGCGTGCACGACCCAGGTGATGCCGTTCGGTTCCAGCCCCGGCGCGCCGGTGACGACGGCGGTACCGAGTTCGTGCGGGGCGTTGGCCATCGCTTGCCGCTCGATCTCGGAGCCGCCGAGCGAGCGCAAGCCGACGATGCCGGGGGTGGAGATCGCGCCCATCACCCCGCGCCGGTTGGCGGGAAAGACGACCGCCTCGGTGCGCTGGGCGAGCAGGTCGCCGACGACCGGGACGACCTCGGTCCGCCCGAAGCGGATGCCCGTGGGCACATCCTCTCCCGCGTTGCCGGTCATGCCGCGCCTCCTCCTCGTGGCCCGAGTCTACATCGGGTCCGGTGGGTACTCCACCCGGGTGGACCGGAAGTCACAGGTTGGGTCGCGACAGCCGCGCCGTGGCGCGCGGTTTGGGTCGATTCCCGGCGCTCTCTCGACCCTGTCACGGGATCTCGGTTCTCTTGAACCCGTACGGACGAGGAGATCGCTTGACAGGCTCGGGATGACGGGGAGGGAGCACCGGCAATCCGGCCGGGATGATGGAGGTTGCCAGCAGGTTCCGAGCATGGGCGGAGCGTGGGCGATCCAGACGCCGGCCTCATCGATCCGGTCCTCGTCCACGTCTGCCCGGCGTTGATGGCGTTTGCTTGTTTGCTCAATTGAACCGGACACCGGCCCCGGGGCGGGCGCGACGAATCGCGCCCCTACTGCCCGAGATCGCCTCGCCCCGCCTTAGGAGCGCGATTATGGCGTTTGCTTTATTGATCCGGACACCGGCCGCGCTCGCCACGGGTTTCCACCCCGGGCTACGCCAACGAAACCCCGCCGTGGTTGAGCACGGACGGTGTCCGCTTCAGGTAGGCAAACGCCGTCATCGCGCCCGCCCGGCCAATGGCCGAACTATTCTGGCAACCACCATGATCCCCGGGCTTTGCCCACGAAGTCCCTCCGAGAATGGGCACGCGTCATAACCCGGCCCGTCGGTCTCAACCCAGGCGGGGTTTCGTTCCCGTAGCCCTGGGTTGAAACCCCGGGCGGGCGCGGACGAGGGCCGCATCGATGCAGCAACCGCCATCGTCGCGCCCGCACGACGGTTGCCCGGACCATCCTGGCAAGAGTCATCATCGCGCCCCTTCAATCGGACCCGAACGCCGCGGGTCGTAGGGGCGCAGTTCATCGTGTCCGCTTGCTGCCGCCTATTCGACGTTGCGAACTGGCATTATCCGCATCGATCGTAGCGGACCCGGCACCGACGTAGAACAAGGGAAGAGGCGGTTCGCCCCGCACCAATCGGGGGACGATTGGCATCCACTTGACGGCGGCCGAGGGCCGTTGCCGCTGGACACGGCACGCGCCCCGGATGCGGGCATGACGTGCCGCCGGATGCACGACGGCGGCGCTGGAGCAGCGCCGCCGTCGAATGGTACGAATCAATAGTGGTGATAGCGCGTCTAGATCGGGATCAGCACCATCTCGCCGGTGTCGTAGCGAGCGACCGCGATGCCGTCTTCGCGCCAATCCACGGTGCCGATGGGGATGCCGCCCTGGTTGCCGACGGAGATCAGCGGACCTTCGCCGTACGGCCCGAAGATGGAGATCGCGTAGCCGTCGCTGACGGCAAGGCGGTCTCCTCCGGGCGCCCAGTCGAAGCCGACCACGTTGCCGACCGCCAACGCCGCCGCCGCGTTCGGGTCGCCGGTCGGGGCGATGTACAGCGTGCCGCCGGAAAGGAACGCGATGCGGTCGCCGCCGGCGGTCAGCCGCGCTTGGCCGATGCCGGGTCCGAAGATGCCCGGTGCGCCGCTCCAGATGACCCAGCCGCCGCCGCCCGGGGAGCCAGCCCGCAGTTCCAGCCGGCCATCGGGGTAGGCGCGCTGGTAGTACGCGCTGCCGCCCGCCCAGCCGACCGGGGTGTCGGTGTGCGGCTCGTCGGTCGGGTCGATCGCCACGGGAGCGCCGCTGGCGTCGGGCACCGCGATGGTGACGCTGCCGTCGTCCGACGCGGTCGTCGTCAGCACCGCGCCGTTCGGGCTCACGATCGGGTTGCCGCCGGGGTCGCCGGCGCCGATCACGGCCGCCGCCGCGATGTCGCCGTCCGGCGGCGCGGGCGGAGCCTCGGTCGGCAGCGGCTCGGCGTCCGCCGCGCGTGCGGCATCGACCTCCGGGGCCGGCTCGGGTTCGGTAGCGGGCTGGATCGGCACGCCGGATTCATCGACGCCGGGTTCCAGCGCCTCGTCGGCGATGGACGGGTCCTGCGTCGGCGCGATCGTCGGGACCGGTTCCAGATCGCTGCTCGCCGGCTGGTCGGAGACGACGCCGGCGTCCTGGTCATCGACCGGTTCGATCGGTGGCTGGGTCGCTTCCGGGAACAGGGCCCCGGCATCGAGGACACCCTCATCCACCGGAGCCACGTCCACCGGATCGATCGGCTCGACCGGCTGCTCGATCGCCGGTTCGGATTCGACCGCCGCCGGATCGTAGGCGATTTCCGGGGCTTCTTCGGCAGTGGGTTCCACGGGTTCGCTCGCGATGGCCGCTTCGGGCGGGGCCTCTTCGGCGGCCATCGCGATCGTCGGTTCCTCGGTCGGCGCGGGTTCGACGGGCTCGTCGGCCACCCGGATCGCCGCGGTGTCTTCGCCGCGGTCCGCAGGTTCGACCTGTTGGGCGGTCTCGATCACCCCGGCAACCGCCGCCGCGGTGGGCGCGGCGTCCGGCGCGGTGCGGATCGCCGGTTCCGGAGTCGGCACGACCACCGTCGGCTCGGCCACCGGATCATCGATCATCGCCACCTGCGGCGCTTCCGTCGGCACAGCGGCGGGAACCTCGGTCGGTTGCGCGATCGGTTCCGGCGTCGGCGTGACGACCGCCTCGACCGCCCGCGTCGGTTCCGGCGTGGCGGTGGCGGTGGCGAAGGCGATCGCGGGCGGCGTGCTGGTCGCGGTCGGTTCGGGTTCCGGTTCCTCGGCCGGCGCGGCGATCGTGGTCGGCGGCGGCGTCGGGCTCGGCGTCTCGTCCGGCGAGACCGCGATCGCGCTGACCGGCGTCCTGCCGTCGTCGGTGGTGGTGATGCGGTCGGACGTTGCGAGGTAGATGGTGCCGGCCAGCGCCGCGGTGAGCGCCAGGCCGCTGGCGACCGCGACCGCGGGCGACCCGGCGGCCCCGAGCCCGGTCCGCAGCCAACTCCACGCCGGGCGGCGGGAATGCACGTGCTCCAGCACGGCGCGGCTGACGGCGGGGGACGGCGGCAGGGACGGCAATCCCCGCAATTCGGCCGAGAGCCCGCCGAACGCGTCCGCCATCGCCCGGCACGACGGGCAGGCCGCGAGGTGTTCCTGCAAGGCGCGGGCGTCGGAAAGCGCCAGCGGCGCGTCGAGCCTGTCCGAAAGCAGTTCCTGCGCGCGGTCGTGGGAGATCATCGGTTGGCCTCCCGGTCGCCGGCGGGCAGGTCGTCGTCCGGGGCCGTGCCGTAGATTTCGGCGAAGGCCTTGCGGGCGCGGAACAATCGCAGTTTGGCGGCATTCTCGGTGATGTCGAGCGCCGCGGCCGTTTCGGCCAGCGAGAGTCCCTGGTAGTGCCGCAGCAGCAGCACGGCGGCGTAGTGCTTGGGCAGTTTGTCCAGCACCTGGTCGATGTCGTGGCGCTGGGTCACGCTGCGTTCGATGGACCCGTCGCCGGCGCGGTCGTGGCCGGGCATGAACGGGATCCACTGGACGATCTTGCGGCGTCGCAGCGTCGAGATCGCGGTGTTGGTCGCGATCCGGTACAGCCACGGCTTGAACGCAAGGTCCGGCCGGGTGGACGGCAGCGCGTTGTAGGCCTTGATGAAGGTGTCCTGCGTCAGGTCTTCGGCCACGGCGCGGTCGCCCACCATGCGATGTACGTAGTTCAGGATTGGCGCGTGGTACTGCTCGAACAGGCGTGCGAACGCGACCTGGTCACCCGCCCGGGCCCTCCCGACCAAATCCGCGTCGTCCGCCGTCAAGCCCCCACTCCCACGAGAGCCACTCCTGGCTGCGGTTGTGGTCCACGTAAGTGTCAGGTCCATCCCGGCGGTGTTCCTCCCCTTCCCGACCTTCGAAACGCGCCGCCCTGTCAAAGGGTTTCGCGCCGGGCCGGGATGAAGGGAATCGCCCGCTCGGGCCGCCGGATCATAGCAGATGGCCCCGGCCGGTCATTTCCGGCCGGGGCGATGGTTTCACGTGCAACGGGTGAAGGAACAGGGCCGATGCCCGGTTGTCAGCGCCGGATGCGTTCGATGCCCGCCGCGATCAGCCCCGCCGCCGCGCCGAGCCCGAGCGCGGTCAGCCCGCGGGCGAAGCGCGGCTGCCGGACGTCCGCGCTGGTGGGCTGGTTCGCGCCGGCCGGGGT